>NZ_CP015922.1:946665-1262220 GCF_001659725.1 Polynucleobacter wuianus | reverse complement strand
TTGCATATTGCCACCCATCACACCGAATGCCATTAGTGGTTTGCCATCTTTTGTTAAGAACCCGGGCAAGATTGTATGGAAGGGGCGCTTACCAGGAGCAACCTGATTGGGGTGACCATTGAGCAAGCTAAAGCTCATGCCACGGTTGTGGAAGGCGATACCACCTGGAGCCACAACACCAGAACCAAAGCCTTTGAAGTTTGACTGAATATACGAAATCATCATGCCAGATTCATCGGCAGCGCAAAGATAGACGGTACCACCAGAGTGGGGATCACCAGGGCCGTAGGTACCAGCCTTGCTATCATCAATCAATGCAGCACGACTTGCTAAGTAGTCACGATCTAATAGACTTGATACTGGAACTTGCATCGAGCGTGCATCAGATACATAAGCATAAGCATCAGCAAATGCTAAACGCATTGCTTCAATCTGAAGATGGATACGTTGGGCTGAATTTGCAGGATATTGTTTAGCATTGGCAGCCTGCAAAATACCTAAAGCCATTTGTGCGGCAATGCCTGAACCATTCGGTGGAATTTCTAGGAGGGTGTAGTCACCGTAATCAAAAGCGAGGGGCTCAACCCAATCCGGTTCGTTATCAGCAAAGTCTTGCATGGTGAAGCAACCGCCAGTTGCTTTGGCAAAGTCAACCATGCTTTGGGCTAGAGGACCTTTGTAGAAAGACTCACCTTCAGTAGTCGCAATTTCTTTCAAGGTCTTTGCTTGAGCAGGGTATTTCCAAATCTGACCAGCCTGTGGGGCTTTGCCGTCTATTAAGAATGACTCGCTAAAGCCCGGTTGATTTTTGAGAATCGGAATGGCTTCACGCCACTGGCGTGCAATCACTGGTGAAACCGGAAAACCATTTTCTGCATAGTCGATTGCACGCTGAAAGAGTTGTGCAAATGGCAGCTTGCCAAATTTTCTGGAGAGCGCAATCCAGCCAGCCACCATTCCTGGAACGGTGACGGTATTCCAGCCGATGAGATCCATCGCAGACTTGCTTGCAAAGTACTCTGGAGTCCACGCGGCAGGGGCACGACCCGAAGCATTGAGACCATGAATTTTCTTACCATCCCACAAAATTGCAAAGCCATCACCACCAAGACCATTCATGGTCGGTTCAACTACGGTGAGGGTGATCGCTGTTGCTAGTGCAGCATCGACGGCATTTCCTCCGTTTTGCAGAGCTTCAATACCGGCTTGGGTCGCTAAAGGTTGAGAGCTAGCAACGGTATTTCTGGCGAGTACGGGGGCGCGACCACCGCCAAATGGGGGAGAAATGAGCATAGTTAATTTTAGTAATTAAAAAGTTAATAATTAGTCAACTTTAACATTCGCTGACTTTACTACTTTCGTCCATTTATTTGCCTCTTCAACTGTAATTTCTGCAAGCTTTTCTGAATTAGCAAATTGCGGATGGATGCCTTGCGCAGCCATCCGGGACTTAAAGTCCGGGTTAGTCAAAATCTTACGAATCTCATGCTCTAACTTACTCACAATGGCTGGAGAAGTTCCTTTGGGGACATAGACCGCATAGAAGTTCTCAACATCAAATTGCTTCATACCATCTTGCCCCAATGTTGGTACATTGGGCATGAGTGGTGAACGTTCCGCTGCAGCAATAGCAATAGGTCGCAGCTTACCGCTCTGAATGTGTGGTAGGGATGCGGTCACGCTGTCGAACATCATTAAAGTGTTACCAGCAATAAGGTCAGGTAATGCAAAGCTACTGCCCTTATAAGGAACATGAGTGCCGGTAGCGCCAATGCGTTGCATAAACAAGGTGGACTCTAAATGGGAGAGGCTGCCGTTACCCTGGGATGCGTAATTGAAATCACCCTTTTTGGATTTAATAAAAGCAATGAGTTCAGGAAGATTTTTAGCGGGAACGCTAGGGTTCACCACAATCAAATGGGGAATAGTGCCAATTAGAGCGACAGGAACAAAATCTTTTTGTAAGTCAGCAGGGGGGTTCTTAAACAAAGCAGAAGAAATGGATTGATTGGTCAATGCACTAATGTGAATGATGTAACCATCCGGGGCAGCTTTGGCAGCAGCTTGTAAGCCAATCATGCCGCCTGCACCGGGTTTGTTTTCCACCACAATAGATTGACCGAGTAAATCCGCCAGGGGAGCAGTTACGCTGCGCGCAAAAATATCGGTAGAGCCACCGGCCGGAAAGGAAACAATTGCAAGAATGGGTTTCTTAGGCCAATCAGTCTCTGGGGCGGCAAAAGCGTTGCCAAATAAGCTTAGTAGGGTGCAGGCACTTAAAAGGCAGGATTTAAGGATAGTCATTTCAAGGTCCTTAGAGTCAAATGGGTCAATGGGTTATATAGTATTGGATATTCAGAAAACAGATATATATAGACTTCGAGAGACATTCATGACGGCAGTAAATAAAACACTGAACGGTGTAGATATGTCAGCGTACTGGCTGCCGTTTACCCCAAACCGCTACTTTCATCAGCATCCAAAGATCATGCGGTCTGCTAAGGGAGCTTACTACTATGACGATCATGGCCGTAAGCTATTTGATGGTCTATCTGGGCTCTGGTGCTCACCATTGGGGCATGCAGACCCACGAATTGGTGCAGCCATTTCTCAGCAGTATGAAACCATGGATTATTGCCCAGCATTTCAGATGGCAAGCGAGGCTACTTTTAGTCTAGCTACTCGCATTGCCAATATGGCACCAGCAGGCTTAGACAAAGTCTTTTTTACAAACTCCGGATCAGAAGCGGTTGATACCGCACTAAAAATTGCCATTGGATATCACCGGATTATGGGTAATGCTTCACGCATTCGTATGATTGGACGGGATCGCGCTTATCACGGGGTTGGTATGGGCGGTATTTCGGTGGGAGGTATGGTTGCCAACCGCAAGATGTTTGCCAGCATGATGATGCCTGGTGTTGATCATCTTCCACATACTCTCAATCTTTCGCAAATGGCTTTTTCAAAAGGGCAGCCTATATGGGGTGCGCACCTTGCAGATGAGTTAGAAAAAATCGTTGCACTCCAGGATGCGAATACGATTGCTGCCGTTATTCTTGAGCCAGTTCAGGGCTCGACGGGTGTGATTGTTCCACCCCAAGGCTATCTGCAAAAAATTCGTGAGATCTGCACTAAGCACGGGATCTTATTAATCTTTGATGAAGTCATTACGGGCTTTGGGCGCCTGGGCGCAAACTTTGGTGCCGACCGATTTGGTGTTGTACCCGATATGATTACCTTTGCAAAAGCGATTACGAATGGCGTTATTCCGCTGGGTGGTGTAATCGTGCGTGGTGATATCTATGACAGCATTATTGCTAATGGTGGGCAAGAGCAAGCAATTGAATTCTTCCACGGTTATACCTATTCAGGCCATCCCATTCCAACGGCTGCTGGTCATGCAGTACTGGATATTTTTGAATCTGATGACTTGGTCAATCGTGCAAAAGCACTCGAACCTGTTTTAGAGAATGGACTGCATGCCATGAAAGGCAAGGCTGGTGTTCTGGATATTCGGAACTTTGGTTTATCTGGCGCGGTGGAGCTCGATCCAGTTTCTGGTAAGCCAGGTTTGCGTGCGCTTAAGGTGTTAGAAGCATGCATTGAGAGAGGCGCTCTCGTGCGTGTTGCGGGAGATGTAATTGCAGTGGGGCCTCCATTTATCTCAGAGCCTAAAGAAGTTGAATTCTTATGTAGTGTATTGGGTGACGCGATAGATGCTGCAATGAAAATCAACGCATAGCACGCCCAATAAAATAAAACATAGAACAAAATAAAAAGATAAAAATTAGGAGACCTATGACGACCCAAAGGGATTTGTTTAATCAGCGACTCAGTAAACCAGGATTGATTGTTGCACCTGGAGTTTATGAGATGGTGTCATTACGCTTAGCAGATCGTATGAATTTTGATGCCCTCTACATGACGGGTTATGGTACGGTTGCTTCATTGTTAGGATTGCCAGACGCAGGCATTGCCACTTATACCGAAATGGTTGGCAGGGTAACTGCGATGGCTGGGATGGCTAAGACTCCTTTGATTGCCGATGGTGATACAGGTTATGGTGGCTTATTAAATGTACGTCATACCATTCGTGGTTATGAAGCTGCCGGTGCCGTAGCGATTCAACTAGAGGACCAAGAGTTTCCTAAAAAATGTGGACACACACCCGGCCGCAGAGTGATTCCAATGGAAGACATGGTTAGAAAGATTGAGGTTGCAGTTGCGTCACGTGCCGACCCCAATTTCAAGATCATCGCCAGAACTGACGCTAGAACTACTCTCGGCTTGGACGAGGCACTTCGCCGTGGTGAAGCATATGCTCGAGCTGGTGCAGATATTCTATTTATTGAATCACCTGAGACTCAAGAAGAAATGCAACGCATAGGTAAGACCTTTCCCGATCATCCATTGATAGCCAATATGGTGGAGAAGGGAAGAACTCCTGTGTTATCAAAAGTAGAGTTAGAGCAGTTGGGTTATAAAATCGCCATCTTCCCAGTAACCGCTTTACTGGCTTCAGTACAGACAATGAGTAAGGTGTACGAACACTTTAAAGACTCTGGCTCCTCCATCAATAATCCAGTAGATTTATATGACTTCGGGGATCTATCAAAGCTGATGGGCTTTGAAGATGTATGGGAATTTGAGAAACGTTTTGTTGAGACGAAGTAAAACTAGATAAAGGTTTGCCATGACATTACATCGTTACTTCTCATCCGCCATTTTTTTGCTGACAGCCCTGACTTCGTTGGCTGGCTTTGCACAATCAAATTATCCCAATCGACCCATTCGCTTAATCATTCCGTTTACACCAGGTGGCGTAACGGATACCTCAGGGAGATTCATTGCGGAGCAATTGTCATTGAAGCTGGGTCAACAAGTGATTGCCGATAACAAGCCTGGCGCATCTGGCAATATTGGCACTCAAATGGTTGCCACTGCTGAACCTGATGGCTACACTTTGTTATTGGGTTATGCGGGTACTTTATCAATCAATCCTTCACTTTTTGACAAGGTGCCCTTTGATAGCGTGAAAGACTTTGCACCTATCGGAAAAATTGGTGACGCCATTTTGATCATTGTTGCGAATAACGATTTTCAGGGTAAGACTTTGGCAGACGTTATTGCGATATCCAAAAAGGATCCTAATGGACTGTCTTATGGCACATCCGGGTCTGGTGGAACTCCGCATATCGCAGGAGAGCTCTTTAAGCAAAAGACAGGCGCGAACTTGGTTCATGTTCCCTATAAAGGGGGTGGTCAAGCTTTGCTAGATTTATTGGGTGGCAATATTCCTCTTGTCTACACTGCAGTTGCTGGAGCAAATCAATACGTTGCTACTGGCAGAATTAAAGCGATTGCTGTGTCGAGTGCAAAACGTAGTCCAAGCATGCCTGATGTGCCAACTTTTATCGAGAGTGGCGTCAAAGATTTTGTGATTGATGATTGGGTTGGATTACTAGCCCCAGCAAAAACACCGAAACCGATTATTACCAAATTGAATCAAGCTTTAAATGAGATCCTGAATTCACCTGAAGGTAAGGCGAAGCTTCTATCCATGGGTATCTTCCCATCACCTGGTACACCTGAAAAATTTGGTGAGCAAATTAAGGGCGACTTAGTGCGATTTGCACCGATTGTGAAAGCCGCTCAAATCAAATCTGAGTAATTCCATAATGTAAATATGCCTTTATGGAGACTCAATATTGGTGTAACGCTATGCTATACAATGTGGTATGATCAAATCGTTTCGCCACAAAGGATTGCAGCTATTTTTTGAAACAGGTAGTAGAGCAGGCATCCAAAGCGCGCATGCTCCACGGCTCTCGCGACAACTCGCAAGGTTGAGTGAGGCGAGATCCTGGGAGGATATGAATTTGCCGGGCTGGCGCCTTCATTTGCTTCAAGGAAAGTCTGTGGGCCACTACTCAATTGTGGTGAGCGGAAACTGGCGGATGACATTTAGATTTGAAGGGGAAGATGCAATGCTGGTGAATTATCAGGATTACCATTGACGATAAAAATGAGAAAAATGCACAACCCACCCCATCCAGGGCTCATCTTGCGAGATGATATCTTGCCTGCTCTAGAGTTGACTGTAACTGCAGCGGCCAAGCAGCTGGGTGTTACTCGTCCTGCTTTGTCGCGTGTATTAAATGCCAAGGCTGCGATATCTCCTGAAATGGCTTTGCGTATCGAGGCGTGGCTTGGTGTAAAGAATGGTGGTAGCGCCAGCGTTTGGTTGGCTCAACAATCTGCTTGCGATTTATGGAAAGCAAGAAAGACTATTAAGCCAAAAGTAAAGCATGCTCGCATACCAGCACTGCATGCTGCTTAAACTCAATAATGAATTACTTATTAAATAAGTGATAGATGATGGGGATAGCAACAGCGCTAATCACGCCGTTCATTCCCATCGCAAGGCTTGCATAGGTTCCCGCTTCAGGGTGAATGCTAAATGCGCGTGAGGTACCGATGCCGTGTGCGCCAATACCAATCGCAAATCCTCTTTGCCACCAAGCTTTCATACCCAATGCGTTGAGCACAAAGGGCGCCAAGATAGCGCCTAGTATTCCAGTGCTCACGGCAAAGATGGCTGTCAAAGTGGGTGACACACCAATGCGCTCAGCAATACCCATCGCAATTGGAGCGGTCACTGATTTTGGATACATGGCACCAGTAATGCTGCTATCAGCTCCTAAAAGTCTGGCAATTTCTACGGCGCTCACAATAGAAACTAAACCACCGGTACACAGCGATGCAATTAAAGGCAAAGATCTACCTTTAAGACTACTCAACCCCCGATAGATCGGAATTGCCAAAGATACAGTGGCAGATCCGAGTAAGAAGTGAATAAATTGCGCACCCTCAAAGTAAGTTGAGTAGGGCATTTCAATGAGCGTGATAGTGCTAGCCACAATCAAGATGGCTATAGCCACGGGATTAGCTAAGGGATTTTGCTTAGCGTGCTTATAAATAGTGAGGCCAATCTGATAGGCGGCTAAAGTGATAAAGAGTGCAAAGAGCGGGCTACCCGATAAGTAAACCCAAATTTCTACAATCGAATGCTTTTCACTCATGGCTAGCTTTCTTGCTTAAAAAGCGAACCACCAGAGCACTTGATCCAATAGTCAGGATGACGCTAGCAACTAGTGCGGATATGATGGCCAATGCATTGGCCTTGAGTTGCGGTAGAAATAGCACAACGCCAACTGCAGCAGGCACAAAGAGTAAGCCCAGATATTGACTGAAGCCATCTGCCACCATAGCCAGTTCAGTATTAATACCCTTGCGAATGACCAGCCATCCAACCAGCATGACCAAGCCAATCACTGGACCTGGCAGGGTGGGGAGTAGTAACTTGGAAACTAACTCACCAAGACTTTGAAAAAGAAGAATTTGTACTAGGCCAGAAATCATCATCTGATCTTACAGGCTCTGATTTATGTTGCATAGCAATAAATGATTTCTTGAGTAAGATAAATATAGGAAATTAATAGGGGTTTTGTAGTAAAGCCCCTTAAAAAATAAGTATCAAAAGTAAAACAAGAACAGAGATAAATAGGAGACCGCTCATGGCTGAGTTAAATGTCAATGGCAAGAAATATAAGGTGGATGTAGATCCAGATACCCCATTACTGTGGGTAATTCGTGAGCAAATTGGCCTCACCGGAACCAAGTATGGTTGTGGAGTGGGTCAATGCGGTGCTTGTACTGTTTTGTTTGAGGGTCAAGCAGTTCGCAGCTGCTCATTGCCTGTTGCTGCAGCCGAAGGCAAGAAAATTGAAACCATTGAGAGTTTAGAGAAGAGTGGACAGCTTTCTAAGGTGCAAAAAGCTTGGGTTGATAACCAAGTGCCACAGTGTGGCTACTGCCAGTCTGGCATGGTGATGGCAACAACTGCTTTGTTGCGTAATAACCCAAAGCCAACAGATGCGCAAATCGATGAATCCATTACCAATATCTGCCGTTGCGGCACATTCCAACAAGTGCGCGCAGCAATTCATGCTGCTAGCAAAGCTTAAGGAGGAAATATGACTACTACTATTAATACCTCCCGCCGTCATTTTGTAGTTGGCTCTAGTGCGATTGCTACCGGTTTGGCAATCGGCTTTGATCTGACATTTATGTCTGCAGCAAATGCTGCAATGGGCACTGGCACAACCGCTATGACCCCACTGGCAACCCCGGAGATTGGTGTGTGGGTTGTTGTTAAACCCAACGATGATGTCATCGTGCGTATTGTCCGTTCGGAAATGGGTCAAGGCACTATTACGGGTTTGGCGCAAATGGTTGCAGAAGAGTTGGAATGCGACTGGAAAAAAGTGAGCTACGAATATCCATCGCCAGCAGAGAGTCTTAAGCGTAAACAAGCCTGGGGCAGTTACTCAACTGGTGGTAGCCGCGGTATCCGTACATCAGAACAGTATGTTCGTAAGGGCGGTGCAGCAGCACGCATGATGCTAATTCAGGCAGCAGCAAATCAATGGAATGTTCCAGTTACTGAATGCGTAGCATCCAATAGTCTGATCACGCATACACCATCTGGCCGTAAAACAACATTTGGAAAAGTTTCTGTAGCAGCCTCACAATTACCAGTGCCAACTGAAGTTCCATTAAAAGATCCAAAAGAGTGGAAGTTGATTGGTAAGCCAGTCAATCGTATCGACGGTGTTGCAGATAAGGTGACTGGTCGTCAGGTATATGCGATTGACTTAAAGATGCCAGGTATGTTGGTCGCTAACATCAAAGAGTCTCCAGTATTTGGCGGCAAGGTCAAGAGCTATGACGCTGCTAAAGCACAGAGTATGAAGGGCGTAAAGAAAGTAGTTCAAGTTGGTGATTCAGCTGTAGCTGTGGTTGCTGAAACCTTCTGGCAAGCTAAAACCGCTTTAGATCAAGTCAATATTGTTTGGGATAACGGCGCGAACGGTAATGTCACTAGCGCTTCTATTAAGAAGATGTTGGAAGAGGGTCTGACTGCGAATGATGCATTTGTGCATACTACTAATGGCGATGTGCATTCTGCACTATCAAATGCATCTAAGAAGATTGAGGCGACTTACTTCTATCCATTTTTGAATCACGCAACCCTTGAACCACAGACGGCCACTGCCAAGTGGACTGCAGATTCTTGCGAAGCATGGGTGCCAACACAAGACGGTGAAGCATCTTTGGCTGCGGTGATCGCTGCTTCTGGATTGCCTGCAGAGAAGTGTAATGTCTACAAAGTAAATCTAGGTGGCGGCTTTGGTCGCCGCGGCGCTTTCCAAGATTACACAACTCAGGCGGTCAATATTGCCAAGCAAATGCCGGGCACACCCATTAAGTTGATCTGGACACGTGAAGAAGACATGACCCAGGGTCGTTACCACCCAGTCATGATGTGTAAGATGACTGCGGCTATTGACGATAAGAAAAATGTTACCGGTTTGAATATGCGTTTATCTGGCCAATCTATTTTGGCTGCGGTACGTCCTGCAGTAGTTGCTGCCAATAAAGGTAAAGATCCGTTGACCTTCCAGGGCTTGGAGCCTTCAGGTGAGCATGGTATTACTTATAGCTTCCCGAATCTCACGATTGATCATGCAATGCGCAATACACATGTGCCACCCGGGTTTTGGCGTGGCGTGAACGTGAACCAGAATGCCGTATTCATTGAAACATTTATGGATGAGTTAGCTGAGGCAACGGGCATGGATGCTGTGGAGTTCCGTCGTAAGCACATGCAAGAGTTCCCGCGTGCAGTTGCTGTTCTGAATGCAGTAGCCGATGGTATTGGCTGGACTAAACCTGCTGCTCCTGGTGTTTATCGTGGGGTTGCGCAAATGCGCTCCTTCGGTAGCTATGTCGCTGCAGCATGTGAGTTATCCGTGAAGAATGGCAATGAAGTGAAGATTCATCGCATCGTTGCTGCTACTGATCCTGGTTATATCGTTAACCCAGCACAGGTATCACGCCAGGTCTCTGGTTCATTTGTATATGGCCTATCTGCTTTGTTCGAAGAAGAAATCACAATTGATAAAGGTGCCGTGGTACAGAAGAACTTTGATACCTTCAATTCGATTCGCCTATCCCAGATGCCAAAGGTAGAGACCATTGTGATTCAGGGTGGCGGTAAAGAGTGGGGTGGTGTTGGCGAGCCTACGATTGCGGTTGCGGCTCCTGCAGTGCTCAATGCAATCTATCGTGCTACTGGAAAACGCTATCGCACAGTACCTTTGAAAAACAGCGGCATTAAGCTGGTTTAATTAGCTCAGTTCTGTGATTCGATGTTTATGAGAAAGGGGTGCGTACTAGCAATACTCTTGCTGGTCGCCCTCAATCTCAATCTGGCTGCTGCGCAAACGATTGTCAATGGCGTCATTGATCAGCCGCTAACGGTAATCCCTGGAGATGCCTTACGTGGACGCACTATTGTGGCCAGCCGCCAAACGGGTTTGTGTTTGCTGTGCCACAGCGGGCCGTTTCCCGAAGAGCGTTTTCAGGGTAACTTGGCACCAGAGCTCAGTAGTAGTGTTGCCCGATATACAGCACCTCAACTAAGAGCCAGAATTGTGGACACAAGTCACTTTAATTCCAATACCATCATGCCGGCCTATTACCGAACTGATCTTCTCAATCGGGTTGCCCCCAAGTTTGTTGGACAAACTATCTTGAGTGGTCAAGAGATTGAGGACGTCGTGGCATTTTTACTTTCTTTAAATACGAGTGTTCAATGATGCGTAAAGAATGGATTCAAAACAGCCGTCGCACATGGTTTAAGCGCATTCAAAAATTTGGCCTGCTGGCCTTGGGTGCCTGGTTTAGCCCATTAACAGCATTTGCTAAGCCAGAAGATGCATCAAAAGCGATTCAAGAAATTACCGGTGGTAAGCCAGTGCTTGATGGAAAAGTAAAGCTGGTAATTCCACCGCTGGTTGAGAATGGTAATTTAGTGGTGCTCAAGGTGAGCGTTGAGAGTCCAATGACAGCGAATGATTATGTCAAAGCGATTCATGTCATTGCTGAGGGCAATCCATTGCCCAATATCTTTACGGTTTACCTATCGCCACGCTCAGGTACAGCCAATATCACTACTCGGGTTCGTTTGGCTGATAGTCAGATTGTTCGAGCTATTGCGCAGATGAGTAATGGAAGTTTTTATCAAGGTCAGGCGGAAACTTTAGTGACACTTTCAGCTTGTACTGAGTTGGTGTGAGGACAGATTATGAGAAAAACCTCACGCACCTCAATTACTATGCCATCTAGCGCAAAGAAGGGTTCGATTATTGAAATCCGAGCGATTGCCCAGCATGATATGGAATCTGGTTTTCGGTATACCGAGGGTGGTAAGTTAATTCCGCGCGACATTATTCGGGTATTTACTTGTACCTATAACAATATCGAGATTTTTAAGGCAGACTTTTATTCGGGAATTGGCGCCAATCCTCTCATCATCTTTACGACGATCGCCACTGAGACTGGAGTATTAGAGTTCAAGTGGACTGGTGATGATGGATATGAAGCGATGAACCAAGCTAATATCACAGTGTCATGAGTAAACAGCAGTTTCTGATTACTTGCTGTTTAATTTTTAGTGGATCGACCCTATTAGCAGCAGGCGATGGCGTTAAGCCTAAACTGCAATCCAGCTATGAACTGATGTCTGCTGAAAATAAAGCTATGCAAGATGATCCAAGCCTGAACCCAGCGATGTTTTGGGTTGGTGATGGAGAGGCTTTGTGGAATAAGCCTTCTGAAAAAAATAATCAATCCTGTGCCAGTTGTCATGGTGACGCCAAGAAGTCCATGCGCGGTGTGGCAACCGTTTTTCCGAAAATGATTAAAGGAAGCTTGCAGACACTTGAGGGGCAAATTAATCAATGCCGAGCAGGTGCTCAAGGCGCTTCTTCGTTGGCCTACGAAAGTAAAGAACTACTCTCGCTCACTGCTTACATTGCAAACCAATCAAAGGGGATGCCCATTGCAGTCAAAGAGACCCCAGAAAATCGAGCATCCCTGCAAAAAGGCCGTCAGTCCTTTTATGAGCGTATGGGGCAACTGAACTTGTCTTGTGCTCAGTGCCATGAGGAGCGTGCAGGCTTGAAATTGGGCGGCAGCCCAATTCCCCAAGGTCATCCCAATGCGTATCCAATCTATCGTTTGGAATGGCAAACCTTAGGCTCTTTACAGCGCCGCCTGCGCAACTGTATGAGTGGAGTGAGGGCACAGCAATATGAATATGGCTCACCAGAAATGGCTCAGCTTGAATTGTTTCTGGCGTGGCGTGCACGTGGACTGCCCCTAGAGTCTCCAGGGGTCAGGCCTTAATAAGTCGTGCTATTAGAAATTAGTCGGAGAATACGACTGAGGTAGTGCCGTTAATTAAGACGCGGTCATGCAAGTAATAACGTAGAGCACGAGATAAAACAGTGCGCTCTAAATCACGACCCTTGCGAACCAAGTCATCTGGCGTATCACCGTGGGTGACGCGAGTAACGTCTTGCTCAATGATCGGGCCTTCATCTAAATCACTAGTCACAAAATGTGAAGTAGCGCCAATCAATTTAATCCCGCGCGCGTGTGCTTGATGGTATGGCTTAGCACCTTTAAAGCTGGGCAAGAAGGAATGGTGAACGTTGATGCAACGGCCTGATAATTTGGTCGATAAATCATCCGACAAAATCTGCATGTAACGCGCCAAAATCACCATGTCTACCTTAGACTCGGCAATGATCTCTAATAATTTGGCTTCTTGTGCAGGCTTTGTTTCTGGGGTCACTGGTAAGTGATAAAAAGGAATGTCTGCAAAATCAATGCTGGCATACACATCGCGCGGATGATTGGAAACAATGCCGCAGATAATCATCGGTAGTTCACCGATACGCCAGCGGTATAAAAGATCAACTAAGCAATGGTCTAGCTTTGAGGCCATGATCAATACGCGCTTCAGATCTTTAACGGCACGTAGATTCCAGGTGAGCTCAAAGCGTTTGGCAATTTCCGTAAAACCGGAGCGCAATGTATTGCCATCCGTTGGGCAGCTAAAGCTCACACGCATGAAAAATCGTTTAGATGCCTTGTCATCAAACTGTTGGGCTTCTTCAATATCGCCACCCGCCTGAAAGATATATGTGGATACGGCAGCAACAATGCCAGGCTTGTTAGGGCAAGTAAGGGTGAGGTAATAGTTTTCAGTAGTCATCAGGTAAGCCATCAAGAATTCAGGTAAACCTTGATTTTAGACCCTAGCTGCTTTATTTCTTAGGACTCTCAGATTCTTATTGTTTTACAGTCTCTTTTGCTTGATCCGCAGGCCCTGGCAAGGGACTACTGTTGTCAATAATTTTTGGAAGGACAACATCTTCACAGATAGGTTTTGGGCCAACGATATTGCTAAAACTGCATTCTTTCTTAGTAGCAGCGGACGCGGCATGCTCTAAAGGAGATTTGCCAGTTGCGGCAGTAGAGACTATGCTAGTTGCTGTTATCGGGTTGGCAACTGCAGCAGTAGCTACTGTTGTGCCAGCAGAGCTTGCTGCCGCAGTGCTGCTAGCACCTAGGGCTGCTAAAGGTGCTGCGCATCCTTGCAAAAAAGCAAGATTAAAAAAGAATAGAAGCCAAACCCAGAGTGTTGAGGGCATTCAATATAAGATTACTTAGCCTTGCATACCGAGTTAAAGACGCCAGCAACCCAGTCGCCATTGGGTACTGGTTCATATTTGCTATCGGGAGTATTGTTCTCCGAAACAACTTTGCCCGTGCCCTTATTGCCAGAAAATTCTTTAAAGGCAATTGGACGATAGCTGATAGTTGGACAGTCAAATTCATTGAGGCCAATAATAGAGCTCACAGGCTGCTTATTGGTTGGATTAAGGCCCGGTTTTTTGAAATCCAACATCGAGATGATTTGCGTTTTCTCACCTTGGGTCTGAATAGTATCGAGATCCACATACACCACCATAAGGTCATTGGCACCTAATTCTTTCCAGGCGGCATTTGCATTGCTGTAGGTCGATAAGAGAGTGAAAGTAGTTAGGCTGGCAAGAAGGATTTTTTTCATAGGAAGACTTTCAAAAAGAAGGCTTATAAGTAGGTTAAGGTGATTTTATACATCCCAAGGACCAGAAGAATTACTTATTATTTAATTCCAAGGTCCGTTTGCTGTTTTCAGGCTTCATCTGCAAGGGTAAATATTCATTCTTGGCCCAAAGGGGGCTCATATTGCGATAAAGCTTGCTTTGGACCCAGCCTGATTGACCTGATTGGATGATGAATAGCGACTTTTCAAGGTCAGCAAAGTCATAGATCGCTCGCAAGCTTGGCCCTTGTAGAGTCTCATAAGGATTATTGGATCGGAGTAGCTCTAATCTGCCAACATTAATAGTGTTGCTATCACCTGGGAATGGCGTCTCTATATTAAACAATTTACCAAGAAAGGGAATTTTGCTTAATGGACGGTGCTCAGAGATAGCGGTGTGTGCTTTACCCCAAGTCCATTTGCTTGGATCATTGCCATATTCTTTACTGAGAAATTCCAATGCTTTATCAAAGGCTTGATTAGAAGCTTCTGCGCAAGTCTCGACTCGTTCAGTTTTGGGATCATCACACCAAGGACTATTAGGGTTTTTCAATTGTGCAATGAGTGCGCCACGATAGTTGCGATCACCATAGGTCTCAGTAAAGACATAACCTAAGCGAGAAAATAGATTGCGAGTCAGGTTATCTACCCAAGCATTGAAGATAAGTGCAGCAGTACTATCAATTCGCATATCCCCATTGAAATCTTTTGAGACCTCTAAGGCTTTAGCACCTAGAGGATGGCTGGGGGTGCTAGATTTAAAGAGATCCAAAAGGGGGATCGACGTCAGAGAGAGTGTGTCTGCCTGCATCGTCTTCATGTATTCCAAGTCATGACTATTTCTAGCCTTAATGAGATCTACGATGCGGTCATAGCGAGCCGACAGGTCCCAGTCGCTGGTCAGAGGGTTGGGATCATTACTCGCAATAATTCTTTGATTGGCAGTTGCAATCCAGCCTTGCTCCGGATTATTGCTGGCGGGCAATTGCTCAAAAGGCACGTAACCATTCCAGTCATACTGCTTCTCCCATCCTGGGGCGGGAGCAACCCCATAAAGTCCTTGATGGAGAATGCGCTTAGGAGCTACTCCGGCAGCTTGATAAGCAATATTGCCATCAACATCAGCCATCACTACGTTTTGCATCGGAGCGTAATTCTTGCGCAAGGATTGCTTGAATGAATCCATGTCCTTAGCACGATTCATTTCCAACAGGCCTGCAACAGATTGGTTTTCAATGTCTAAGGCAGTCCAACGCAAGGCCAAAGCAAATTTCTCGGTATCAATTGTCCGTCTAGCACGAGCATAAGAGTCTGAGATCACTGGACCATGACGAGTTTCTTTCACAATGAAATTTACCGAAGGGGCGCCTTTGACATCTATCAGTTCTTGTCGTACTTTAAATGGCAGCATGCCATCAGGGCCGCGGTACATGCCAGGATTTTTTGGATCAATCTGCTCGATATACAAATCTTGTACATCGGGGTTGGTATTGGTAAAGCTCCAAGCAAATTTCTCGGTTCTACCAAGTACCACTGCCGGAATTCCTGGAAGGGTGCCACCAATGACATTTAAGCCCGGAGCATCTAAATGGGCAAAGTACCAAATTGCAGGGGCCGACAATCCTAAGTGAGGATCGTTGGCTAATAATGGTTTGCCACTTGCTGTGAGCTTGCCGCTTAATGCCCAGTTATTTGAGCCAATGCCATCCTTGCCGCCTGGGGGGTCAATGGCTGAGAGCTCTGTAGCGGGTAGCTTTTTGGAGCGATTGTTCACTGGACCCGCTTTGGGATTGAAGACATTGAGGTCCCGATAGATTTTTGCAAAATCCATCTTAGTAACTGGCTCATCCGGCTCAAAGGGTAGTAGCACTTCCCAAATTTGCGTCGTTGTTAAATGCTCGGAGAGCTCAAGCCTTTGTAATTCTTTATGCCAATTACCACCTAGATCTAATGCCATCATCAACATCCAGGCAACACTATCGGTTGGAGACCAGTGGCCTGGCTTAGATCCCGTTAAAAAATATTCCACTGGTAGTGCCCAACCCAGTTGAGAGTTGCCTGCGTTTACGCCATCAGCATAAGCTTGTAATAAACGTTTTGTGGAAACAGGATATTTATCGAACTGTTGTTCTGCAGCGCGCTTGATTCCTAGGGTGCGGATGAAGCGATCAATATTAACGGTTTCACTTCCGAGAATTTCGGAGAGGCGTCCACTCGCAATACGGCGATTCATTTCCATTTGCCAAGAGCGTTCAGATGCGTGCAAATAGCCTAAGGCAAATAAAGCATCTGATTGGCTATTGGCTTTAATGTGGGGAATATCAGATTCATCAAAGGTGATGACAACGTTATCCCCAAGACTTTTAATGCTGCGTTTTCCTGAAGGGCTTGATTGTGCTGAATACAGGTAGCTGAGGATGATGGCTAATGCTGCCAACAGGGAGAAACCCAGAACCCAAATCAAAGGGTGTAAGAGCTTACGTAGACCTGCCAAATTGCCATTGGATTTCATAAGCATATTTTAGTATTTTTGTGCTGACTCACTGAGTGTCTATGGAAATAGGCCTCTCAAGGGGGTTGGGGGCGTACATGCTAAAATTCATCTTGTCTTGATTTATATAGCGCGGCAGTTTCTGCTTGTGCGAGCCCGAGTGGTGAAATCGGTAGACACAGCAGATTTAAAATCTGCCGACTCAAAAAAGTCGTGCCGGTTCGATTCCGGCCTCGGGCACCACCACTTTTCTTTCATGATTCATTGGTTATGAATTTATCTAAAACCCTGCTTTGCCTGTCTATTGCTCTTATATCTGCCCCCTCACTTGCCGTCGATATTCTTGAATTTAACTGTAAGCGTACTGAAAAAGGCTATACCGAAGAGTACGACATGAAGATTACTTTGGCTGCTGGTACCCAGAAAGCTAAAGTGTATTTGGATGATCGAGACTTAGATCAATCTGACGCTTACGGCAAACAAGTGGTGAAAAGTGTGACGCTAGCACGTCCTAATATTTTGATAGCAGTTGAAGCGAGCTTTGAACCAGAAAACCTGATGGGCGTTTCTTATTCGGCTGGAACGGTATCCACGCAGATTACACTAGACCCGGTAACTGGCAAGCTCAAGAAAGTCGAAAAAATTCAGGGTGGTATTTTGGGTGAGACGATAGGCAACGGAACTTATGTCAGCGAAGAAAACTGCTTGCCATCTAAAATGCCCTATAAATCAAAATAAAACGAGATTAGAAATTAATCCGGTTCAGTGACAAAGCCCAGTTTGGTTAGGCCTGCGCGGCGAGAGGCTGCCAAGACTTGAGCAACATACTCATATTTCACCGATTTGTCAGCGCGAAGATTAATTTCTGGTTGAGGATCTTTTTCCGCTGCCTTCTGAGCGTAGCCATCGAATGTTTTTAGGTCAATAGGTGTGCTGTTCCAGAAGATTTGCCCCTTGGAGTCGATGGTGAGTTGGACTGACTCAGGCTTAATTTCATTACGAACGCTATTAGCCTTTGGAAGTTCGACTTTCACTGCTTGCTGAATGACAGGCAGGGTGATCATAAAAATAATCAGCAGTACCAACATGACATCCACCATCGGAGTCATATTGATTTCCGCCATGATGGCGTCATCACTCTGATCGTCTTGTATATGGAAAGACATGCTTATTCTCCAGACTTCACGCGGGCGCCAGTTACGAAATACGCCAGTAAGTCATTGCCAAAGCGATTGAGATCGGCCACTAGAAGTTTGTTTGCGCGATTGATCGCATTAAATCCAAGTACTGCAGGAATTGCTACTGCAAGGCCCAAAGCTGTCATGATCAAGGCTTCGCCAATAGGACCTGCAACTTGATCAATCTGGGCGCTACCTGAGCTGCTGATTGATATCAAAGCATGATAGATGCCCCATACAGTTCCAAACAGGCCGATAAACGGAGCAGTTGCACCAGTAGAGCCTAAGAAGGTCAACCCCTTTTGCAGGCTTGCAGCAATACTATCAATGCCATTCTTAATACTGCGAGACATCCATTCAGAGTAGTTCAGGGTTTGTAATAACTCGCGATGATTGCTCGCTTGGCTCTGATGGTGCACGGAAGCGCCACTCGCAGATTTGGCAATATGATAGTAAGGGTTGATGGCATGATCGCTAAAGGACTGCATGCCTTGATCAAAAGAAGTGGCGCGCCAAAATTGCTCTAACTCAGGCTTAAATTTACGCAGGTTACGGAGTTCCCAAAAACGCGTGAGCAAGATGACCCAAGTAACGATAGAGCACACTAATAAGGCAATCGCTACAAAGCGAGTGATGGCATCACCCTCAAGCCAAAGATTTGCAATTCCAAAAGGTGTATTCATATTTGTTAATTCTTAAGATTAAATTTAATTAAAAGATTGGTAGAAATTCTTTGTGGTGAACCGTTTACTAAAAATGGTTTAAAGCGATAGCGACGGCCAATATCAGTGCCTGCTCGATCCAGCCTGGGGAAGGAGCTCGATTGCAATATGGCAACATCTTCAACCTCTCCGTTCTCAGAAATAATCAAACGCACAACCACAGTACCTTGTTCGCCTGATCTCTTGGAGAAGGAAGGGTAGTAGGCATCTGCATCGGGCTGGTATACAACGACCAGTTTACCAATGTCCGTCTGAATCGGTGTGCCGCTAGCGCCACCAGTCGTAGCAGGTGCTACAGCTGCATTTTGCATCTGACTTTGTGACTGAGATTCACTCTTTTGTTGCTGCGGCGTATTTTGTGTCTGTGGAGGCGTTGGCTTTTGTGAAGACTTTTCCTCTACCGTTTTTTTCTTAGACTCCTCCTTGGGTTTTGGAGGGGGAGCAGGTGGTTGTTGGCTCTTGCTTGAGGCAGTGTCGGGGCTTACTAAATTGGCCATCACCCTTGTATCGTCAAGTGAAGTAGGCTTACTAGTCCAGTGTAAAAACTCTAAGGCTGGCAGAGCATGCATCAGCAGCACGATGCAGATGATGATCCGCTCCGTTTTCGTAAATGGCAGGTGAGCATCGAGCTTATTTAAAAACGCACTCATTTGATGTTGCCTAACATCTGGGACTTGACTGCATGCATCTCAAGATTGCTATGCATTAAATTCTGTGCCATTTGCAGCAATACAGCATCATCTTTGCTGCTCACAAAGTTCACAGATCCATGGTCCTGAATGGTTAACTTGTCATCAGATGCAAGTAGCTCTAGTTGGCGCTTGAGTTGTCTTACCACTGCATCACTCGTATCAATAAGCGTGATGGAGTCACCCAAGAGTTTGCGTATGGCTGTTCTAAGGAAGGGATAGTGGGTGCAACCGAGCACTAAGGTATCTGAACCCGCTTCTAGAATAGGCTCAAGATGTTTCGCAAGAAGATCTAATGCTTCCTCGCTATCGGCTTTGCCGGCTTCAATTAGTGGTACTAGCCCAGCACCAGCTTGCTTTATGAAGCGGCAATCATTAGGAAGGGTTGCCAATAAAGCGTTGAACTTATCACTTTTGAGAGTGGCTTCAGTTGCCAAGACCCCAACAACCCCATTTTGAGATTGCATTGCTGCTGGCTTAATACCAGGCTCCACCCCGATGACGGGGATTTGCAATTGCTCACGAATTTGTTTAATTGCTTCAGCGGTAGCGGTATTGCATGCAAGCACAATGGCGTCGCATCCAGCGTCAGCTAAGTATTTGCATAAGATTAAGCTACGCTCAGCAATCCATGCACCAGACTTTTCACCATAAGGCGCATTTGCTGAATCTGCCAGATAGATATAGTCGTGTTGGGGAAGTTGGCGCAGGGCCTCATCCAAGATGGATAAGCCACCTACGCCAGAATCAAAAACGCCGATTAGAGACAATGCGAAACCAGTTATGCAATCTTGACTGGAATATTGCCAATTTTTGTTTGCCACTCTTTTGGGCCAGTCTCATGCATAGAGATGCCATCAGAGTTCACAGCAACAGTTACTGGCATATCCTTCACATCAAACTCATAGATAGCTTCCATGCCTAAGTCGGCAAAGCCAACCACTTTAGAGGTTTGAATTGCTTTAGATACTAGGTAAGCAGCGCCACCTACGGCCATGAGGTAAGCAGACTTATGTTTCTTAATCGCTTCGATAGCTGCAGGCCCACGCTCAGCTTTACCAATCATCGAAATCAAGCCCGTTTTTGCGAGCATCATTTCAGTAAACTTGTCCATACGAGTAGAGGTAGTAGGGCCTGCTGGACCAACCACTTCATCACGTACTGGATCAACTGGGCCAACGTAATAAATCACGCGGTTTTTAAAACTCACCGGTAACTCTTCACCTTTAGCAAGCATGTCTTGAATGCGCTTATGAGCAGCATCACGGCCAGTCAAAATCTTGCCATTTAAAAGCAAGGTCTCGCCTGGTTTCCAGCTGGCTACCTCTTCAGCAGTCAAGGTGTCTAAATTAATACGCTTCGATTTTTGAACGTCTGGTGTCCAAGTGACATCAGGCCAATCGGATAGGGAAGGGGCTTCTAACTTCGCAGGACCATCACCATGTAAATGGAAATGGATGTGACGGGTTGCTGCGCAGTTCGGAATCATTGCCACAGGCAAAGAAGCTGCATGGGTTGGGTAATCCAAGATCTTGATATCGAGCACAGTCGCCAAACCGCCCAAGCCTTGGGCGCCAATACCGAGTTTGTTTACTTTGTCGTAGAGCTCAAGTCGTAACTCTTCGACGCGGTTCTTGGCACCGCGTTCAATGAGTTCTTGAATATCTACTGGACCCATCAACGCTTCTTTGGCCATCAACATGGCTTTTTCTGGAGTACCACCAATGCCGATACCCAGAATGCCTGGAGGACACCAGCCAGCACCCATAGTAGGGACAGTTTTGAGAACCCAATCCACGATCGAATCAGATGGGTTGAGCATCACCATCTTGGCTTTATTTTCAGAGCCACCACCTTTAGCGGCGCAGATCACCTCAACATCATCACCAGGAACAATTTCATAATGGATCACTGCAGGAGTGTTGTCGCCAGTGTTCTTGCGCTTACCTGCCGGATCAGTCAGGACCGAAGCACGCAAAGTATTTTCTGGATTGAGGTACGCACGACGTACGCCTTCATTGACCATATCAGTGACGCTCATCGTGGCGTCTGGCCACTGTACGTTCATACCAATTTTGAGGAAGACCACTGCGATACCAGTATCTTGACAAAGTGGGCGGTGACCTTCGGCGCACATCCGGCTATTTGTCAGAATCTGTGCAATTGCATCTTTTGCCGCTTCACCTTTTTCAAGGGAGTAGGCTTTGCCCATTGCGTCAATAAAGTCCTTGGGGTGGTAGTAAGAGATAAATTGGAAGGCGTCAGCTACGCTTTGAATTAGGTCGTTTTGTTTAATATTGGTCATGTTTTAGGCTAATTTCCACATAATTAGTAAGGTTTCCCCTATTTTAAGGGTTTGCCATAGAGCAAATCCCAAGTGTTTTCACTTATCTTCGAAGGTCTTAAGGGTCTAAACCTGCCATTTTGCGCCATTTTGCGCATTTTGAGACGTACAGATCATTGATTATTTAATAGAGGGCTGTGAAGTATGGAACCATTAAAACAAGAAAACCGCGTATTTAACCCACCTGCAGATTTTGTAAAGGGTGCGGCAATTCCAGGTATGGACGCCTATAACAAGCTTTGCGCTGAAGCTAATTCTGATTACAACGGTTTCTGGGGTCGTCTTGCAAAAGAAAATATCTATTGGAAAAAGCCATTTACCAAAGTCTTGGATGAGTCTAAAGCGCCTTTCTATAAATGGTTCGAAGATGGCACCACCAATGCTTCGTACAACTGTTTGGATCGTCAAGTTGAAGCTGGCTTAGGCGATAAAACAGCCATCATCTTTGAAGCAGATGACGGCACAGTTACTAAAGTCACTTATAAAGAGATGCTCGAGCGTGTTTGCAAAATGGCAAACGCATTGCGCAAGATGGGTGTGAAGTCTGGTGACAGCGTCATCATTTATATGGCGATGACCATCGAAGGTATTGTTGCGATGCAAGCATGTGCTCGTATCGGCGCAATTCATTCTGTTGTGTTCGGCGGCTTCTCTGCGCAAGCATTACGCGACCGCATTATGGACGTTGGCGCAGTTGCCGTGATTACTGCCGATGGACAGTACCGTGGCGGCAAAGCATTGCCACTCAAAGCTATTTGTGATGAAGCTTTGTCTACTGGCGAGTGCCCTAAGGTTAAACATGTGATCGTAAGCAAGCGCACTGGTACAGACATCAATATGCAAGCAGGGCGCGATGTTTGGATGCAAGAGATTGTGGCCAACGAAGCAACTACTTGTGAGCCAGAGTGGGTAAGCGCTGAGCACCCATTATTCATTCTTTACACCTCTGGATCTACTGGTAAACCAAAGGGTGTTCAACATTCCACTGGTGGCTATCTCTTGTGGGCGATTCTCACAATGAAGTGGACTTTTGACATCAAACCAAATGATGTGTTCTGGTGTACAGCGGATATCGGTTGGGTAACGGGTCACTCTTACATTACTTATGGTCCACTTGCAGTCGGCGCTACTGAGATTGTGTTCGAGGGTGTGCCAACTTATCCAAATGCTGGCCGCTTCTGGGACATGATCCAAAAACACAAAGCCAGCATTTTCTATACCGCACCAACAGCAATTCGTTCATTGATCAAAGCATCTAGTAACGATGAGTCAGTACACCCTAAGAGCTATGACTTGTCCTCACTGCGTCTCTTGGGATCTGTAGGCGAACCCATTAATCCAGAGGCGTGGATGTGGTACTACGAGAATGTCGGTGGTTCACGTTGCCCAATCGCAGATACTTTCTGGCAAACCGAAACTGGTGGTCACATGATCTCTCCATTGCCAGGCGCAACCCCAATGATTCCAGGTTCATGCACATTGCCGTTGCCAGGTATTCAGGCAGCGATTGTCGATGAGGCGGGTGTTGATGTGCCAAATGGCCAGGGCGGTATCTTGGTAGTTAAGCGTCCATGGCCTTCGATGATTCGTACGATTTGGAATGATCCTGATCGCTTTGTGAAGTCTTATTTCCCAGAAGAGTTGGGCGGCACTTTATATCTAGCGGGTGACGGCGCAATTCGTAATAAAGATACTGGTTACTTCACCATCACTGGCCGTATCGATGACGTCTTGAACGTTTCTGGTCACCGTATGGGAACCATGGAAATTGAATCTTGCTTAGTGGCTAATCCATTAGTTGCTGAAGCGGCAGTAGTTGGTCGCCCAGACGAGCTCACTGGTGAAGCAATTTGCGTATTCGTAGTTCTTAAAGGCGGTCGCCCAACTGGTGAAGATGCTAAGAAGGTTGCGACTGAATTGCGTAACTGGGTTGGTAAAGAGATTGGCCCAATTGCTAAACCAAAAGATGTGCGCTTTGGCGACAACTTACCAAAAACCCGTTCAGGCAAGATCATGCGCCGTTTGTTACGTGTGATTGCAAAGGGCGAGGAAGTCACTCAAGATACTTCTACCTTGGAAAATCCACATATCTTGGAGCAGCTCAAAGAGTCTCTCTAAGCTCGCTTTACCGGGGTTTGGGGCAAAGCCCTTGCGGCAATCGTATAATCTACGGTTCCGGAAGGGTGGATGAGCGGTTTAAGTCACACGCCTGGAAAGCGTGCGTAGGTTAATAGCCTACCGCGGGTTCGAATCCCGCCCCTTCCGCCAGCAACACCCTGAGAGCCCCTATCCACGGGGCTCTTTCTTTTTTGAGGATCTTTACCTACTACTCTACCCACCAGCGAAAAATTACCTAAGAAAAGACCGTGTTGCAGCTCCTTGGACTGGTTATATCGGTTCAACGCAATACGAACCCAAGGGCTTTAGCCGCTTCCACGGTGGTCGCTAAAGACGTCAACGCTATATGCTTTGATTTCTAGATTTCTTTTGCATGTATCTCCTGAGTTGACTAGCTTTGAAAATCCAATAGACCGGATTGCTCAGTATTTAGGCAATATGGTGATATGGATAGCTGTGAATTACATGCCACTTAAAACTAGTGGCATGTAGACATAAATGTCTTTAGACACCCAAATCGCCTCATTTTGTCTACAAAACTGCCGATATAGTCATTTTTCGTCAACAACTTAGCTTATATCGTGAGGATCAAGCAATTGATGCTGTGAGGGGTTGTCTGTAAATGCGTTACAAGCCTTCATTTTTTCCCAAAGATTTGGGAAGTTCGAATAATCAAATCCAGCGGTCCAACGCCATGCACGAGTCATGGATCGGATGAAAGGATCAGGGTCATTATTTTGAGACAGTGCTTTTAATGGCAGTAAATATTCCTCACAATAAGCTGTGGGAATAATAATGCGAGAGGTGGAGTGTTGAGTTAAGTATGCATTCATCGTGAGGCGCGCCGTTCGGCCATTGCCATCCATAAATGGGTGCACTTCAGTAACTACAAACATCGCCATCAATGCGCGCGCAAATGGATCTTCTAGCAAAGAAATGCGCTTGAATCCTTCACGTAAAGTACCTTTTACAAGCTCTGGGTGAACAAAAATGGTGTTGCCGGCTTGGTTGGTTTGCTCTTTCCATTCGCCTGGATTTTTATCTGGACGACTAGAGAGTATTTGGAGGTTACATTGCAAAAGCCACGCTAAAAAATTATCCTCATCTTTCGGAGGCTTAGAGCGAAAGGGCTGCTCCATGATTGCTTTAAAGGTGCCAAGTACATCATGTGAATCTTCATTTCGTTTTGGAATCATTTTTCCATCGAAAATAATCTCAGAAGCTTCTTCAACGGTAAATGTAGTGCCTTCAATGTAGTTCGAAAAGTACGATTCAAAGAATGCGAAATTAAAGGCGCTTTTACCTGTTTTTGCCTGATCTCCAATGATGGGAAAAGGTTTTCTTAATGCAGAAAACAAAGTTTCGAAGATCTCAATGCGATCAGGATCATAAGGCTTACCAGCTGCGCGCGCTAATGCATCAGCTGCCCTTAAAGAGCGAGCCTTACCAGTTTGCATTAAGGCCGAAACAATCGTGTTTAGTGTTTTAAATTGAACCTCTAGACCTAATTGATGGGCAATAGCTTTAGCGTCATCACGCAGTGCATTGAGCTTATGTTCACCACGAATGGTGCATAGCTTGCTTAAATAAGACTCAACCCAAGGGCGACCCATAGTGCGAAGATCTGAGCCTTTTCGGCTATAGAGGTTCTCCAGTAACCGCCTAGCCTCCGAGGATATAAAGAGTTTTCCATACGGGGTATCGTTTAGCGAATCTTTGTGCGATTGAACTGCAGCAGGACCTGGCAAGATATTGAGAGTCAACCCTGGAAATGCTATTTGACGTGCTCTATTGCCAGATACTAAAAATACATTGCCGCTATCATCTGGTTTGCAAAGGTGAGCAGAGCGGTAAGCTACTACGGAGCCTGGATAAAGATATTCGGTAATTTGCCGCCAATTGGGCCGAATGATTTGTTCGAGCGGGCTGGTGATGTCGCTGGTGTAAATGCCGCGATAAATTTGACGCAAACGCCCAGACCTAGCCAAGCGGGAAATTCTCTGGGCGTTGGTTTTGTCTTCTCTTGAACTAAAAAGCAAGAGGGGTAGCTGGTCAACAGAAGTGCTCATAGGACCTCAATTTATCCATTATTGTCAACAACTATGCATATATTATAGTTTAATGTCAACAAAAGTGCGTATAGAATAAAAATAACCCTAATTTTGGCTTTTTAAATAAGGCTATTTCACAGCCTTTGCGTCAGTTAACAATTGATATATCTGATTGTGCCTGTGAAGGATTTCAAAGAAAAGCCTCAAGGTATTAAGAGCATCGACATCTGCTCTATGTGGACTGCCTTCAAATTGAAGCTTAAAAGAACCCAGACCTGAGGATACCTGCAAATAGAGGCATTTGTTATCAGGGTCAGAGTAATATCCTGGGGTAGTAAGTGAAGTTATACCGCGTGCAGTTAACCTTGATTTTTGAGTGCCTCCGCCAGTCTTGCTGTTTTCTAAAGCACTCAAAATTCCCTCCTTCATACCCACCGTTTAAACCAAGATTTTAGTGAACTTGAATGGGTGTGATTAGAGTAGGGTTACCGATAGAGCCTATATATTGCAAGGGTTCTATGGAGAATGGTAGACTGCACAGGAGGGGCAAAAACTGGACTCCCTCTCCGCCATGGATGTATGTAAATAAAGCCCTAACGGGCTTTATTTATTTCTACGCAACTATTGATGTACCTTTGAATTATTGGTAGTGAATGTGCATATCCCGGTTCAACTTCTTTTTTTACCTAACCAATTGCCTAGAGTGCGCCCTTCAATAATGTTAGAAGAGGAGGATCCCCACCTAATGATTAAATTCCATTTGGCTTCGAGATCTACTACCTAAAGTCTGGTTGGTATTTTCGTGAAGATATATATGTTCTACATACCTATGCGCTAATGCTAATGGCTCTTACCAATTAAGCAGTAGACACTCAAAGCAGGCAATTTAAAGATGCTTGACAGGCAGAAATTGGCCTTGGATTCAACCGGCCATCAGACAAGATAATAGTAGAAATTCATACTGGTTGATAACCGGCCGAATGTCGGAAAAAATCAATCATTATGTAAAATTAGGGTCGGGAAACAGTAATTGCTGTATTTGCCTAGTACCCCTTACATTAACACCTGAATTTGGATGGGGGTTGACTATTTGTTTAATAAAGGTTCAATCAAACCTTATTTAGAGGGTAACAGCCTATATGCTCCAAAGCAGGTTAACGGTGGCACTGGTTCAACGAGTTGCGGTAGCGGCACTTTGCAAACGGTCACTTCTGGCGCACCATTCAATGCTTCAGCTAGCCAATCTGCTAATGGTCAAACTTGTGCGGTACATAATCCAATCTAAGGCATTTCTTCACTCTTAATTTAGGCTACCTTCGGGTGGCCTTTTTTATTGTCCTGAACGGCAACTAAGGGCCAGATAGGAGATCCAAGCTTGTTTTATAAGAATGTCTACTATACCCCGTAAAACACCAGCTTGAGAAATCTACCCCATCAAAGTCTACTAACTCAGGATGGATGACCAAGGACAAAACTGGTGATCGATTGGACTTCTTAATGGAGGCCTTCATTTGGTGCTCAATACTGTAATCCCCCAATAAGACCGAAAAATGATCTTGTAATATAGACGTTGTAAATGGTGGAGAAAAATGAATATGACCAGTAATGCAAGCCCTGTTGCTAGTTTTAGGCATAACCGCTCACGTTCTCGTTTAAATTCCATCGATTTTGTGCGTGGTTTTGTGCTGGTAATCATGGTGCTGGACCATACCCGAGATTTTTTCAATGCTAGCCCTCAAGATCCGAGTGCCACATTAGACCCTTTCATTTTTTTTACACGATGGATCACGCATATTTGCGCCCCAGTATTTATGTTGTTGACGGGAACAGCCGCTGCTTTATATGCAAGTAAAGTGTCTTCGACGAAACAGGTCAGTTACTTTCTTTTATCAAGAGGTTTATGGCTTATCTTCGCAGAATTATTGATTGTCCGATTCGCTTGGATGTTTAGCCTTAATCTTGATTACTTTTTCCTGCAAGTCATTTTCGCTATTGGTGGTTCAATGCTGGCTTTAGCGATGATGGTTTTTATGCCGCGTTGGCTGATTGCAAGCATTTCATTAGTAATGATTTTTGGGCATAACGCAGTTGATAATGTGCATGCTAGTGCGCTTGGGCATTATGGATTTTTGTGGAATCTATTGCACGAATCTGGGTTACTCCAGTTTGGTAGTAAGCTTGAAATTCTGGTTTTGTATCCCTTAGTGCCCTGGATTGGCGTAGTCAGCATTGGGTATGTCATGGGTTCCCTGTATCAAATGCCCCAAGATTCTCGGATTCGCTATTTAAAAATCATGGGCGTGATTCTGACAGTGAGTTTCTTGATACTGCGTTGGACCAATTTTTACGGCAACCCAGTGCCATGGCAAATGAAAGGGGACACATTAGGTACGATCATTTCTTTTCTCAATGTAGAAAAATATCCCCCTTCCTTGCTTTTTCTCTTAATGACCTTGGGGCCAGCTTGTCTGCTTCTTGCTTTTGCCGAGAAGGCACAAGGGATCGTAGTTGATTTTTTTACCGTATTCGGTAGGGTACCCTTTTTCTTCTACGTTACCCATCTATTTTTATTGCACACTTTAGCAGTGCTTTATGCCTACTACACAGGAATTGGCATGAATTGGTTATTTGGGCCGATTACTTCAGCCAAGCCTGAAAATTACGGCATAGCCATTGGATCTGTGTATTTGATTTGGCCACTGGTCATTATTGCTCTCTATCCCCCTTGTAAATGGTTTGCAGATCTCAAGCAACGCCGAAAAGATTGGTGGTTAAGCTATATTTAGCATGCTCTGATGTTTAATCTACATTCGTCATCAATAGTGCATGCGCATTGATTATGATTCAAAAAACATATAGCGATTCTCCATTATCTTAAGATCAATCTGTAATGATTTTGTCATGAACTTTTACGGTTTCACTTTACGCCTCCTTTTTAGTATCGGAGCTCTCAGTAGCTTGATGCTGACACAGCAGAGTCTTGCGCAAACTACACCAGTTGCTAATGTGGAAGTAAAACAGATAAGCACTACAGATACTGCAGCAGAAAAAAAGGCAGAGGCGATCAAATTAGCCGCGGAGAACGATAAGCTATTTTCCACACCCCTGTTCGAAGGAAAAATGGGCCTCTCTCTTTTTGTTGAAGATACTTATAGCGGTAAAAATATCGCCAATACACCACAAAATAGCTACTCTAAAGGGTATATTTTGGGGAATTTATATGCGACAAAAGATCTTTATTTATCCGCCAATCTTCGGCTTGCCACCTCTAGCGGTGAAAAAACGACCCAAAACTATTTCTTTGATGAAGGTTCAGCCTTTTTTGCGGAACTCGCGATTCGTTATGATGCTGATGATTACTCGCTGGTAGCAGGGCATACTAGTATTAATTATTCTCTCTCGCGTGATTTTGCAGCAGGCATTTGGGGTAAAACAATCGCCAAAAAAGAGTATGGTGTTGATAATATGATGGTCTTGGGAGGGGCATATAAATTTGACACTCCTGGCTATGGCAATCACGCACTATCAGGTAGTGCGTTTATGGTCGATACCACGGGTTTATCGGATACCTTTGGCGCTAGCAGGAATCCAACCCCGCTGAGTTTAGGCGGACCTGCGAATACGGGGAAGTTGAATAATTACGCAGTTTCATTAGACGGCTTAAATATTCCGATATTTCCTCAATTTCGCTATCAATTGGCCGCAGTAAAGCTGACTACCCAAAGTCTGTACAACGTAGATACGAATACGCCAGTAGCCAATCAATACCTAGGCAATGAACAACGCTACGTGGTCTCGACCTTAGTGAACAAGATCGATCTTGGTGGCGGCATTAAGTTAACCCCTTTATTAGAGTACAACCGCATTATTAATTCTGCGGGGTTGGCGGGGTATAACAAGAGCTATTATGTTGGATCCTTATTGTTCGGCTACAAACAATGGAGTTTTGGTTTATCTGGAAATGTCTGGGACGCCAATTGGAATGCTGAAGCACCTAATATCAAAAAATTAATACCATCGAATGTCTATGTTTCTGACCGCTGGAATCAGCAGCAAGTTGCCATTGGCTACACCTTTGAAAACGGCATTAAAACGATGGTGGGTTATAAAAAAGAAAATCAATATATTGGCACCACCTCTCAAACGGTTGGTTTGAATGTGAAGTATGACTTACCGTTCGCATTTTAAAGAAAGTCATCAAAGAAGGCGATATATGAAATTGAAATGTCTTTACATGTTCTTGAGCCTTATTCTCAGCACCATGGCATATGCGCAACCTTCAATGGATGTCAACAGCCCTTCAGATTATTTGATGCTGACAACAGAGCAACAGGAGATCTACCTGCGCAGATATCTCAAGGCAAACGCTGAACTAGCCGCTACTTGTCAGCCTCAATATGACCTGCAAAGATCAAATGACTATTTTGTCAGGTGGATAAACCATAATCCACAATTTTTAAGAAGAAATCTAACCTCGGCATTTACGGCGGCGTTAATGGATTCTTGTAAGGGGCAATAATTGGAATATCACTTCAAAACCAAATTCAAATCCAATTCCGAATCTGATGCACTCAATTATCAATCATTAATCTTCCTTATTTTGCAATGGGCTTGAAATGAATCTAAAACACATATCGCTGATTGGTATATGCCTGGTTGTGGCTGGCTTATCAGCTTGTAGCACCGCCCCTTCCTCGGTGAGTGAGCTCAATAAGGCGCCTGTAAAAGTCAAAATCATTGCGATGAACGATTTTCATGGATATCTCAATAGATCGGACAATGCAGAGCTTTTTCTAATAGATCCTGATAATCCTAAGAAGGTTGCTAAAGTCAAGGTCGGTGGTGCACCCTATATTGCCTCTTTAGTCAAAAAGCTGAAAGCTGAAAATCCGAATTCCATCGTGGTGGGTGCCGGAGATTTTGTTGGCGCTTCTCCAGCCATCTCCTCGTTTACTCAGGATGAAGCAACGATTAATGTGATGGGTGAGATTGGGCTTGAAGTCTCGGCAGTAGGAAATCATGAATTTGATCGAGGCAAGACTGAATTAATGCGCTTGCAAAATGGCGGCTGTGCACCAGGCAAAGTGATCGGTAAAGAAACTTGCATCAAGAATAATACTTTTAATGGTGCGCAATTTCAGTACCTTGCTGCCAATGTGATCGATGACGATACAAACAAGACTTTATTTCCGTCTACCTATATCAAATCGTTTAATGGTGTGCGCATCGGTTTTGTAGGGCTCACTTTGCGGGGAACCCCAAAGGCAACGCGCGGGGCACTCGGTTTGAGTTTTAATGATGAAATCGAGGTCATTAATGAACATGCGGCTCGCTTTAAGGCCCAGGGCATCGAGGCAGTGGTGGTATTGATTCATCAGGGTGGTGGCACTACTGCGGCTACTTTGAATGATCAAACTTGTCCTGGTCTTTCGGGAGAAATTCTGCCTATCGTGCACGGCTTAAAAAATGTGGATGTTGTTGTTAGCGGACATACCCACCGTGAATATGTCTGTAAAGATCAACAAACTGGTATTTTGCTAACACAGGCAAACTATTACGGTAATGTGGTGACAGATATCAATTTGCTTATTGAGCCAGGTAAGGGGGTGCTTGATAAAAAAGCCAACAGTCTTCCCGTGATCAATGATCAAAATAAGAAGATTCCTAGAGGCTATACCGCCTTGAAGCCAGACCCCGCTATACAGAGAGAAGTTGCCCTGTATGACGACCTTTCACAAAAGAAACGCGCTGTGATTCAAGGCTATATCGCTGCACCTTTGCCAATGGTGACCATTGAGGGAACAACAGCCCGCAATAATAATGTGGAGCACTTGATGGGGGATGTGATTGCAGATGCCTATTTGGCTAGTGCCCCAAAAGAGGCAAAAGCGGATATTGCCTTACTGAATCCTGGAGGAGTGCGCTCTGGTATCAATAAAGCTGGTGCAGTGTCTTACGATAACCTCTTTAGTATTGCCCCCTTTGGCAACAATTTGTTTTATGTTGACCTCACGGGAGAACAACTGATTCGCTTGCTCGAAGAGCAATGGGAAGGCGCTAATTGCCGGAACAAACCGCTCAAGAAAAACGGTGTCAATATGTGCGGTAGGCTATTGCAACCGAGCTCTACTCTGACCTATTCTTGGGATGTCACCCGCGGACCCGGAAAAGATTTTGGCAAGGGTAATTTGGTATTAGTCGATACCGTCAGGATAGGCCCTAATCAAGAGCCATTGGATTTGAAGAAAAAATATCGCGTGGTAACGAATTCATTTTTAGCTGAGGATGGTGGGGATAACTTTACGGTATTTAAGCAGGGAACAGGATTGCAGGATATGGGTGTAGTCGATATTGATGCCATGGTCCATTACTTTAATCAATACCCAGCCTCTTCACCAATGCCGCCTCCAAAACGTCGTATACAGTGTGCTACTTGCCCTAAATTTTATTAAATAGAATTTTTAGAACATTCATAAATTACCTACTTCCTTAGTAAATAATGCGATGGATTTATACCGGCCTGTGGGGAATGTTTCTGATCATGATAAGTGCGACGGCTCTTTCGTCGCAAACAGTGCTTGAGCAAATTAAAGGTGGGGCTGAAAGTGCCCAACAACAATGCTTTATGAAAATTCACTTTGATACGATTCAATACCAAGATTGTATCGATGAGCTCGCTGAGCGTCAGATGAATTCTTCCCCCCAAAAGCTAGGCACTTATTACTTTGCGTATGTTGGGGCCATGGATGCTGTACGTACTGGAATGTATGGCTCCTATAACACTGCTTGGTATTTTCTCCAGCGCTTTCGTAAAATTCAGCGAACGCTTGGGATTGATGACCGCAGTTTATGTACCACGGTTCCTGGTAACTGCGACATACGTTTAAGTCAAATTGAGCAAATGCGCAAAATGCCTCAGCCAGCCCCAATTGACACGGATGGTGGCACTCCCAAAGAAAAACAGACTCATTAGGCGATTACCCATGCAAGAAAAACCCCATCCTACTCGACGCCACTTCCTTCAATTTATTGCAGGCTCGCCAGCGCCCATTTTTTTATCTGGATTATTGGGCTCCTCATTCCTTGCAGCATGCAAATCTGAGTCAAACAATACCGTTGCTCCCAAGTCAATTGACTATGTCAAAAACTCCGAAGAGGCTGCTGCTCTTGTGCTCATGCTTGCTAAACAAGCCAGTGATAGCGGTACGTTTGGTGTGGGCGGTGCAATGATTGAAAATGCTAGCGGCAAAGTGATTAAGACGATGCACAACCAAGTGCTAGTGCGCTTAGGAAATAATCTTGGCCCATTGTCAAACACGCCATACACTCAAGATCCTACAGCGCATGGTGAGCGTCAGTTGATCAGTTGGTACTATCAACATGTCGCTGCGCTAAAACTCCCTCCACCGGAGCAATTAACCATTGTCACATCCTTAGATCCATGCGCTATGTGCGCTGGTTCGATTACTACCGCTGGTTTTAATGCTGCTGTGGTGGCCTATGATGCTTACGCTGGTATCAACTATAACGAAAAAGCTAATTACCCCGGATTGCCCTCAGGCATTCGCCAAAAGCTATTAGATACCTTTGGATTTTATGGCGTTGCTGGTGGAAGGCAATACCTCGGAGCGCAACATACGCTTTATCAAGATACTTTAGTGAGTCCCAGTACAGCGAGCGGGTGTCTTACAGTGTTCGAAGATAGCGCTAGTCAAGTGCGTCAATCAAGCTCAGGCTCTGGATTAAATCCTAGCAATCTTGCTGATCAAATGGTGGACCCCGCTCTTTCACCGATGAAGGAGGCTTACGCCTCATCATTTGCCGATGCCTTTAGCATCCGATTGAAAAACTATAGACGACCCGATCAAGCGCTAAAAAATTTTTTAATTCGACTTAAAAATAGTACACCCAATGCCAGAAATGCCGTTGCCTTCATTGACTATTACGGCAATTTATTAATGGCTTCTGCCGACAGGTTTGACATCAGCCCCATTTCTACTGCTTTCATGTTGACAGTACAACAGTACTCTCAACTGAGATTTCAATTCATCAACGATCCACAGCATTCCTTGAATGCACAAAAGTCGCTGACCTCCCCTCGATATGGCACCTTTGTGTTTCTATACGCCCCGAGCGCTGATGACACGACGACATTAAAAGACCTAGGCGCTTATGGATCAACGATGGAGGGTGTCATCCCAGTCAAACAACCTAGTCATTTTCAATATTTTCTCGAGCCAGAATTGGGAACGATTGAAGATTTACGTGCTTTGATTAAGGCCATGCCCCCATTTTATTGGGAGCTGGTCAATATCAATCCACAAAAGGTAGTTGTCTAGGTACATTCTTCATATAGAACGGAGTATATTTTTTAAATGACCTCTACTTCAAGGCGAGAATTTTTAAAGCTAGCCACCATTGCTGGGGTGAATATCTATTTTTCTACCCTGAGCTCAAAAGTATTCTCTAGCACTCTAAGTGAGAATCATTTTTCGGCTGTTGCTGAATATGGCAAGACACCTAATGCTGATCAATATCGGATTGATGGCATAGCTAAGGTGACGGGTGCTAAAGTATTCGCGCGTGATGTCAGGGCAAAAGATTTGGAAGGATGGCCCTCTCAGCAAGCCTATGGATTCATATTAAGGATTAATCAGGCTGATAGAGCATACCTAGGCATGGATCTGAGCACAGTAAGTGATGACATGAAACCGATTCGAATCATTACTGCTCGGGATTTAGCAAAAGATAAGATTGATTTCCCAGCCTTTTATGGAAAAGACATGCTGTTACCTGAGGGCAAAGTCGCTCCACTCTTAGGTCAGCCAGTTGCTATATTGATTTTTGATCAATATGAAAAATTTAGACAGTGCAAAAAATTATTGCAGTTTAATGAGACTATTTTTAAATATGGTCCAGTGGTGGGTCCTTTGAAAAAAGATCCATGGGCATCATTTCGTTCGGTGCGGATTGCTGGAGCAACTCCTGAGGCGAATGATATTTTTTCAAGTCTCAAAAATAATCGCATTCAAAATAAAGGCTATTCAAATCAGGAGCCACTTTGGCCAAAGGGGAATATTCAAGGTGATGCAAGTGAGCAGGGGATGTACTATGCCCAGCAGATCCAGGATGAGCTCGCCAATCCCTCAAGTGAATACTTGGTCATAGAAAGAGAATTTAAAACGCAATCGACCGACGCGTTTACGATGGAAACAGAGAACGCCAATTGCTGGTATGACTCCTCATCAAAATCTTTGCACATGGTAGTCTCAGTCCAAAATCCCAACGAAACAATGACCAGTGCTGTGGAGATGTTGAAGGGATCTGCTTTTGCGCTGAAAGATTTGTATATTTATCCAAGCTATACGGTAGGCTACGGTTCAAAAGACTCTTCAAATCATACTTTTTATGTGTTGCTGGCCTCGCTGTACGCTCAAGGTTTACCGGTGCGTATTGCGCTCGACCGTTATGAGAATTTTCAAGCTGCACTCAAACGCCATCCTTACGATATACGTTATAAGCTTGCCGTCAATCGAAATACTGGAAAGTTTGCCTCTCTGCAGGCGCAGATTGAGTCAAATGGCGGGGGCAGACCAAGCTTTTCACCTTACGTCTTGCCACAATCTACGATCCAAGCAGGCGGTATTTATTATTATCCAAAAAGTGATTTGTGCGGTACGGTGAAATCTTCACGCGCAATGGATGCCAGTGCGATTCGGGGATTTGGCTCCTTGCAAACGGTTGGCTCAATGGAAATGATGGTTGATGAGATTGCCACCATTCTTGGTCAGGATCCCATAGATTTTCGTCTGAACAATGTCATGCTGACGGGCATGAAAACATCTCAAGGTGCGATCCCATCGGGGCAGAATCGGGCGATCGAGGTATTACAGCAGGCAAAAAAACAGGTGATTTGGCAGGAGCGGTATGCTCGGAAAGCAAGTTTTGAGAAAGCCAACCCTGGAAAATCCTATGGAGTAGGGTTTGGCTGTGCACAAAAAAGTTTTGGGACTGGGCGGGAAGCGGCATTTGCCAAAATTGAAATCAGTCCAGATGGGCGCATCTGCGTTTTTCATCCGGGCATCGAAATGGGTACAGGTCTGGCAACTACCCAAGCTGTCATTTGTGAGCAATGGCTCGGCCAAGCGGCGCATGAGGTAAAGCTAGGCATTACCGATTGGGCAGATCTTCCCATGGAGAGCATGGGAAATGCAAACACCAATCAGCAATCCCAAGAAGATGATTGGTCTCGTACTAATCCTCGCTGGACGCCAAACTATGTGTCGTCTTCTGGCGCTACTAACACAGCGTATTACTTAACCCACGCTACCAAAGAAGCGGGGTATATGATTTTCCGTTTTGGTTTATGGCCAGCAGCTTTAGCGATTTGGGGTCAAGGGATTAATGGGGGTCAGCTGAGCACTACACAACCTAAGCTTGAGCAAGCAAGGTGGGTGAGCGGCTGTTTAACAGCGACTGGTTTAGAGCCTTTATCTCTCAACAGACTCGCTCACAAAGCCCATGAATTAGGGCTGGTCACCGGTTCAGTTGTTCATACCTTTAACCGCTGGCAATGGGCCGAGGCCGAGTTCAAGGTGGCCGGGAATACATTTTGGCGACCCATTGATGGGCTATCCCTGCGCTATGGGAACGCCAAAAATCCACACGCTTATCACTTCATTAAGAGAAATCGGGTGCAGTATCCAGCGGTAGACAGAGTGCGGGGCGCAATGACTTTGTTCTGTGTGATCGGCAGTTTGGTAGAGCTATCGGTAGATAAGAAAAGTGGCGCTGTCGAGGTTCTCAACCACCACTCCATTGTGGAGTGCGGAAATGTCATGATTCCTCAGCTGGTAAGCGGTCAAATGTCTGGAGCGATGGCTATGGGGATTGGGCATGCCTTAATGGAATATCTACCGCTATATGAAGATGGACCAGGCAAGGGAAATTGGAATTTAGACCGCTACTCCATCCCGCGCGCATCTGATGTTGCAGTATGGTCACAAAGCCATGAAATGCTTCCGCCCTTAAGTGATACTGATCCGCCGAAAGGCATGGCTGAGGTGGCTATCATTCCAATTGTCCCTGCCATAGCCAATGCAGTGGCATTTGCTACGGGAAAACGTTTTTATGACCTCCCCATCACAGCAGAAAAAATGATAGGGGCCCCGTTATGAGTGAAGAACTGATGCCATTCAATCTCAATGTCAATGGTAAGGCGATTGAGACAGCTTTAGTGCCGGCTTCGCTCAATATGATTGAGTTTTTGCATGAGTATTTAAACTTAACGGGCTCTCGTCTGGGATGTGGGCAGGGACTATGTCAGGCTTGTACTGTCATTGTTGATAATCCTGATGGTAGCAGTACTGAATCCATCACTTGTTTAGTGCCTGCCATTGCTTTTAACGGCAAGAGTATTCGCACTATCGAAGGTCATGGCAAGAGAGATGCAAAGGGCCAGTTAACGGCGATCTCACCTGTCCAGCAAGCATTTTTGGAAAATTATAGTTTCCAATGTGGCTATTGCACGCCCGGTTTTGTTAATGCGGCTACGGTCTTAATCGAGTCATTACAAAAACACCCCATCCCAAAATCGCATGTTGAAAAAACGGTTATGGAAAGCCTCAATGGCCATATCTGCCGCTGCACAGGATATGTTCAATATTACCGTGCGATCAAAGAACTTATTTTAAAAACCCCAGGCCTTACTGTTTAATGATCAAGTCTGCAATATTGGCTATTGACTATTGATGACTAGGTGGTACAGGTGCTATGGGTAGCATGGGTAGCATGGGTGGGGTTAGTTGATTTTGCAGTTTCTGGTGTTGTGACTCCACTACCGTCCATAACTCTCCGCCCTTGGGAGTAATGAAAATATCGATCATGACTGCCTCTTGCTGACCAGAATTGACGCCCGCCATTTTTTTACCCGCAGGCATGGCATAACAAGCTCCTGCAGGAGCACGCTGCGGCGCCGCACCCTCTAAGTAGAGGGTCATTTCGCCTGAGATCACACAGGTGCTACCGCTAGAGGGATGCTGATGAATCGGGGTTCTCGTGCCGCTGGGTCTGATGGTTTTCATGATAACGATGTCATTGCCAGATGGGTGGGTTTGATGCAGTAGCAAGGCCTCGCTTGCCTTAACAACTGTGCCGGGAGGAGTCGTATCGTTGATCATTTCTTGGGACTGAGGTTCTGCCTGAGCCAAGCTACAACTTGAATAAAGCACCCAGAGCGCTAAAGAGAAGGGAGTAGATTTTATGATCATTAAAATTTAGTGCTGATCGGGGGTCATATTACCGCCCAGGCTTTTGGGATAGTGCCAATGGTATTTATAGATCAATATTCTCAAGCAGGCGATGAGGATCACACTTAATATCAAGCTGATATAGACAGGCACAGCGGTATATTCAAAATGATTGGAGATCATCAGACCGCCTACCAAGAATAAGGCACCTACGATGGCAGCCTCTTCATAGATCACGCCCTTAAAGGTACTGGGCTCTTGATTAATCACGATATCGCGCAACATACCACCGCCGGCACAAGTGAGGGCCGCACAAATGGGAGCCCAAAACCAGGGTAGTCCAGCAGAAATCGAAATCACTGCACCCGTAATGGCGAGCATGGAGAACCCTAAAATATCAGCATATTTTTTAATAGTTTTAAAGGTTTTACTTTGCGGAGCATCCTCATACATCAGCACAATGACCGTTGTAATGAGCACCACAATCAAAATGCCCAAGGGATAGGTAATATCTTTTACGTAATAAAAGGGCAGGCGATCACCGCCAATAATCAGGTCTCTAAGGGTGCCACCGCCTACGCCAGATAAAAATGCCAGGATGAGACGTCCCCATAAGTCGTAATGACGATTGATCGCTTCTAGTACTCCAGAGAGCGCAAAGGTAAACACCCCTAAGTACACCAAGACTTTAAAAGCGAGCATGCCCGTGATACTAGTTGCATAAAATTTTGTTGCTTGTGTTAATGGAGTAGATTTGCCATCTGCCTTCTTGAGTTCATTCCAAATCTCATAAGTCCACAAATGACCTGGTGCTTTTTTGTCATCAACTTTGGCCAGTAAGAGGTTTACCTCTGAATAGTATTTACTCAAATCCAGCAAGCCAAATTGATCGGGGCTACTTGGAATCGTTCCCAAAATCGATTCAAGCATGTGATGCTGATGTTCTTTATTCAATTTCGGTGCCATCCGCTCAATAGTTTCAACGGCTAGCGTGGGGGCAATACGAGCCTCAGCCCAGCCCTGGCGTAAGGCTTTGACTAAACGCACCAGCTGTTCACGGAAAATAGGTGACTTTAAACGCTCTGTAGACACGTATAAACCATCTTCAATATGCGCAATCTGAAATAAATCAGGACTAATCACGATCAAATCGCTTGCAGGTACGCCAGCAGCCAGAATCTGCCAATACTCGTTATAAGTCATGATGGTGGCACAAGCTACTTTTCCATCTACCAGATCTTGGCCATTGGGAGCTTGTTTTACCAGCTCTACCGATTCTGGTGGAATGGAGAGCAGCTGGATCATTTTTTTCACCAAGGCTTCATCACCGACTTCCCAAACACCCACTTTTTTCCCAACCATATCTTGCGGGGTAAAAACACCCGCGCTAATGCGACACGCAACCGCCAAGGAAGAACCGGAAAAAATTTGCGCTACGTTACTGACTGATTTCTGGTCATTAGACAGGTTATAGGCGTTGCTCAGCCAAGACACCGCGACATCCGCGCGACCTTCCTGGATTTCGGTAATGGGATTGATGTTCGAGCCCCCTTCCACCAAGGTGACATTGAGCCCTTCATTTTTAAAATGTTTGCGAATTTCGGCAATATAAAATCCCGCAAATTGCGCTTGGTGATACCAGGCAAGCTGAACCCGAATCGGGTCGGATATTTTTTCTTGGGCTTGAACGTTTGTTGATAGGCCAATTAAGCCTAATAAGACCAGTAAAAGATGGCAATATAAACGGAATGATTTCATTGAAAAAAGGGGGCTTAGAAAAGCAAATGCAGTTAATGGATCACTTTTGATAGTATCAAATTGAGGTCTTGGGAAGCCAAGATAGCGGCATCACTTGGTATAAACCCATGAAAAATGGGATTGAGGGCAAATAAAACCATTAATTACGTCCAAATGAATATGGCTTGGCTTATTGGCAGGCTTGCATTCTGTTGTGGTGCTTCATTTTGGGGCTAAGTCAGATTAGGGGATTCTCTCAGGCCTGCCGAATGTTGGCGATTTTGAGCTGTCGAGGTAGGGTGGGGCAGATTATTGAATCAAGATCAGTTAAATCAAGGCGATCTATTTTATTGAGCACTGCATCCGCCGATTACTCCGTCCCTTGCTAGTACCATTGAGTATGGAGTGAAGCTTAAGCATTTAGTTTGCAAAAGCAATCATGCTTAATCAATGTTCAATGTTCAATGTTCAATGATCAAGACGAATATCATTATGTAGCTTTATTACGGGGCCTCTAGGTGTTAAAAGAAAACTATTTTTTATTAGCGGCTCGCGACGAGCTGGCAGCATTTAAAGAACTCCTATTAGAAAATAAACTGATATTTACTTTTCTATTGTTGGGATTTTTAGCAGGCCTCTATCTGATAGACCCAATTGCGGGAAGTCAGATTCGCATGGCGATTTCGGGAGAAGAATCGGGCTACTCCTTGATCGCGCAAAAACAAGCACAGTTCTTAAAAGATAAAGGCATTTCGCTGAGCACTCAAAATTCCCCAAGCTCGATGCAAAGTGCCCAGATGCTGGCAAGTGGGACAGACGGTGTGAATGCGGCATTGATTCAGGGGGGTGTACTGAGTTCAGAGCTAGCTGACAAGCTCCAATCACTCGGTAGCGTCGATTTTGAGCCAGTGTGGATTTTTCAACGCAAGGGTTTGGCCAACCGAACCGACAGACTAAAAGATTTGGCGCGCCTCAGAGTGGGCGTAGGCCCTAGCCAAAGTGGTACCTGGACGATCGCTAAAAAAATATTCTTACTCAATGGGATTGATATAGAGTCCGCCCAAAATTTTAAGGTTGGCAGTTATGAAAGTAATTTATCGGATCTGTTAGCGGGTGAACTTGATGTGGTAATCAATGTGAATCCCGCAATCGATCCCATTGTGATGCGTTTATTGCATGAGCCTGAGATTGAGTTATTTGAGCTAACGCATGCCGCGGCTTATGACATTCAACTGCCATTTGTAAAGGTAGTTACTTTACCTGCTGCCGCCATTGATATAGCCAGGCAGATTCCTCCTAAGGATATTTCACTGCTTGCCACAACAACTAACCTGGCCGTCAGTAAGGATCTTCATCCTGGCTTACAAATGGTGTTGCTGATGGCCGCCAAAGAGGCGCAACGCAGCTCGAGAAGTTTATTTTTAAGCAGCGAAGAAAAATTTCCTGCCTATCTCGATTTAACCATTCCGATTAGCGCTACTGCATCGAGTTACTACGATTATGGCGTTCCCCAAACCATGCGCTATTTACCCTTTTGGTTAGCGGCGTTTATTGACCGAATTTGGGTATACATTCTCTCGGTGCTGGCGATCATTATTCCGCTCTCTCAGCTCAATATCAATTTAAGAGCAATTCGGTTCCGGATTCGAATCGAAAAAATCTTGCGCGAGGTATTGCAATACGAGCGTGATATAGCCCAAGCTCCTCTTACTGCAGAACGCCGATTGGCCATCACCAAGAGATTAGGTGAGATACGAAAGGCAGAGGCGCAGTATCGAGTACCCTCAGGATGCGAATCAGATTATCTGGACTTTCTGGAGCGCCTATCTGAAACGCGTTCGCAGTTAGATTAATTAGCCACACCATATGAGGATTTCGTCTTACATTATCTGGGCTACGCTCTCTGGATGGATTTACTCCTTCAGTGTATTTGGGCAAAATGCCCCGGAAGATCAGCCCTTATCTAGCGCGCAGCCACTGAGTACGCAGCTACTAATTACGCAGCCTTTCCAGCTCGAGTTTGCTCCCCTTGGATCAGTCAATATCTCTGCCGTTGTGAGTGGTATCGGTATGGCGCAAACCAACGCTGTACCGAACGACTATCATGCCTATGCTGATCTCGCTAATGCGCAGCTCGTACTACAAAAAGAGACTGGCCTAATACAGTTTTATCTGCAAGGGGGTTACTATTCAACTCCTTCCTTAGGTACGACTTATCAGCGCGCCAGCCTGCAAACCAAAGAAAGTTTTGGTGTATTGCCTTTAGCTTCGGTCTCCGTAGTACCGGATACGCACTGGCGCTTGAGTGCCGGCAAAATCAATTCCTTTGGCGGTTATGAAAATACCTTCACCTATCAAAATAGCAATATTGACCGCGGGCTGCTTTGGAATCAAACGAGCAATGTCAGCAAAGGATTTGAAGTTTCCTATCGGGAGGGTGCACTCTCGAGTGCGATCACGTTAAATGATGGTTTCTATTCCAATCAACTCAGTTGGATGGGGGCTTCACTCGGCTATCAGCTCAATGCCCGCAGCGATGCCAGTATGGTGTGGACTGGCGCAATTAAAGCGAACTCCACTAATACTTTTATCACGCCACTCTTTCAAAATAATTCTCAGATCTTCAACGCTATTTATAGTTATCGCGCTGATCATTGGAGTGTGACGCCCTATTTGCAATATACGTATGTCCCGGCCAATCCCTCGATTGGTATTTTGAGCAGCGCGCAGACCATGGGAGCGGCTGTGTTGACTAGCTATCAGGTCACGCGTTCCGCAACCGGCGGCTTTACGCTCCCCTTGAGGCTAGAGTACATCGGCTCGGGCAATAAAACCCAAGTCAATACCCCCAATCTCTTGTATGGACCTAGGAGCGCCGCTTGGTCGGCGACAATTACGCCGACCTATCAGTATCAGCGTACTTTTATTCGTGGTGAACTTTCCTACGTTCAAGCTGTTAAAACAAGCGCAGGTCAAGCATTTGGAGCTGCGGGGAATGCCACAAATCAGGCGCGCATCATGCTGGAAATGGGCTTTTTGTATTAGTATCAACAACGTGGTATCAACAACGCAGTATCAAGAACGATTATTTGAAGCTGGGCAATGTTTATCTAAAGCTTCAGTCTTCTAGCCATGCAATCGCAGTAAGTGCATTCGTTTTTGACTGCTAGCCCCTCGAATGCAGCCCCTGCTTTTTTGAGGGTAGTCACACCAAGGTCGGTCTGTTTTAATTTTTTATACCAACATTGGAGAAGATCGGCCGCATTAAGTGCCTCATGTGGATTAAAGTGAGTGGGATCATTAATGTTGGAGGAGGTTATTAACGCATCCTCAAGCCATCCAATCAGTTCATCACGCTCTGGCCCGCTTAAAGTTAAACCTTTTTTCTCCCAAACAAGGCTATTTAATTCCCACCACGATTTTGGTTGATTGCGGGTATAGGCAAGCGCAATATGTTTTATCTTCTCAACTCTCTGTGTATCTTTAACAAGTAGCGCAAGATCAATTGCTCTATTAAGAAATGTCCAGGTTTGGTAATTTTCCGTTGATAGACAGCCCTCCACCGTGCATATGTAACCATCAATAGCGCACTGAGAAAGTTCACGTGGTAGCGTAATTTTCGCTTTGTCAGGGTGCTCATGATTCCAAATGCAACCAATATCTACGGCTAAATCAGCATATCGAGCTTGAAGAACGGGGTAAGGTGTTTGCTTTGAGCGAGCCTTCCAGTACTCAATTACCTCTAGCGAAATACTTTTGGCATCCGGACTATTTACCATTTCGCCAGTTGCTGTTCCGTAGGAGAAAATGGGCCAAAATAACCACCCCATGGGCTGCGGTCTTTACCGCGCATCGGTGTGAATTGAAATCCAAGAACCTCTGCCTGGTAGCCTAGGCGCTCATCATCGGTAAGTTCCGTTTTATTTATTAGTTGGTTAAGTTCACCAAAAAGCTCGAATGTATCGAAGGGCTTGAGCAGCGTCTCAATGTCGGCAAGTTTTGTGGCGACAGCTGGTGGAATGACAACGGGCATATTGGATGGTTAATTTTGGATAAAGCCTCACTCACAGTGACCCCAATAAGGATTCATGGCTTGCCTATTGAGCGCCTTGTTCTTGGGTTATTTAGGCCTTCCTAACTGGAGCCGATGCATCTATTCCTTCAATTTCAATAAATGCCATTCCATTTTTCTCAATTACTTTTGCATATGGGGCGTACAGGTATTGATAGAGGTAGTTATATTCGGCTTGAATCCATGTGCCACCACCATTAAATTTAAAAACAGTGCTGGTATTGTGAAACCCGTTTATTGCCCCGGAAAGATAGCCTTCTTCTAGAACCATAGAACCCTTAGTTTCTTAAATTTTAGAATAATCTGGTGAAAAATGATCATTCCCTGTTATTCCCTGTTCCCAAATCGTGGCTTTGGTCGGATGGCTATATATTTAGGGGGTTGGCCGTCTGTTTTGGGAAAAATCAGGCCCATTTTTACCGAAATACCCTGTTAATTTCCCTGTTAGCAGGGCGTTATACAAAGACAATATGGGCGCTGACTACACCCACCGCCAAGCAATACCTAAACCACCTTCGGGTGGTTTTTTTATGGTTAGGGCTGATAAGATCTTTTATAACTAATTTCATAAAGGCATTCGAATGTCCCGCCGTGATTTTTTAAAAAAAACGATTGTTGGTTCAGCAGCCATAGCAGGCACCAATGGATTTGCAATTAGTGAAGCTCACGCAGCCTCTGAAAAATCAAACTTACAGCTCAAAGCAACTGAGATATCTAATCAATTATTTGCCGATGATGGTTTGTCAATTCCGATTGCTACAAAACCGACCGTTTCCAATTTGGCAAAAGGACTAGATCGGACAATGGTGCTCGGTGGTGGTGGGGAGTATTACATTGCCTGGTATTGCGGATTTTTCTATGGCCTATATGAAGCTGGGCTGGATATGGCCAATATGCCTGAAATGGTTGTTGGTACTTCTGCTGGGTCTTACATGGGCTCATCACTACTCTCAGGTGAGTTTTACCGTCTGCGAACAGAATTTGATTTTTTCGGTAAGTTTCCGGAAATATTCTCTAAGATAGCACCAGTAGCAACTCCAAACATCAGTCAACTAAGAGCTGATAAGGTGAATATGAGTGCTACGGATGGCAGTATTGAAACACGCAGAATCATTGGTGCCGCAGCACTAGCTGCTGACAATAAATTAAACAGTGATCGTATTGAAAAGCTAGCAGCTTTATTAACCGGTGATAGCAAAAAAAGTTGGCCACCAAAAAGAATGTTTACTACCGGAATTGATTGCTACACAGGAGAGCGATTGGTTGTAGGTCAGCAAACGGCCAAGAAGAACAACATTGCTCTAGCGCACGGAGCGGCAGCCAGTAGTTCACTGCCTGGTGTTGCTGGGCCAACATTGCTGGGCCAGCGCTATGTCATGGATGGAGGGATATGTTCCAATCCTGCCCACGTGGACTTGGTAGCGGGTTCAAAAAGAGCTTTGATCATCACATTAACCAATGGCATTACAGGAGCAATTCTGACAACGATTCCTCATCCGATTACTCAAAACATTAAAGACGTTGAAGCAACAGGCACAAAAGTAAAGTGGATTGTTGCTGGCACCCCAGCAGGGGTCGATTTGCTTGATCCAAAGCAGATCGCAGGTGCCTTGCGAACAGGGTATGATCGAGCAAAAGTAGAGGCATCAAAAATTAAAGAATTTTGGGCTTAAATTTTTTTCTAATCAAAGGGTTTTATGAAACAACAATCACCCTGTAATTGTTTAAAGACCTTTGCTTATCAAGATTGCTCTGGAACTCGCTCCTCTATAATCCATTAATACTCGATTCACTTATTTCAATGGGCTGTTTATGAAAATCTTCAAAGTCTGTTTTACTTCCCTTTTGTTTGTATTTTCAGTCCAAGTGTTTGCCGATAATTCAACGGTTTATTTCAATGGCGATATTCTCACCATGGAGGGTGATAAGCCACAGTATGTTGAAGCAATTGTGGTGAAGGATAAAAAAATTACCTTTACCGGCAATATGCGAGATGCTTTAAATCAAGCTGGAGTTAATCCAACGATGCGGGATTTAAAAGGGCAAACGATGTTGCCAGGATTTATCGATGCCTGGGGCCACTTCACCTTGATTGCACAAAATACCTTGGCAGTGAATTTGGGATATTTCTCAAAAAAGCCGCCTCATACAACCCAGGAGTTAATTGGTCGATTAAAAGCCGAGGCTCGTCCATTTAATGACTGGATTATTGGCGCCGAGTACGCAGATGCCTTTTTGACTGATGGGCCTTTGACTATTGCGGATTTAGACAGCGCATTCCCCGATCAGCCAGTATTCATCAACAATATTTCGACTCTGACTGGCATCGTAAATACTGCGGGGCTTAAAAAACTTGGATTTACTAAGGCTACCAAAGTGTCGCAAGGAATGCTTCCAGTGGATCCAAAAACGGGAGAGTTAACCGGTGAATTGATAGGTGAACCAAACTTTATTGCGACAGCAAAGGTGTTTGGAAAATTTCCCCGCGACTTAACCATGGAAACTTATCGCAAGGCGGAAAGAATTTATGCTTCTAATGGTTTCACCACTGCGCAAAGTTATGAGACCACGGTGGAGGATATTCAAAACATGCGATTGTCTGTAGATCGCAGGGTAATTAGTTTAGATTTGATTGCATTGCCAACCTATGATGTGGTTGATCAGTTATTAGCTACCAACCCTAAGTATCCTTTTGGTGTCTATACAGAAGGTGATGGCGGCTTTAAGGTAGCAGGCATCCTGGTTTCTACTGACGGTGCACCACAATTAAAGTTGGCATATTTCAGCAAGCCTTATGCAGATACAACTGGGTTTCCAAAGGATTGGCGTGGCTTAGATGCATCCCCACCAGATCTTGTTAATCGCTACGCGAAATTGGCCTATCAGAAAAATATTCAGTACTTTGGCTATTCCAACGGTGATGCAGGTATTGATATCACCCTTTCCGCAATTGCTAAAGCAATTCGCGAGACGGGCATTACTGAAGATCGCAGAACTGCAATTGCACATTCCTTTTTTGTTCGCAATGACCAACTAGATCTGTATAAGAGCAACAAAATTATTCCCCAATTTATGCCTAATCACATCTGGATGTATGGAGATGTATATAAAAAGATCTTAGGGGAGGAGAGGGCTAACAATATGGTTCCTATGGCTTGGGCTAAGGCAAAAGGTTTGCATGCGGGCCTACATAACGATACCCCTTCTTCAGGACCAAGCGCCATGTTTACCATCTGGACTGCTGTTAATCGCCAAACCTATGGTGGGGATGCATTAGGTGCCGACCAGTGCACCGATCCTTATACAGCCTTACGTGGTTTTACTGCTGTTCCTGCTTACATGTACAAGGAAGAAGCAAACAAGGGCAGCATTACCGCCGGAAAGCTTGCTGATTTAGTTGTGCTTGATCACAATCCTTTAAAGGTTGATCCAATGCAAATTAAAGACATTCAGGTAACGGAAACCATAAAGGGTGGTAAGCAGTTGTATGTTCATCAGCAATAAATGTTTTTCAGACTCCCCACATATCCCAAACACGATTTTTACTAAATGACCTTAAAAATTATGAATAAGTCCTTGCGAATTGCAACAAACCTTCTTTTTGCCCTCAGTCTTTTGTATGGAAATGCATATGCAGCTGATCCAACGCTAGAACCTTCTGCAACTTTTACCCTAGACATTAAAGCATTGACAATGTTCTCTGGTGAATCTGCTGTTCCATTGTCCAAAGGTGTGCTTACGTTTCAGGGCAAGCAATACCCATTTACAGTTCTTGCAGTAACGATGGGTAATCGTTTCGGTGAAGCTGAACTAAAAGCAACGGGTTATGTGTACGGAATGAAAGACATTTCTCAATTTGAGGGCTCTTACTTTCAAATTGGTGGCGGTATTAAGCCAGATGATGCCTTGGAAACTGTTACCGTTAAAAATGAAAAAGGGGTGATTGCAATGGTAAGCGGCAAGCTGACTGCGCCAATGTGGTTTCCTTCCACGGGAGCAGTTGTCAAGTTAACGAAGTAATTTATTGGTTGTAAGGGCATTGGATTAATTGCCCTTACTTTGCGACTCTTCATTAATTATTCATATGAAAATTTTCAAAATCATTGGTCTTGCCATATTGATGGCGCTAACATCTAGTCTTGCGCAGGCACAAGAAAGTGCATCTACCCCCGGGGGAGTTGATAAAGAGGGGATTGCTAAAAAGTTAGCCAATCCAATTGCTAATATGATCTCCGTTCCGCTTCAGTACGAATTTAGCCGAGGCATTGGCGCCAATCAAGGGGGCTCAGAGCAAACCCTTTTATTTCAGCCGGTCGCTCCTTTTGATCTTGGCGGCGGGGATACATTTATTCTGCGACCGATTGTTGCGGGAGTGAGAGAAGTAAGTGTGCAAGGTGCCAGTGGACAACCCTTTTCTGGTTACGGTATTGCCAGTGTCACCATCGAATCTTTTTATGCCCCCAATACTAATTCTTCATGGATTTGGGGTGTTGGGCCATATGCTGTGTCCCCATCAGGTAATAGCGGTAAGTTTGGCTCTCAACAAACTGGTGCCGGTATCACAGGCGTTGTCCTAAATCGTCATGGCCCATGGACTTATGGTCTTCTTGGGTATCAATCATGGAACGTAGGCGGTAATCCAACTTTTGGCACGCAAAATAATTTATATGGCCAACCGTTTGTTGCTTATACGACCAAGGATGCCTGGACCTATACAGTCAATATGGAAGCGCAATATAACTATGACTCTCATCGCACCTCTAATCCTCTCTATACGGGTGTTTCAAAATTAATGGTTTTTGATGGCGTTCCAATTCAATTTGCGGCCGGCCCAATGTATTACATTAGCAACGTGCCGGGCGGACCTTCAGGTTGGGGTGCTCGTGCTACAGCAACATTAGTCATTTTGAAGTAATTTTATTTATCTGGACTGGCATCTTTTAATGGCCTTTCACTTTTATAAGAGGTTTTCTATGAAACGCATGATTCGCATTGCACTTTTATCCGCAGGCTTAATTGCTGCTCATCCAGCGGCTTTTGCTGCCCAGGCTGCAGACACCATTTTTTATGGCGGTCCAATATTAACTGTCAATGCGAAGAATGAAGTGGCGCAAGCACTGGCCGTTCAAAATGGCAAGATTGTGGCGGTAGGCCCAAAGGATGCTGTAACCAAAGAGTGGCGTGCAAACAGCACTAAGGTGATTGATCTCAAAGGTCAAACGCTGATGCCGGGTTTTGTAGAGCCCCACATTCATATTGTGATGACAGCGATGACAGAAGTGCTTTGGCTTAATCTGTCGAACTTCACTCCTCAATACGACACTATTGATACGCTTAGTCAAAAACTCAAGGCAAGATTAAAGACTCTGCCAAAGGGACAATGGTTGGGCGCTTTTGGTGTGGATCCATCCCGCACGCAACCATTTATGGCCGAATTGACTGCGGATGTATTGGATAAAGTCTCGACAGAGGTGCCAATTGCAGTCATGAATCAATCGGGCCATATTCTGTATGTGAACCATAAGGCGCTTGAGGTTGCCGGCATTACTGATAAAACTCCAAATCCTGGGGATGGCGGTATTTACATGAAGGATGCTCAGGGTCGCTTAACGGGTGTGGTTGTTGAGCCATCAGCAATTTTGTCTATTCTGAAGCATGCGCCTGCACCTACCGATGCTGAATTAGCAGCAGCCATGCAAAAAACAGCCAAGATGATTGCTTCAAAAGGGGTAACAACCTCAGCGGAAATCACCTTGGGTTTGATGTTGGGTTTAGATAATGAAGTAAAGCTCTTTAATACTCTGGTTCATAGCGATAATTTTCCATTGCGGGTTAGAGCATATTTGTATGGCCCATTATTGGCTGATGGCATGCATGGTTTAAAGCCAAATGATGGTGATGACAAGTTGCGTTATGTGGGCGTGAAGTTTGTCTCTGACGGTTCTACTCAAGGTATCACCGCAGCCTTAAATGATCCCTATATTTATCCTAAAGGGACTCAATTTCGAGGTAATTTAGATTACGCCGATGATCAAATTTATAAGATGACTAAGCCGGTCTTTGATCAAGGCTGGCAGATTGCCACCCATGCAAATGGAGATCGTACGATTGAGCAAACCCTTAATACTTATTCAAAGTTATTAGCCAATTCGCCTGATCCTAAAGCACGCCGCTTGCGTATTGAGCATTTCACAATCAACACTCCAGAGCAAGTCAAGCGTGCGGTGAAGTTGGGCGTGATTCCAGGCTTTACGATTGGGCACGTAGATTACTGGGGTGAAGCATTTCATGACAAGATCGTAGGTCCAGAGCGTGCTGATCGTATTGATCCGTCAGGCTCATTCAAAAAAGAAGGTGGACGCTTTGCTTACCATAGCGATTCTCCAGTCTCTAATGTGGGTCCTTTGAACTATATTTCTGAAGGTGCTGGTCGCCTATGGCAAAAAGCACCACGCAAAGTGCTTGGACCAGATGAGCGTGTCACCGTGGATGATGCGATTCGGGCTGTAACCATTAATGCAGCTTATGAAATGTTCTCTGACGATAAAGTTGGCAGTCTTGAAGTAGGTAAGCAAGCTGACTTGGTAGTGCTATCGGCAAATCCTAAAAAGACACCGGTTGATGAAATCCGCAATATTCAAGTGAAGGAAACTTGGATTGATGGCAAAAAGCAGGCTTGGTAATAAAGCAATTTCTTAAGGAAAAATATGATTTATGCAATTTTATTAATGGATCGTCCAGGTACAGCAGATCTGCGAGTGCAAATTCGTCCTGAGCATCGCGCTTACTTAGCGCAGCAAGCTGATCGTATGGCCTTTGCCGGACCACTCACATCAGAAGATGGCAAAACAGTTGTTGGCAGCCTGTTGGCATTGGACTTTCCAAACCGAGCAGCCGTAGATGCCTGGTTAAAAGACGAGCCCTATACCAAGGCAGGTGTTTATGAAAAACCAGTGATTCATGCATTTAACAATATGTGGGCACAGAAGGCTGGATTTCCTCCTGCTTAATTGATCTAGACCAGGCTCTTTGAAGGGTTGATACTTTTGGTATATCATTAGTTGATATAGTTTGGGGATGAAAGATTCTGGCATCTCTAACTTACTGGACTTACATCACCAGGTAATCGATCAAGAGGATGGGTATTGGGTGAAGATTGAGGCATGGCAGGTGGACGCTACAACCGCAATTCCACATGGAATTCGATATTCCCTTACTTTGCATAAGCCCAGTGGTTTAAGAATCATGGGTTATGACAACGCTCATGCGGTAAGGGTACCGTTTGGCTATTCTGGTAGAAAGTTCCCTTATGACCATAAGCATCGATCTCCAAATGATCAGGGCATTCGATATGATTTTAAAGATGCCCATCAATTGCTAAGTGATTTCTTTATTGATGTAGATAAAGTTTTAAGGGCGGACAAAGGTAAATGAAAGTAATCAAGATTGGCATTGCATCACAAGAAGATATTCGCAAGCGCATGCTTGCAATTGCAAGTGGAAAATTAAAGGCCAAAAGTAGCGACCCCAAAATTTGGTTTACATCAATGCGATCTCTTGCTCAGGTATTGAGCGATGAAAACCGTGCGCTTTTGGAAGTGATTCGCTCATCTAAGCCAGTTTCAGTAACAGAGTTGGCTGACCTGACTGGCCGTAAACAAGGAAATCTTTCCCGAACATTGAAGACAATGTCGAATTACGGGCTTGTGAAAATGAAAAAGCAGGATAGGGCATTAATGCCCATAGCCTGCGGTGATCGTATTGAGATTTTTGTCTAATTTAAATTGGTTTGATCTGAACCTTTTTGAACTTGACAACTCCACCAGCAGATTGCAGGGCAATAGGGCCTTCTGCAAATTTACTGTCTTGCCCATCAGCAACAGTCACTACACCATTGAGTGTGACCTTGAAGTGTGAGCCATTGGCGACAATTTCCATGACATTCCAGCGTCCGCCCGCCTTAGGAACAGCATTCACTTTGGCGACATCCACAATTGCGCCAGTGGCATAGGCTTGCTCAGGACGAGTATCCCAAATATTGACTTCATAAGAAGTCGCTGCGGAGACTTTATTGGGGTCCTGGCAGCGAATAAAGATGCCGCTATTGGTGTCTGATTCAGCCCAGAATTCTGCTCTGATCACAAAGTTCTTATATGACTTCGTACTGACTAAGAATCCATTCGGTTTGTTGCCTTCAACAACTCCGTTGCCAATAAGCCAGCTCGCATTGCCGATGATATTCCAACCACTCAAACTAATCCCATCGATCAAGTCTACAAAACCATCTTGATTTTGAGCAAAAGCTAAATTACCAAATAGGGCAGTATGTAAGCAGAAAGCTAGTGAGGCTATGAGCTTTAGGGATGATTTCATAAGGTCTCCAGTGGGTTTATATTATTTGTTCTGTGATAATTTCATTGTTACTGATATTCATAGGTAAATACAAGTAGATGCTCCCCCTCAAAAACCCTAAGATCCAAAAATGGAGCCTTCGCATAGCGGGGGCGTTCATTTGCTTGACCGTCTTGTTTTGGGGAGCATACCATTTATTTGTTCCTGGATTCGTCCAAAAGGCTGCAGCCCAGTATGGTGAAAAGCTTGGTTATGAGATTGCTTATCAGGATATAAGACTTTCACCTTTGCGTTTACAAATTGAAATTGATGGTCTGCATTTGGCCAAAGAGGGTGGTAGCAAGTTAGTTGAATTTAAGAGACTACTGATTAACCTGAAATGGACCAAGCTAGTCCTTGGAGAAATTGGGTTTGATGAAATCATCCTGGATGAACCTAAGTTACTGCTAGAGAAGCGCGTAAATAAAAAGCAGGGCGCAATACCAAACGGCTGGAACTGGCAAGAGTTTATCCATGCGCTGCAAAAAAATCTCCCACCTAAGGATCCCAATCAAGCCCAAAAGCCATTGAAGATTTCTGTAGATGAGTTTTTAGTTAGTGGCGCAACCCTTGATTTGGTCGATGAAGCTAGCAAGCTGAAAGAAGCACTCAAGCCGTTTTCAATCAAGTTGCTTGATGTCGCTAACTATGACCAAAATGGTCTGGTGTCGGGAGTGCGTGGTCAGTACGACTTTAATCTTGGCTCGTTGCAGCTTTTAATTCCTGGGGTAAATAAGACACTGGCTTTTAATCATGTGAGTTTGGCTGGAGGATTAGACAATCCAAGCTCCAACATACTGGGAGTTCAACTGGATCTCAAGCTTGATGAAGGAAAAATTCTTTCGCACTGGGATTTGAATACCGCCTCTAAAGCGCTAGAAGGAAAGGTGAAGATTGAAAATATTGCCACTGCCCCAATGATTGCTTTCTTGCCTGCTAATAAAGAATTGGTCGGCAATAGTGGACTTCTGAATGCAGAGCTGGTAGTGAAACTAACCCATGAGGCCGACATTTATTCTGGAAATGCGCAAATTGCAAACTTAGCTATTTTGGAAAAAGGCGAAAAGACGCCTCTCGTTACATGGGATAGCGCTGACATTCGTCAATTTGAATATAAGATTAGTAACAAAGCTGGCAGTCAGTCCACCAGCCTTGTGATGGATGAAGTGATTGTTGAGCATCCAGCACTTTGTTTTGAAATCAATGCGCAGGGGCTGTCGAACTTCCGCAGATTGTTCTCTAAACCCAAGAGCGATGACTCGCCTAATACTGATGGCGTGGCGGTTACTCAGGATCAGCCTGCGAGTCAGACCAAGAGTCTGTTTGACCTCGATATTCGCTCAGTCAATCTGAGATCTGGAGAAGTGTTCTTTACGGATTTGGCAATGAAGCCAAACTTTAAAGTCGATGTCAAAAAGTTTAATGCGACCTTTCTGGGGGTGAGCAACGCTCCTGGCCGTTTTGCTTCCATTGCAATGGATGGGGTGGTGGCAAACTCGGGCAGCATGCGCGCAAAAGGCCAAGCTTCATTTGATGATCCGCGTCGCAATCATGACATCTTGATGAGTTTTAAAAACTTGCCCCTCACTACTTTTAATCCAGCAGTCATGACTTATGCAGGTTATCAAATTACAGGTGGCAATCTCAATCTCAATCTCAATTACCGCGCCAAAAATGGTCAACTGAATGGCAGCAATCAAATCATCATTAAGAATGTGCAGCTTGGTGATGAAGTTCCTGACTTTCAGGGAAAGAAATTGCCCCTAGGTTTAGCAATTGCTTTGTTGGAAGACTCAGATGACACCATCGATGTCACCATTCGTATTGCGGGTAATGTGGATTCACCACAATTTAGTGCGAGTGGCTTGGTTTGGCAGGCCATTACCAATGTACTGACTAATGTAGCTACTGCGCCATTCAGGGCCTTGGCTTTTATATTGGGCATGGGTGGAGATGAAGGTGTTAATGCAGTACTGGGTGAAGCCGTGTTCTTGCCAGAAGATCAAGAGCGCCTTGAAAAATTTGGTGAGTATTTGGTCAAGCGCCCGAATTCCACCTTAGAAATTATTGGTACTTACGATCCTGTAAAAGATAAACAAGAGTTGGCGAGGGTAAAAGCGGATAGTGCGATCTTGAAAGATGCTGGCTTTAAGTTGCAAGAAGGTGAGCCTGTGCCATTACCCAGTTTGTCCGATCCCCGTGTGCAATCTGGTTTAAAAGCGGCTTATGCGCAATACATTGGCCGCATCAAGTTGGGCCAAAGATTATTAATGCTCCCTGATGGTGAAGCTCGTAATGAACAACTTCATTCGGAGCTGATTGCCGGGATTGAAATTAGCGATGCTGAACTGAAAACACTTGCCAAGAATCGTGCTCAAAATGCCTATGCCATGATGCTCAAGGAAAACCCAAGCCTGAAGGATCGAATTGCGGTGGGTGAAGTTAAACCCGTTGAGGCAGGCAAAGAGGGCGTTCCCCTCGATGTTGAGCTCAGAATCAAGTAGACTTGAGCCATGAATTCGACAAAACTGCGCCTCCCCCTTATTTCCGTACTTTTAGCCAGCATCTCTTTGGTGGCTTGTGGCTCGATTGAGCAAGCAGCTCAAGATGACTGCACCTCCATTGGCTGGAATATCGGTAGCAAGGGCTATGAAGATTGCTACAAGGCAAGGCTCTATGAGCGTAAGCTGGATTACTCCTTGCCCCCTGGAGATAAGCCATCTCCATCCCTTCTCTAATTAGGGTTTACCCGTAATTCAATCCCTTGAGCGCCGTCAAGGACTTAGGGCTTGAAATAACCCAAAATCAAGCGTTAATTTGCGTTTTCCCCCTATTTTGGGGTGGTGTAAACGCATGCAATAAAGACGTATTAATCGCCTACATAAATATTAGAGACTAGAGACTATGAATCACCCAAAGCCTACCAAGGAAGTCAAAGCAGTCGCAGTGGCTACTGCTGATGATTTGAGGGAGACCATTCGTCGCAAAAGCAAATTAAAAGGTCGTCAAGCAGATGATGCTTCAGTTGCTGAAGTTCGACAGTTGATCGGTGATGCGCCACATCGTCGCGATCTATTAATTGAAAATCTCCATAAGCTCAACGATGAATATCGCGCATTACATGATCGCCATTTAGTTGCTCTGGCAAAAGAAATGAATTTGCCAATGGCAGAAGTCTATGAAGTAGCCACGTTCTATCATCACTTTGAAGTGGTGCGTGGTAATGATCCAGTTGCTGACATCACTGTGCGCGTATGTGATGGCATCGCCTGCGAATTAGCGGGTGCGCAAAACCTTCTGGCAAAGCTACCAAGCATCTTGGGTAATCCCAAGGTGAAAGTGATTGCAGCTCCTTGCGTAGGGCGCTGTGAGCAAGCTCCAGTAGCAGTAGTGCATCAATACCCAGTGCTATTTGCGACAACTGATAAGGTCAAGGCGGCAGTCGGCAATCAGTTGACTACTCAGCCCATGGCCAAGGACGATGCGAGCTTTGATCCTGCTGCATTGGCAGAGCAAGGTGTATCTCCACAAGGTGAGAACCAAGCAGTTTCTCCTGACTATGTGGGGTATGAGTCTTACCGTGCTCAAGGTGGTTACGCTTTAGCGAAGGAAATTCATGAGGGCAAGAAAGACGCTGAGAGTGTGATCAAAGCAATGGAGAGTTCTGGTCTCCGCGGTTTAGGGGGCGCAGGTTTCCCAGCAGGTCGTAAGTGGCGGATCGTGAAAGATCAAGCCGCACCGAAGCTCATGGCAGTCAATATTGACGAAGGTGAGCCAGGCACATTTAAAGACCGTACTTATCTTGAGCGTGACCCACATCGTTTCTTAGAAGGTTTATTGATTGCAGCTAATGTTGTGGGTATTGATGCTTGCTACATTTATCTGCGTGATGAGTATCACGGTTGCCGTGAATTACTCGAAAAAGAGTTGGCTAAGCTCAAAGCGAATCCGCCATTCCCAATTCCGAATATTGAATTGCGTCGTGGCGCAGGCGCCTATATCTGTGGTGAAGAATCTGCCATGATCGAAAGTATTGAAGGTAAGCGCGGTGAGCCCCGCATGCGTCCTCCCTACATCGCCCAAGTGGGCTTATTTGGTCGACCAACCTTAGAGCATAACTTTGAAACCCTCTATTGGGTGCGCGACATTATTTCTCGTGGACCAGAGTGGTTTAGTTCATATGGGCGTCACGATCGCAAAGGCCTACGTAGTTTTAGCGTCAGTGGCCGTGTTAAAAAACCAGGCGTCAAATTAGCGCCAGCTGGTATCACCATACAAGAACTCATTGATGAATACTGTGGTGGTATGCAAGATGGTCACCAATTTTATGGATACTTGCCTGGTGGGGCATCCGGCGGCATCTTGCCAGCAACGATGAATGACATTCCGCTCGACTTCGATACTTTGCAGCCTTATGGTTGCTTCATTGGTTCTGCGGCGGTGATGGTATTTAGTGACAAAGATAAAGCTCGTGACATGGCGCTCAATGTGATGCACTTCTTTGAACACGAGAGTTGTGGTCAGTGCACGCCATGCCGCGTCGGTACTGGCAAAGCTGCTAAGTTAATGCAGTCTAAAACCTGGGATCAAGAAACGCTTGAAGATTTGGCTACCGTGATGATTGATGCTTCAATCTGTGGATTAGGTCAGGCAGCCCCGAATCCGATACGTTGTATTACTAAATACTTTCCAGAAGAAATTCAATAAGGAAGTAGCTTAAAAAAAGTACCTAGAAAAATCAGGGAATAACGAGACTATATGAACGCACCAACCAATCCAAAAGCACTCGAGCTACCAACTATTGAGTTCAAGTTAGACGGTCAGACGATTGTTTCCTATGAAGGTGAAACGATTCTCAAAGCTGCCAAACGTCACGGTATTGATATTCCACATTTGTGCTTTAAAGACGGTTATCGCCCAGACGGCAACTGCCGTGCTTGCGTAGTAGAAATCAATGGCGAACGTACCTTGGCTCCTAGCTGCTGCAGAAGCGCTACGCCTGGCATGGAAGTTAAAGCCAATAGCGAGCGCGCGATCAAGAGTCAAAAATTAGTGCTCGAGATGTTGCTCTCCGATATGCCAGACGAAGGCTTTAAGTGGGTGGGTGATACCAAGGCTGAAGAACAACAGCAACAACATGGCGAACTCAGTACCTGGGCTACGCGCATGGATGTGACCGTTCGTCCAGAACTCAAAGCCTTGCGCCGTGACAAAGTAGTAAATGATATCTCGCATCCCGCGATGGCTGTCAATCTTGATGCCTGTATTCAATGCAATCGTTGTGTCCGCGCTTGTCGTGAAGAGCAGGTCAATGATGTGATTGGCTACGCCATGCGTGGCGCGCATAGCGAAATCGTCTTTGATCTCAATGATCCCATGGGCGAGAGCACTTGCGTTGCCTGCGGAGAGTGTGTACAAGCCTGCCCAACTGGCGCATTGATGCCCAAGGGCTTGATTGGTTCACAGACTGTCGATCGTAAGGTGGATTCTGTTTGTCCATTCTGCGGTGTCGGTTGCCAAATTACCTACAACGTGAAAGATGAAAAGATTGTGAGCGTCGAAGGTCGTGATGGCCCAGCTAATCACAATCGTCTCTGTGTTAAAGGTCGCTTTGGTATGGATTACATTCATAATCCACAGCGCTTAACCAAGCCTTTGATTCGTAAACCTGGCGTGCCTAAGGATGAATCTATCCTCGAAGGTAAACAAGACTGGTCTGATATTTTCCGTGAAGCTACATGGGAAGAGGCGCTGAATTTTGCAGGTGGTGGCCTGAAGAAGTTAAAAGATCAACACGGCTTGAAGGTGCTTGCTGGCTTTGGTTCTGCCAAAGGCAGTAATGAAGAGGCCTACTTATTCCAAAAACTGGTTCGCACGGGCTTTGGTAGTAATAACGTGGACCATTGCACCCGTCTTTGCCATGCGTCATCAGTAGCGGCATTGCTAGAAGGTGTTGGCTCTGGTGCAGTCAGCAATCAAGTGAATGATGTTGAGCACTCGAGCTTGATTTTCTTGATCGGCTCAAATCCAACAGCGAATCACCCAGTAGCTGCAACTTGGTTTAAGAATGCCGCTAAACGCGGTACCAAGATTGTGCTCTGCGATCCGCGCATGACTGAGATTAGTAAACATGCCTGGCGCAATCTGCAGTTCAAGCCCGATGCCGATGTGGCAATGCTCAACGCCATGATCTATACGATTATTGAAGAAGGCTTGGCTGATCAAGAGTTCATCAAAAATCGTGCAAGCAACTACGAGGCTCTAAAAGAAAATATCAAAGGGTATAGCCCAGAAGCGATGGCACCAATCTGCGGCATTCCAGCAGAAACCTTGCGTGAAGTCGCTCGAGAATTTGCCACTACGAAGTCAGCAATGATTTTGTGGGGCATGGGTGTAAGCCAACATGTGCACGGTACTGATAATGCGCGCTGCTTAATTGCTTTGGTCAGTATCACTGGTCAAATCGGTAAACCAGGTTCTGGTTTGCATCCATTGCGTGGTCAGAACAATGTTCAGGGCGCTAGTGATGCCGGTTTGATTCCGATGATGTTCCCGAACTATCAACGGGTTGACAATCCAGAAGCGCATGCTTGGTTTGAAAAATTCTGGGGCACACCGCTCGATAAAAAGCCTGGCTACACTGTGGTTGAGATCATGCATAAGATTACTGCGCCCGATAGTGATCCCGATAAGATTCGTGGCATGTACGTCGAAGGTGAAAACCCAGCGATGAGTGACCCTGACTTAAATCACGCCCGTCATGCCTTGGCATCGCTAGAGCATTTAGTGGTACAGGATATCTTCATGACCGAAACAGCATTGCTGGCTGATGTTGTATTGCCAGCCAGCGCCTGGCCAGAGAAGGTGGGTACCGCAAGTAACACCGACCGTATGGTGCAAATGGGCAAGAAGGCAATCAACCCGCCAGGTGACGCTAAGCCAGATTTGTGGATTATTCAAGAAATTGCTAAGCGTATGGGCCTGAATTGGAATTACCAAGGACCAGATGATGGTGTGGCGGCCGTCTATGATGAAATGCGTCAAGCCATGCATGGCGCGATTAACGGTATTACCTGGGAGCGTCTTGAAAAGGAATCGAGCGTCACCTATCCATGCCTTTCTGCTGAAGATCCCGGTCGTCCCATCGTATTTGATGATGAATTTGCGACTCCAGACGGTAAGGTAAAACTCGTACCGGCTGACATTATTCCTGCAAATGAACGTCCAGATACTGAATATCCTTTTGTCTTGATTACCGGTCGTCAGTTAGAACATTGGCATACCGGTAGTATGACTAGAAGAGCAACGATCTTGGATGCGATTGAACCCATGGCAACTGTCTCTATGAATGGTGAAGACATGACCCAATTAGGGGTAACTGCAGGTGATGTCATTACCGTTCAATCTCGTCGCGGTGAGGTAGGCATTCACGTACGTAGGGATGATGGCACTCCCCGAGGCGTGATCTTCATTCCGTTTGCTTACTACGAGGCTGCGGCTAACCTGATTACCAACTCAGCCCTAGATCCCTTTGGCAAGATTCCGGAATTTAAGTATTGCGCAGTCAAACTTGCCAAAGGTGGCAATGCTGCCAAGGTGATGGGTTATGGAACGAATGATCCCAAACTCATTCAGGCTGCGATTGTCTAAGTAAATAGCTACCAAGTCATCAAAGGGCTCCCACCAAGAGCCCTTTTTTATATTTAAACCCTATTTTCTTTCTTACTACTTTTGTAGTAAAATGAAGAAAAGGGGGTCCTGATGGGTATGCCAGTGAGAATTGATGATGATCTTTATGAGTTAGCCAAGCTAGAGGCCAAGGCTGAGCATCGGACTATTGCTGGCCAGATCGAGTTTTGGGCAAAAGTAGGCCGTGCCGCAATCGATAATCCCGATTTGCCAGTATCTTTCATTGCGGAGTCATTGGCCTCATTAGCAGAGCCGCGTGAAAGCGGGACTCCATTTATTCCTCGATCAAGGAAGCTTTAATGGCGTACGCAGTTATTCAAATGCGCCGATTTACAAGACAATACAAAAAACTAAATGACAAAACTGCTAAAGATGTTGACGACGCTGTAGTCAAAATCTCAGAAGCACCCCGTATTGGTGAGAGAAAAAAGGGTGATTTGTCTAAATTATGGGTTTTTAAGTTTAAGAGCAACAGCCAGCTTTACTTGCTTGGCTATTCTATTGATGATGGTCTTAGGCTTGTTTATTTAGACTCCATTGGACCCCACGAAAACTTCTACCGAAACATTAAGCGATAAATGAGCGAATATCTCTAGCGACCTTTAGAATGATCCCTCTATGGCCAGTTCAAAACCATCCTCCACGCAAACTCAAGCTGAGTTACCGGTTCTCATTATTGGGGCTGGATTAGCTGGCTTAACCGTTGCCTTGCATATGGCCAAGACTCAGCCAGTGATTCTGATGGCCAAACGTGGTTTGAGTGAGGCAGCCACTGCATGGGCCCAGGGCGGTATTGTTGGCGTGGTTGATAAAGAGCATGACAGTATTGATTCACACGTAGCTGATACTTTGGATGCTGGTGCTGGTCTCGTAGTGGAGTCGACTGCCCGCTATATCGCTGAAGAAAGTGCTGAGGCGATTAAATGGTTAGTAGAGCAGGGCGTTCCTTTTACTGCTGATGAGACTGGTCCGATGGGATTACATCTCACTCGTGAAGGTGGCCATAGTCATCGCCGTATTGCGCACGCTGCTGATGCCACAGGCAAAGCCATTCATGAAGTGTTACTGGATAAAGCCAGAGCACATCAAAATATTCAGATTCTGGAACATTGGATTGCTCTGGATCTCATTACCAATCGTCAACTTGATGCCAAGACGCAGCGCACTAAACCCAATCGTTGCTATGGCGTATATGCCTTAGACATTAAAAACAATCGGGTAGAAACGATACAAGCTAAATCAGTAGTACTGGCTACAGGCGGTGTTGGCAAAGTGTATCGCTATACCAGTAATCCCGATACTGCTACGGGCGATGGAATTGCCATGGCATGGCGTGCAGGTTGCCGTGTTGGCAATATGGAATTTATTCAATTCCACCCAACTTGCCTGTATCACCCTAGTGACCGTACCTTCCTCATTACTGAAGCCATGCGCGGTGAGGGTGGTTTATTAAAACTGCCAGATGGCACCCGTTTTATGCCAGATCATGATGAGCGCAATGAACTGGCCCCACGAGATATCGTCGCACGTGCCATTGACTTTGAAATGAAAAAGCACGGCTTAGATTATGTGCATTTAGATGCCACCCATTTGGGCGAAGCTTTTATCAAAGAGCATTTCCCCATGATCTATGCGCGTTGCTTCAGTTTGGGCCTAGACATTACCAAAGAACCTATTCCAGTTGTGCCTGCGGCGCATTACAGCTGTGGTGGAGTGGTGACGGACCTCAAGGGTCGCACGGATTTGCCTGGCTTATATGCAGTAGGTGAAGCGACCTATACTGGTTTGCATGGTGCTAATCGCCTCGCGAGTAACTCCTTGCTTGAATGTGTTGTGATTGGTAAGGCAGCAGCAGAAGATATTTGTACACTCAAAACGCCGCCATTACCTACTATTCCCTTATGGGATGAAAGCCAAGTAGAAGATGCCGATGAGCAAGTGGTGATTGCCCATAACTGGGATGAACTGCGTTCCTTGATGTGGAACTATGTTGGCATTGTGAGAACCAATCGTCGTTTAGAGCGTGCCTTACACAGAATTAAGTTGCTCAGATATGAAGTACAAGAGTATTACGCGAACTTTAAGGTCACACGAGATCTGATTGAGTTACGCAACTTGCTAGAGTGCGCTGAATTAATCGTTAGATCAGCTCTGATGAGAAGAGAAAGTCGAGGACTCCATTTTAGTCGCGATTATCCTGGCACTTGGGCGGTTTCCTACCCCACTATCTTGACCCCGCAAGCGATTGACCGAGAAGAAAAAGAATCCTAGACAACCTTAAGGTATTCAGAAAAGCAGTACAGATACTAGTTAAAGTGTGACTCACTAAGGTCTGACTCAGTAAGGTCTGACTCAGTAAAGTCTGACTTACTAAGCCAGTAATGAAGCTCTAGGAACAATGTGACCGAGGCCTTAACCTTAATTTTTAATTCTTAATTCGTGGTGCTGGGAGAGTTGCCGGCAGGTGCGGGCGCGACACTTGGCGCAGGCGGAGTTGCATTGATCAATGGTAGCAATTCAATGGTCTTCTCATTGGGGTTTGTAGGTCTCACTTTCCAACCCTGAAAGAACAAATCTACTTGTGATAAACCACTGGTCATGACCTTAAACGGAGGCTTGCCATAAAAAGAAGCGCTGGTGCCAGCATCTAAAGATCGATTTTGGATTTTTCCATTGGCATCGACCACGCACACAGTCTGATTGACCTTGCTCACCACATACACCATGTCCGCACTGCGATTACTTTGAGTGGGTGTATAGGCACTTGCGCTGACACCCACACTCGGACAACCCTCTAGGGTATTGCTTGGCGTGATGGCAGCACTCGGTGCTACTGTTGCAAGCGCAGTACTTGGAGCACTATTTGATCCAACTGTTCCGGTTGCAGCGTTAGTGTTTAGAGTAGCTGCAGGGCTAGCAGTAGAGGCATTATTGTCAGATGTCATACCCAACTTTTCAGGTTCAGCGGGTTTGTCTTCGGGAATCATGACTTCTACAACCGGAGCAGGCTTAGGTGAAAATGGATTTTGTATTTGGATGAGTAAATCTGACTGTATCAATACCACCAGCAAAACAATTGCTGCCAAGGCAAGGCTGATGATGAGCGTTCGGCCAGAGCGTGGCTTATGATTTAATGATGCTAAGGATCCTGTACCATCTTGATCAGGACCAAAGCGGGGTTCTAGTTGTTCACTCAGAGCGCTTGAGTGAGAGCTAAAGCGAGAATCGACTGCGTCAGTGTGCGTAGCAATAGATCTTGCTGGTGTAGTTGCAGGACTGCTCGTGAGACTCGATTGTGAGTTATCAGTGTCAGTGGTGAGCGTTTCTTTTTCTGCTGCCAGCGTCAGAGAGTCGACTTTGAATTCAAAAGCTTCAGCTTCTGACAGTTTTAAAAGATGAGCAATTTTTTTGGCAGCATTGGCTTTAATCGCTAATGAATAAAACGCATCACTTTTGCCATTTTCAATCTGTTCGATTTGTCGAACTGAGAAACACGACTGCTTGGCTAAATCCTTAACAGAAATACCCAAGCGCTCACGTGCTTCTTGAAAAGCACGACCGTTGACTTGAGTGATAACAGGAGTCTTATTCACCAAATGCCGTTTTCTGATTAAATTTTACATATGCCAAAAGCAAGAACTGATTAAGCAAAAACTGATTGAGCAAAAACTGCATGCTGCGCAAAAGTGCTAGCTTAGCAACGTTTCAGACCTCAGTTTCTTAGTGCACATTCTAGCTTAAATGGGCTTATTGTTTGAAAGATAAGGCTATTTTTCTCATATTAAGCCTGGACCCGAAGAGAAAAATCAACCGCGACAATGTCTTTGGTCAATTTTCCGATCGAGATCCGATCTACCCCTGTTTTGGCTATCGCACAAATCTGATCGAGATCAATACCCCCAGAAGCCTCAAGTAACGCCCTTTTAGCCGTCAATTGCACTGCTTGTGCCATCTCTTTGGGGGTGAAGTTATCGAGCAAAATGCTGAGTGCTCCCGCATCAAGGGCTTGCTGAAGTTCAGCAAAGTTTTCTACTTCAATCTGAATAGAAACCCCTGCATGAAGGGCGCTTGCAGCGCGCAATGCGGGGCCAATACCACCAGCAGCCGCAATATGGTTTTCTTTGATCAAAATGCCATCCCACAGGGCCAAGCGCTGATTACTACCGCCGCCCACACGCACCGCATATTTTTGAGCCTGACGTAAGCCAGGGATGGTTTTTCGGGTATCTAAAATCAGGCAAGCCTGAGGGTTGGGAATCACCCCCTCAATAGCCTTGACATATGAGTGGGTAATCGTGGCAGTCCAAGACAGGCTCTGTAAAAAATTAAGGGCAGGGCGCTCAGCCGTCAGGATCGCGCGCGCATGAGCTTTGATGGAGCAAACCACGGTATTGGGTTCCATCACTGCGCCCTCAAGATAGTTCCAGATGACTTGCGCTTGGGGATCGAGCTTTTTTAAGCAACCCTCAAACCAATCAACCCCACATAAGACCGCAGACTCACGCACCCATAATTGCGCTTGGGCAGGTTCATCGGGCACCAATAGCGCTGTCCAGTCTTGAACCCCGACATCTTCTAGTAAGGCATCGTGAATATTGCGCTGACGAGCTTGCTCTAGGGTTTCATTAAAACCAAAAGGCACCGACCACGATAGCGTAGGGGAGGGATTTAGACTTGGGGTATGCATTGCGATAAGTAGGGTAGATCGTCCAAGCAAAAAGTACCAAGATCAAGGGGCAAAATCAATTAAGCAGCCCCGATGTTTTTCACAAAGCCATGTTGCGCTTTAGCTAAAAGCTCGGGATGGTGTTCCGTAAAGTCGAGCATACGTTCAATACAAATGAGCGCATTTGATCTAGTCGGTTCAGGAACATCAATTTCACCAGAGCCTTGCTCGAGACATTGCAAGATGCCTTGCAATCCATTCATGGCCATCCAAGGGCAGTTGGCACAACTTTTGCAGGTGGCGCTTTGACCCGCGGTAGGTGCGGCGATGAGATGTTTACCTGGGGCTAATTGGCGCATGCGGTGCAAGATACCTTGATCAGTCGCCACGATATATTCGGCAGCATTGCCATCAACAACCGCTTTAATCATGGCTGAAGTTGAGCCCACGACATCAGCTTGCGCAACCACACTGCTAGGAGACTCTGGGTGGACTAATACGACTGCTTGAGGATGCTGAGCACGCAATAGCTCAAGCTCAACCCCTTTAAATTCATCATGCACTATGCAGGCACCATTCCACAGTAGCATGTCAGCGCCCGTTTGCTCCTGAATATAACTACCTAGGTGACGATCAGGAGCCCACAAGATTTTTTTGCCTTGCTGATGTAATTGGTGTACGATCGCAAGAGCACAAGAACTGGTGACCATCCAATCGGCCTGAGCCTTAACTGCAGCACTGGTATTGGCATACACCACGACGACGCGGTCAGGATGCAGAGACCGAAACAGTGCAAATTGATCAGCAGGACAACCCAAATCTAAAGAGCAGGTAGCCTCTAGATCGGGCATCAAGACGGTTTTTTCTGGACTGAGAATTTTGGCAGTCTCACCCATAAAGCGCACCCCAGCCACAATTAAGGTTTGTGCAGGATGATTTTTACCAAAGCGCGCCATTTCTAGAGAGTCTGCAACAAAGCCACCAGTCTCTAGTGCCAGATCTTGAATTGCCCCATCGACATAGTAGTGCGCAATTAAGACTGCCTTGCGGGCAATCAATTCCGAACGAATACGAGCAAGTACAGACTGTTTTTGGACATCCGTTAAAGGTGCCGGCACTTTAGCCCATGCTTGTGCTGTGCAAGTTAGCCCAGAGGCATCTTGCTGAGGATAATCAAAGGCAATTGGTGTGCTAACAGTGGAATTCATGACAACCTAAGATTAAAAGGTTATTAGTTGATACTTGGCTTGGACTTAAGCCGATATTAATTTGGCACCATGACCAAAGAGGATCAATTTATGATAAAACATTTCAATTGAATGTGTCGATTTTAGATTAATCGCGGCGCATGGGCTCGTAGCGCTATTTTTCTGCATTCTGGAGCAAATAAGATATCTTTAGAGTCAATTATTGCAAACATCTGACTCTTGTTATCTTCAGCATTTCCAATATAGACAAGTTATTAGCTTTAAATATGATTGGTATCGCTAGCTCCAAGATGCATAAGGTTAATATCGCCAAGCAGCAAGCTACCTCGATGGGTTTTTATGCAATTTTAATCTCATTTTCACCCATATGTCGCTCTAGAATCAGTTGTCTTGCATCAAGTCGCTCAGCCCCATTGACCTGTCTGGTTTTATCGGACCAATTTCATCTAGAAACTCTGGCTCCTGTTGTTAAATCCTTTTGCCATCCAACCACAAACTCTGCTGGGGTTTGGTAACCCAAGCTTGAGTGAGGCCTGATCAAATTGTAGTGCTTGCGCCATTGCTCAATTAATACCTTAGCATGCGCTCTACTGTAAAACCAGTTCATCGCTAAGCACTCATCTCTAAATTTGCCATTAAAACTTTCATTAGTCCCGTTTTGCCAAGGTTTGCCGGGTTCAATATGCAAATTGCGCAATCCTCTCTCTACAGCCCATTCCAACAAGACAGTGCTTACAAACTCAGGACCATGATCGCTGCGAAGAACCTGGGGGTAACCACGCTCTGCAATCACCTCCTCCAAAACCTGCACCACTCGTTTGCCTTTAATTGAGCCAGCCACATCAATGCGAAGACTCTCTTTGGTGAACTCATCAATCAGGGTTAAGCACTTGAGCTTTTGTCTATTGGCGCAAGCATCAAATACGAAGTCGTAGGCCCAAACCTCATTGGGGGCGGTTGCCATGAAGGGCTGAGAGTTTTGACTGCGGTGACGCTTGCGAGTCCTTTTAGCGGGCACCTGCAAACCAGCCCCTGCCCAGATGCGTGCCGTCCGATCACGCCCAAGAACAAGCCCATCCCGTCTTAAAAAAGATCCGAATGCGCCTCGCACCATGGCGAGGATACTGCTCGGAATACTGGCGCATGGCAAGCGCGATAGGCTGATCTTTAACGGCCATCTTGTACTGGTAACCCAATCCAGATCTAGCAACACTCAGCAGCGTACAAGCGCGTCTTTGGGAGATGCCTCGCCCAAATGCATAGCGGGCCTGCTCCAGTCTCTCCTGCACGCGCACCACTTTTTACGGCAATCTCCTTCATGACTTCAATCTCGAGATCGCGCTCTGCCAATATCTTCCTTAAAACGACCGTACTCTTGCTCGAGCTGCTTTAAGCGTTTGACATCATCCGTACCTAGGTCGCCAAACTTCTTGCGCCAACTGTAAATAGAGGGTTCGCTGACACCATGACTCTTAGCAACCTCTGCTATTGGCGAACGATCCGCCTCTTGCAATATCCGAACAATCTGTTCGTCTGAAAACCGTGCCCTCTTCATACCTGCTCCTTAGGTTGAAGGAGTCATTACCTCTAAAAGCTTTTGGTCTGAAAATCCCAAGACAAGTCATGTAGACAATCTTATTAAATGCCGCCTCTGGCAAAGAAAGATTGAATACAAGTTTCTTTAAGCCAATTTTTTCTAGCTCTAAATCTTTTTATTTCCCGACTGAATTGACCTTGAAACGCCTATAAATTTTGTATTGACGATAGTAGATTTGCGGGGCTATCTTCATTTATTAAAGTCATTATTATTTGCACAATAGTGACCAAACGCTTTAGATACATTTAAAATATACACACTTTTTCTTTGGGGTCTATAGAAGTAATAGCGACTTTTATGATTATTCATACCTTTTTGTCAAATAAACCCAGCGGATTTTTAGTAGACTCAGCCTGCCAGTCAGATAGGCTTTTATTGCTATCTAATCCGCTAGCTACTAGGGATTCAAAAATAATTTGTCGATAATCGGTGGTGACGGCTAAATCTACACCTTGATCGAGTTCATTGATGTTCAGACCAGGCCATCTTCCTATAAAGTTGCCACCCTTGACTTTATCGCCTATCACAAACCAGCAGGCCCCATGCCCATGGTCGGTACCATTGCTCTTATTGGGGCGAACCCTTCTACCAAATTCTGTCATGATGACAATAATCACGGATTTATTGCTTGCTGTCATATCTTCGTAAAAAGAACCTAAACCACTAGAGAGTAGGCGAACAGCATTTGAAAAGCGACTAGGCTGACTGTCATGGGTATCCCAACCGCCTAAGCTGACATTAGCTAGGCGCAGACCTACATTCGTCTTGGCAAGATGGGCAATTGACGCAAGTGAGCGCCCAAAACTCCCTGCGACCTGATAGTTTGCTGCCCCACTCGGTTTATAGGGAAGGGTCTTGCCATAGGAATTTTGTCCAAAAGATTGATTAATCTTTGCTTGCAAGTAAAGAGCCTCTTTTGATGCTCTATAGAGATCTTGATATTGCGATTCGATGGTCTTTTTATCAGTATTGAGTATTTCCATAGGCAAGCCAAATGCTGGCTGCAGCCATGGGGTTCCAAGACCCGCATGAAGATCTGGCGCAACTAAGACAGTGGGGCTTCCCTCTAAGATTACTGGTAGTATTGAGCTTGCGGCATAAGCGTTAATCTGGTTTGAATATTGTGGCAGGGCATTTAATGCCTTAGTCATCCACCCCAAAGAAGATGTTGATGCTTGAGTATTTTTCACTACTGAGGTGTCTCCCACCCCCCGTTCTATCATGAGCTGTGCAACAAAATGGGAGCGAGTCGCATCATTAATTCCTGCAGAGTGGACCACCGCTAGATATTTCGAATTATAGAGCTCTGCAAATGCGCCTGCTTCACGATGCAAATAAAAACCAGTGTGAGGGCTTAGGGTTTGTTTTAGCAAAAAACCTGCTTGGCTACCAGACTCCAAAACACGCAACTCCTGTGCTCTTGCATCAACAAAATTAACGTCATTGACTGGGCTGACAAAATTTAAACCATCGGCACCACCGCGTAAAAAAACGGTTAGTAATAGTGGTGAGCTTTCGCTACCTGAGTGGCCCCAGGCTAAGGACTGAATACCAAGAGCTGGAGTAAAGCAACCTGCGCAGCTTGCTGCTTTAAGGAACTCGCGCCTTTTAAGAGAGAGATTCATAGTAACTTCAGATATTAGCGTATTTGAAATTGGGGTGCCATCGCTGACCATGCTAGCATGCGACGGGCTATTGCAGGATCGCTAACAAGATCATTTGGTGCTAATTTAGCGGCCGCCATTAATTGTTTGCTGATATCGGGCGCATTTTCAGCGCCATATATTTTATTTAGGCAAGTTTTAGCTAATGTGAGTGCTGAAATTTTATTAGTTAAATCTAAAAGTTTAAATGGATTCATGACGCCACATCCCCAGCGGTTTTCAGTAATGCCTGAAATTAAATTCCAGCGTTGTAAAAGTACGCTAGCCCCAAGCCAACGCTGATTATTATCGGGTAGTCCTTCGGGAGTAGGCCATGCGTAAGGAGTTTGCCCACAAAAGCTTATCTGAAAAAGTAACTCGTCGCTAGGGGTAAAGTCTTGCCCAGTTGCCCGTACAAAACTTGCCAAAAGCTCTATTGGACGCTTAATCTTGGTACTGATTGTGTTTGCAAATTCTGCGCTGGTAGCGATGTGCCTTATGACCTCTGCAATTTGATGTGAGTCATGTTGCTTCGCAATCCATACTTGCGCAGCACTTTTTACGAGACTTTCAGGAGGGTTATCCATTAGTAAGCGTGCGCAAAGTTTATGAGAGATAAAACGCGCGGTGGCAGGATGATATGCGGCTAGATCCAAGGCCCTTAAACCATCTTGTAACGGTCCCTGATTGGAATACAGTTCATTTGCTAGCACGCGCTTTGGCGATGGATCATGCCAGGCATCAATATAGATAAATTCACCAGTACGCGGAAGGTTTTTACCATCTCCCAAGGGTGCGCCGTTGCCAACAGTCCATCCAGTAAAGACTTTGGCAAGTTCGCGAACATCATGGTCAATATACCCTATGGGTCTACCATTGTTTGCGCCTGGAACATCTTTCCATCTACTATAGGTGTTATTGAGATAAGCCGAGACGCCAAGAGTGTGAAGCTCAAAAAATTCTCGAGCATAATTTTCATTAGGAGCGCCTACTCGCGAAGAATTATTATTTAGGTAGGTTAGCATTACAGGGCTTTTGGCTACCGCCTCAAGTAAAGTGCGGAAGTTACCGAGTGCATGCGGTCTGATTACCTCTTGGTCGTAAATTGGAAATAGAATCTTCGCTAAGCCGTCCATTGCATTAACACTGAAATGGTTGTGCCAAAAACTAGTAATCACCTCTTGTACTTGCCATTGACTGTAAATCGACCGAATAATAGACGCGAAAACAACCTCCTCATAAGGTATGAATTGTTCTTTATAGTTGGAGTTTTTGCCTGGCTCAATGATTTTCATTAGTTCAGTTGGTGATTTATCAAGAGACCAGAATTTTCGTTTTTCGTTTACCGCTGGCCAGCGACCCTCTTTATCGGCTGGATACCAAATTTTTAGTAAAAAATTGGCCATGCGCTCTTTACAATCGGGGTCATCTTCGAACTGGGGTCGCAATTGCCAGTCTAACCACTGGTTTAGGCCTAATTTTTTAAATTCTTCAACACTCGTCGAGTTCGGGCCAAACGTGAGACGATTTAGAAAGGTGTAAGGGGAAATAAGAGATACTTTGGGGGGGGGATTTCTCGATGATTGTAAGGTAGATGTTATTGCTTTCGAGAAGAGGGCAGCCATTTTGTTAGTCACGCTAATATGGTATTTAATAATTGCTTAACTATCCAGAAAGGCAGCATACTTGGTTCAAGATTAAGATTTTGACCTTATAAGTCTAGACACTTTCATTCTAATCTCTTGCAATTTGTAAAGCCAGCAGTTTTGCAGTGGTTTGGCTATTTTGCATTCCCCCAGTATCGTAGACACTTTTTATAACGCAATTTGACGTTGTTCGAACGCAAATGGACTTAATTGGGATAGATGCTTGTGACGCCTTACCCGATTGTAGAACTCCTCGATATATTCAAAGATTTCTGATTTTGCTTCAGACCTGCTTGGGTAAATTTTTTCTTGAATAATTCGCTTTGTGATACGGTTATCCCCCCTTATTTAACCGAACCTAGAGGTAGAGTTAATTAAGCAACCATGGCCAGTCGCTGTTTCGGGGTGATACCGCCCAATTCCATGTTTGGACGTTGATGATTGTATTTATACATCCATTGCGTTGCAAACTCTTGAACTTCGTTAACACTTTCCCAATAATGCTGAGATAGCCATTCATATCTGACGGTGCGATTAAAGCGTTCTACATAGGCATTTTGTTGTGGTTTACCTGGTTGGATGTGTTATCTGTGGATTTGATGCTTTGCTGCCCACTCCATCAGTCTGCCACTGACAAGTTCCGGGCCATAGTACATGCAGAATGGTAGTCAGCCGCAGCAATTTAAGCCATGCTGGTGATTGCGAGATCATCAATAAGGAGTATTTGCTATGGCTGACCAATTAAACAATAAACCCTATGGGGCATGGATTGCAATTGATATTGCCAAGGACTTTAATGCCGTGTTAAGCGAGACTAAAGAGGGTAAAAGGCAGCATTTTCGGATAGCTAATTCTGCTGCCGATCATCATCGTTTTATTGCTTTTCTAAAGAGCTTGCCGCCACCTTGCATTATTGGCTTTGAAGCAACCGGCAATTACCACCGCGCATTAGGGCATCGCTTGGTAACAGCGGGTTTTGAAGTCTGCTTTATTTCTTCGGTAGCGAGCGCCCGGTATCGGGAGGTGATGTTCAACTCCTGGGATAAAAATGATCCTAAAGATGCTGCAGTGCTTTTGGAGCTGCTTAAACAAGGGATTACTCAGCGCTATGTTGATCCATTAATTGCAGGGCATCATGATCTCCAAGAACTCTCTAAAACCTACTACCAAGTCACTTTGAGTCGCACGCGCTTACAGCACTCCATACTCACGCATTACCTGCCTTTATATTTTCCTGAGATGGGTAAATGGTGGAACAGTACCCGCTCGGCATGGTGGATCAATTATCTTTTGCACTTCCCCATCCCTAGCGCAGTAATTAAGTACTCTCAAGAAGCGTTTTGCCAGATTGCCAGCCCTGTCGTTGGCCGTAAGGTTAACAAGGCAGCCAAGCTCATTGAGCTTTATGAGACCGCCTTGCATAGCATTGGACTACCTGTTGAGGAAGATTCCTTGGCTTGTAAAACCTTTCAAATACAACTGCGACGCTATCAAGAGATTAATGATTGTCGTACGCAGCTAGAGCTAACAGCTCAGGCAGTATTGTCCGATAACCTAGATTCTGCCATTTTGCAAAGTGTGCCGGGGATTGGTCCGATTAATGCCTTAACGATTCTGGCGGAAGGTGGCGATCTGCGTCGATTTGACCATCACCGTCAGTTCTTAAAGTATTGCGGGTTTGATCTAGCCAAAAACCAATCAGGCAACTACCGTGGTCAAGAACAAATCTCCAAGCGGGGTAATGCGCGCCTGCGCTTAGCGCTGTGGATGTCAGTCAACCGTGCCATTCAGCAACCTGAGAACAGTTTCCAGCAAAAATATCTACGCTATATTAAAAGTGCGCCTCAAGATAAAGATTTACAGCGCAAGGCAAGGACTGCGGTGGCAGCAAAGATGGCGCGTGTAGTTTACGGATTAGTGAAGTCAAAACAGATGTATCAAGGTTACTATGAAAAAGCTTTACCCAGTGGATCGATCCCTCTCTGTGGGGCCGTAGAGGCCGCAAGGACCTCGTAGATAATGTTTGGACCTTCCACTGGGACCTCAGATTGTTTTAAGTAGGGTAAAGACCAAAACGTAAAGTGGCGGATCTTGTGTTCATTATGGTTAATCGGGACCCCTGATTTATTTGTGGAAGTGACCGTTTGGGTATAGACAAGTAGTAAGTTTGATTTTTTAACTGCAATTTGCAGTTACGGGATGGCTTTGCCTATCGCTGGAAAAAGTTCTTGCATTTAGTACGTTATCCGCTCGTATAACAGCAGGCTTACCTCGCCAAGCAATGATTTGATCTAAGCTACGAACGACTCGCTCTGCTGGCAATGAGAAGTCCACTTCAATGCCCAAGGTCTTACGATTAAAGTCATCAATGACATTGAACAAGCGGATGGACCTGCCATCTTGCAACTAGTCATGCATAAAATCCATTGACCATACTTGGTTGATGCTCAGCGGTACAACCAAGGCATCTGGCTTATCTCGCACCAAACGTTTGCGGGGTTTGATGCGTAAGTTGAGCTCCAGAGCCTTGTAAATACGGTAGATCCGCTTATGGTTCCATTTAAAGTTTTTTACATTGCGCAGATATAAATAGCAAAGGCCAAAGCCCCAGTTACAGTTGTTGTCGGTCAAGCGGATGAGCCAGCTGGCAATGAGTTCATTCTCGGCATTATTCTTAGCTTCATAGCGATAGCAAGACTCGCTAACGCCAAAGATCTCACAGGCCAGTCTGATCGATACATGGTGTTGGGATACTGCTTTTTGGACCATCTCACGTCTGTGAGATTGGGCTCACCACTTTTTTGTGATGGCCTCGTTTAGTATTTCTGCCTTGAGCTTTTCTTCGATGTACATCTTCTTTAAGCGGGCATTTTCAGCCTCAAGCTCTTTCATGCGGGCCATCATGGAGGTATCCATACCGCCGTATTTGGCGCGCCACTTGTAGAAAGTAGCAGCGCTGATGCCTAGCTCACGGCAAACCTCTGGGACGGCTAAGCCAGCATCTACCCGTTTTAGGGCATCCATGATCTGGCTATCGGTAAATTTAGAACGCTTCATGTAGAACTCCTCTAATAGAGAAAATTCTACCTCTGAGCTCAGTTAATCTGTGGGGGGATTACCCTCTCAGTTTGGTCATCTCAGCCTGAAGTGCTTTGACATCTTCTATCGGCTACTTATCGGGGCCTTTGAGCTTGCATGACCAGGTATATAAAAGTCCAACTGGAAAGCCTAAAGGACTAGAAACCTCTGTTGCGGAATGTCCTTTTAAAGGATTTTTTTAACAACCTCTCATTTGAACTCGGCTGTGTATTTGGTGCGCTTCATGCTCACTTCTTCAATTCATTGTTGACAATATTAGCTGTCTACTGAATCGGGGGAATGCCACTATGCTTAAGAATCCTTTTATTGTGAAAATCGAGAAAAGTTTGATAATCTAAATTAGACAACTGATATCTTTAAAGTGTTGCGTTTTAGCTTAATGGGAGGATTAAGCTAAACATAGATTGCCAGTCTATAACTTTGGAAGATTTGGTGGTTTCATAAAACTACTTAATTTTCCTTCAATTAAGCGATCAATTTTCTCGACAGTAGGGATTCCATCCTCTAAGGTGGTCATCTTCTCGTTTGTCATGACTATTGGTTCAAATTCTTGCTTGTTGAGAGAATGCATTTTTTCTAAGAGTTCGCCTTTGATTGCATCTTCGTTGATATCTGGAATTTGAGAAGCGGACGAAAGATTGATGCTGGAACTTAGGGGTGATCCTGGTTTGGGGCTGGCATCTGCTGCCCCTTTCGTTTGGTACGCTACTAAGGTGTCAAATAGCGTTAAATTAGAAAACCATAGCGACCAAAAATTTCCAGATTCTTTTAAGTAATTACCAATCGTTATGAACTCATTAGCCACAGCTTTTTGACCATCTGTACTGGTGCTGTTTTTGATGATAGAGGAAAAATATTCTTGAGGAGAAGTAATACTGACTTCATCTTTTGGAAATGGAAATTGCTGTGATACAAGAGTCTTAACATTTTTATAGATCACTCGGTTGCGACTCAATCGGTACCCAAGATAATGGTAGAGAACATTTTTGAGGAAGAAAAAAACTTCAAGAGCCACAATAAACAGGAAGATCGAAATAACGCTATTAATAAAATCGCTAAATCCAGATAAACCGCTAAAAGCAATAAAGATTAAAAATGATAAAATACCATCTAGTAGAAGCCAAAGGGAGATATTTTCCAGATTTACACTCCAGTACCGTGGAATTTGCTTTAGACCTATCTTTGATGGTGTGTCCGGATTAGCTTTCTTTTTCATATTTCCGTTACCTTGATGTTTATTGCATGCGCCACGAATGAACTATATAGCTTTGTATTGATTACTTCAGCGTTCTGGGTTAAGTTTAAAAGTTAAGCGGGTAAGTTGAAGTCAAAACAATCTGAGCCATTGGTAAGGCGCAATTTAAGGGACTTACCTTGGGCTACTAGGGCTTTAAATTCTTCGCTTGCTACAACAATTCCACACTTATCTGCAGTGAGTGTTATCCATGCTGGGGCTGGCGTTCCATCACTCTGCTCTAAGCGGGTATCAGCTCGAGATATCGGATCGCTTGCAAGCTTTTGCTTCCATTCGGGGTGAATATCTAAGGCAAATGTTTCCGTAAGCTTGGGCTTTTCAGTGCGTGCTTCATAGCTGGTTAGTGCCGGGCCTTGGGTCGTCTGTGGTTTGGGGCTTATTTTTTTTAGCTTGCCGAGGACATCGCTACCTTGTTCCATAGCTAAGGTCGAGTAATTGATTTCGCCCTCGATCTTGGCGCCCTTGCGAATAATCACATTGGCAGCCTCAATAGTCCCCTTGACGTAGCCAGAAATATCTGACTGGACACAGGTAAGGTTACCTAAAACAGTTGAACCAGCCGCAATAATTGCTTTGGTCGTAATCATGTTACCTTCGAGTCTTCCTACAACCACCACGGTTCCTTGACCCATTAAATCGCCTATTGCGGTAAAATTTTTGCCAATAATTAAAAGGTTGTCTTGATCCACATCCTGAGCATAGGGGTGGTTTGTTGATTCAGTATTTTCGTTGGTGCTCATGCTAGCCTGTTTAAAGATAGTTTTTTTAAATGTCTGAATATAGCCAAAATACAAAAAATGACTAATGATTCTATTGTACATTATCTAATAGTAATACTAGCATATTGCAAATAGAAATTATGGTTAGTGGCCCCAAAAAAGAGTGCGTTTACCTTCCAGTTCTCTGTGTTGATGGTCTAAAATTCAATCATGGTCTCACCTTTGTAGTGTGTGAGGAGGTCTGTGGGCGCGACTCAGAAGCTTTTTGGGGTTACTTGAGTAACTATTTCTGTGTAGAGGTAGTATAAATTGAGCAATTCATGATTCTCGATAAATTGTCATACAAACCAAGTCAGTCACACCAGCATCGAACTCGATATCGTCGAATGGTGGGCGGTTTGTCTTTTCTGTTTTTCTATCTCATTTTTTCTGTTGACGAGTTCATTTTTAGCTCAATCAGCCTGCGTTCTGGCGATATTGATGTAGCTGTCTTTTTTGCAGGGGCAATTATCTTTGGTGGCCTAGGTTTTTTTCTGGGGCCCTCTATTCGTAGGTTTTGGCAAGCTCTCTCCCCTAGGGTCAAGAGACACCGCTCGCTTAGTCTAGGCAGTTATCGATAGTTTTGGCAGCAATTGATGGCTTTTTTAAAAAATTGATCAACTTGGTCTTAGATTTTAGCTTTATGGATAAATTACGCATATTGACTGTTTGTACAGCCAACATATGTCGCAGCCCGGTAGCGCAGTTAGTGCTCAAAGAGTTTTTAAGGTCAAAGGAGGTTGTAGTCACCTCGGCTGGTATAATGGCAGTTAATTTCTTACCAGCCCATAAGTTTATTAATGAAATAATGCACCAAGAGGGCTATAAGGACATTGCGTTGCACCAATCTCATGTCATAATCCCACAAATGATTAGCCTTTCAGATATTATTCTTTGCATGGAAAATACTCATCTTAAGTGGATTACTGAAAAGAATCCCAGTGCAATTGGTAAGACGCGTTTGCTTTCCCATTGGTCAAGCAAGGAAGATGTTCCCGATCCGATTGGGGAACCCTTTGAAGTTTTTATAGAAAATGTCAAGTTGATTAAACAATATTGCAATGAGTGGAGCTCTAAGATTGTTGAAATTGGCTTTGTTTAAATCAAGATTGAATTCTCATTCTCGTAACTTACTTTCTATAGGCATGTCACGGCTGATTCCGAAAAATTTAAAAAAGCATTTAAATCGTTTGAAGACTTCTTTTTTTGCTATGGCGACCTTGTGCCTAGCTTCAGCATGCACAAGTATATGGTTGCCTGGTATGCAGGCTAATTACCTTAAGTCGCCGGTTGTTTTAGAGACTGCTGAGCAACCTGCAGTTCCAGATTATCAAATATATCAAGTTACGCCAAAACTCATTACGGATTTAAATAAAGCGAGAGAGCAAAAGGAGCGTGAAGCTCTCGAGAAACTGGGCCCAGGAATGCATAATGAAGAATTGAACTATCGCATTGGCCGGGCAGACGCTCTTCGGGTCAACGTGGTTGGATATCCAGAGTTTACTTTAGTCGCAGGTCTCCAAAATATGTCTCCAACGGTGATGGGTGTGCCTTCAGGCTCTCGAGTGGTTTACGGAGATGGCTATTTAGATTTTCCCTATGCGGGAAGGTTTAAAGTTGAAGGCTTAACTCGCGAGCAGCTTCACGACGAATTAGTGGCCAGGTTGTCAAAATATATCGTCAAACCTCAGGTTGATATTGAAATTTCAGGTTTTCGCTCGAGGCGGATGATGGCTGCTGGAGAATTTAAAAATCCAGGTGCATACTCAGCAACCGACCAGTTAATGCACATCTCTGATTTGATCGGTCTTGCTGGCGGTTATACCGATAACGCTGATTTAACCCAAGTCTTGATCACTCGCGACAAAGAAGCCATTACTTTAGATTTAGAAAATCTTTTTTACAGGGGCAAGATTTCATATGATGTAATGATGCACCCGAGCGATGTGGTAACTATTCCTGATAAATTTTCGCGTAAGATCTTCATTTTGGGTGAAGTTGGTACATCGCCTAATCTAAATCAGTCTAGGTCTTATGTGATGCGCAGGGGGCTTATGAGTCTAACCGAGGTTCTATCTGATGCTGGAGGTCTTAATCCATTCTCTTCTGCTGCAAATAAAGTGTTTTTATTTAGGGCAGACAAGGATAACAATAAGATTGCCATCTATCGCTTAGATGCTTCTCAGCCTGAGGCTCTAGTGATGGCGGATGAATTCAAAGTTCAGCCAAGGGATGTGGTTTTTGTAAGCCCTACCGATTTTGTTGAAATCGGTCGTATTATCAGTCAAATTCTTCCTGGAATTTTTGGATATAACAATGCGTTTGCTGTACCTGCAAGCAATAGACCTTTCTAAAAACAATCATGGAACTTAATCGCTCAAAGCTTTCCGAACTACAAGAGGGTAGTCTTGGCACGCCATCCATTAGCGCCTTATTTGAAAATATTGTCTTTTTTCGCAAGCAGTTTTACGCAACTGTTGGTATTGTGGTTGGTTTGTTCTTAACATACGCATTTTTGTCTACACCTATTTACGTATCTGAGACTTTGATACAGGTTGAGGACAAGAAAGAGTCAAACATTGGTGCACTTAATCAGATATCACGTGCTCTCAATGTTGAGACATCCGCTGTTTATGGCGAGATTGATATTTTGCGATCCAGAGTTGTGGTGGGTCAGGCTGTAGAGCAATTACGGGCAAACGTTGATGTCGATGTGCTTGGTGTTATCCCCTTTGTTGCTCGCTGGCTTGCTCGAATATTGCCCGAAGAAAAAAATGGGCTTATTGAGGCCCTCATTAAAATTCCAGGTGTTTCATGGGGTGGAGAGGTATTGCGAATTAATCAGATGATTATTCCTGAGAAGTACATTGGGAAGCCTTTGTTTTTAAAGATAGGAGAAGATCAAAATTGGCAATTACATACAAATAAAGGTGATGTTGTGCTTACTGGCAAGGGGGTCTCCTCAACTTTAGTGAGCGATGATGGACTCTTTGCCTTAAGTATTAAAGAAATAATTGCAAGGCCTGGCGATAGTTTTAAGATAATAGTTTATAGACCGCTTGAAACTATTCAGAGTATCCAAGATGCATTGATTGCCACTGAAACAAAAAAAGGATCAAATATTATTCGCGCTAGTTATGAATATAAAGACCCTATCCGTGCGCAAGCTATCATGTCTGCAATTGCTAACAATTACGTGCAGGCTAATACTAATCGAAGATCAGAAGAGGCAAGTCGCAGTTTAGAGTTTTTGAATAATGAATTACCTCGTCTGAAAGAAAAACTTGAGATAGCCGAGTCTAATCTCACCCAGTTTCGCAGGCAAAACAATGCTGTTGATATTCCTACCGATATTAAAGAATTGCTTGCTCAATCCACTAATCTTGAAAAGATAAAGGTCGATATCGGCTTGAAATTACAAGAGGTGAGTACCAAATATACGCCGCTTCACCCAAACTACATTGCCCTTGATAGTCAGCTGCAAAAGGCTAATTCTGACTCGGTAAAGTTAAACGCTAAAATTAGCGCATTACCCCAAGTTCAGCAGGAGTACATTAGATTTGAGCGTGATGTAGATGTGTACGGGCAACTTTATGCCAATTTGCTTAATAATGCGCAACAGCTTCAAATTGCGAAAGCTGGAACAATTGCTAATGTTGCGATTGTAGACCCCCCGATTGTCCCTGATTTACCTGAAAAACCAAAAAAACGAGCTATAGTTTTATTGGGCCTATTTCTCGGATTGCTTGCTGGATTTATAGTTTGCCAACTTCTTGCAATGCTTACTGGATTAATAAGAGATCCTGCTCAGGTTGAAGAGCAAACTGGATTGCAGAACTTTGCTATCTTGCCTATTTCTATAGAGCAATATGATGAAAGCTCAAAAGAGCTAGAACACCCATTTGAAACGCATCCGTTCCTTTTGTCCCAACAGAGTCCAAATGCTATGGCTGTGGAGGCATTGAGGAGTTTGCGAACCTCCTTACTATTTTCACTTTCGGAAAAGGTTGCAGGTAATCTTATTCTAGTTTCCTCTGCGGTACCAGGACAAGGAAAATCCTTCATCAGTGCTAATTTAGCTTATTTGATTGCCTCTACAGGTAAAAAAGTCATGCTACTGGAAGCGGATATTTGGCGTGCTTCGATGACAAGGTACTTAAGTTACTCAAAAGAAGCCCCTGGTTTTTCTGAGGTTTTGAAGGGGAGTCATTCTTTGGATCAGGTGATTATTAAGGATGTGTTTCCAAATTTAAGCTTTATACCAAGTGGCACTAGAATTCAAAACTCTGGCGATCTTTGCGCTTCAGAGGCTGCAGTAAATTTATTTGCTGAGTTAAAGTTGCGGTATGACTATGTCATAGTCGACTCACCGCCAGTTTTATCTGTTATTGATACCTTATCCCTAGGCGCTTATGCGGACCTTATAGCATTTGTTGTGAGACAAAATTTAGTCAGCGCTTTTGAGGTTAAGGAGGCAGTCAGCTTGTTTTCTAAAGCCGGTCATAGTATTGATGGCTTAATTTTTAATTGTTTTGTACCTTTAGCACTTGCTTTTGGATCTGGTTACGGAAATTTATATCGCGAATATGGAAGATATGGAATTTATGGTTTGGTACCTAGCTATCAGGCTAGAAATTCAATCTTATACAAAAAAGATTTATAAAGCCTTCAATATAAATTGGGGAATGATTTCGGTTGATTTTATAAGAGAATAGTATTTAATTTATCCAGCACCAGCTTTGGGGCGATGGATGTTAGGGGGGCGTCCCCAAGCACTCTAATAACATTTTTTTCATTACCCCATGGATACCAGATTCCTGGCTTATTTTCATTTGAAAAAAGGCTTATTACAGGAAGCCCCACTATTGCTCCAAGGTGCATAGGGCCACTGTCATTGCAAATCATGACTTTGCATCGGGATAGAACAATTGCACTCTCTCTGACGCTCAGTATGCCGCAGAAGTTTACCCTATTGCCAGACCAACATTTTAGAATTTCTTCATGTATATCTTTATCTGAATCAGCACCAATTGCGATGAGGGTAAATTCAGGGTAAATTACAGACATTTCCCGTATTAGTTTTTTCCAGTTTTTTTTGCCCCAATCTTTTATATCTGAATTTGATTTTGAGGCGATAGAAATCGCAATACTCTTTTTATTCATGCTTATATTTGAAAATTTAGCGTCAAAGGCTTGAATTTCAAAATTCTGTAAATTTAAATTAAAGTCCGAAAGAGTTAGAGTCGAAGGGCTTAGATTGGGAAATGTCAGTCTATATAGGCGTTGATATTCTGGCTCAAAGTTTGGGTTTACACTGTTTTGATGTGCATTGATGCCCAATCGTTGAGCTAAATTCGTGTGATTTGAAAACAAACTAATGCCATAAATTCTTTTTATTCCTATTAATTTAAGAAATGCATAGTCTCGGTATAAGGCCAATTTTGAACGAACAGGCATTAGATAATACGCTAGAGATATGTTATTTCTTTTAACCTCGATCCTTAGGGTTTTGAATAATTCGATTGAAATATCTTTTATTCGATAGTTGATTGTTGCATCCACTAAATTTGAGTTATTTAAGACTTCACTACTACTAATAGCCAAGCCTCTAGTATCATTGGGTAAATTTGTCAGTAATGTGACTTTTGAGTTAGGGTGTTGTCGACGAATTTCATGAAAGCAAGGCAAGCTTGCAATGGTATCGCCGATAGATCCTATTCTAAAAATGAGTACATTCATTTTGCTTTTGGCCTAATTAGAAAATTTGATGATATGAAGATCTTGATAACTGGAATTGCTGGATTTGTTGGCATGCACCTTGGTGAAGCCCTTTTAAAGAGGGGGGTAGAGATAGTGGGGGTAGACAATTTAAATGATTACTACGATGTAAATTTAAAAAATGCTAGGTTAACCAGACTTAAAAAGTATCCTAATTTTAAATTTTTTAAGATGGATATTGTTGATAGAAAGGGGCTTAGCAGTCTATTTAATACTTATTATTTTAATAGAGTTTTGCATCTGGCAGCTCAGGCTGGGGTTAGATATTCTATTGAACAGCCTTTCAAATATACCGATTCCAATATTACTGGATTTTTAAATATACTGGAGTGCTGCCGTAATAACCCTATAGAACATTTGGTATATGCGAGCAGTTCAAGTGTTTATGGTGGAAACACTGTTCTACCATACACGGAAAACCAAGTTGTTGATACCCCTATTAGTTTGTATGCTGCTACAAAGAAGTCAAATGAGCTTATGGCACATGCCTATAGCCACCTATTTGGAATTCCAGTTACTGGTCTTAGATTGTTTACTGTATATGGGCCATGGGGAAGACCAGACATGGCTTTATTTAAATTTACAAAATCAATACTCCAAGAAGAGAAAATAGCTATTTTTAATTATGGAAAAATGGTTCGGGATTTCACCTATATAGATGATGTGGTGGAGGGAATTGTGAAGGTTTTAGATAAGCCTCCTACCGAAACACCCCCGTATAAAATTTTTAATTTAGGGAATAATAATCCAGTTCAATTAATGGATTGTATTGAGGCATTAGAAGTTTCATTGGGAAAAGTTGCCATTAAGGAATATTTACCGCTACAAGCTGGAGATGTCTTGGCAACGCATGCGAGTACCGCTTTATTGGGAGAGTGGGTTGCTTATAAATCTCAAACATCTGTATCAGATGGTGTGGCTAAATTTGTAGCCTGGTATAAAAAGTATTACGAAAACGAATTGACTTAACTTTGCACCTCATTTAGATGCAGATCAAAAAAACTAACCCTAGCATAATGAGATCTACGGGCTATCGAATCATGTCTGGAAGCATCGCCTCTTGGGTGAGGATTGGCATTACTTTGATTTCTCAAATTATTATGGTGCCTCTGTTCTTAAATTCTTGGGAAATTAAGACCTATGGTGCATGGTTACTATTGCATTCAACTTGGGCGATTATAAACATTATGGATTTATCATATCATGACTATATTGGATATGAATGTCTAAAACAAGGGCAGTATAGATCAGCGCAGATAAACGAGATAATATCCTCCTCCCTTGCGTTCTCTATTCTCGTGGCTTTGATCGATATTGTTGTTATATTAATTTTAAATTGGTCACCTTTAATTGCCGATTTAGTTACCGATGACCCAATAATTTTATGGCAATGGAAAATTTCCTTATTATTACTGGGGTGCAATTGGGCTATCACTGGTGCTTGGGGTGGGATATTGAGCAGGTGGATCACGCCGTTTGGGCATTATCATCAATTGGCATGGTGGAATACATTTAATATTTTGCTAATTACTACCCTCCCTGTTTTAGCCGTGTTTTATGGGGCCAACCTCATGGGGGCTACTATAGCTTGGTGTCTAGGGAGTTTATTCGCACACATAGTTCTGCTTATCTTTCTAAGGTCTGTTATTAGAGCGAAACCTTATCTTCGTTTGCATAAACCTAACATAAAAAAGGGCCTGGATCGACTTTTGCTTTCGCTCGTTTTTTCAGTGAAATATTACTCAGATATCTTCAGGCAACAAGGAGTAAGAATTTTCTTGGCTCCAATAGTGGGGCTTGTTCAAATGACGTCATTTTCAACTATGCGAACAGCGGCTAACGTAAGCATGCAGGGACTTAGCACTATAACAAATCCAATCATGCCAGAGTTGATGAATTACATAATTAAAAAAGACCAAAATCGCATTGAAGGTTTATTTTCTTCTGTATGGTTGGGTCTAATTTTTATTCTTAATCCAGGTATATTACTTCTTCAGTATTATTTTCCTCTAATATTTCAACTGTGGACTGCTAACAAGATCTCAATGAATCCAATGCTTTTTGGATTTTTCTCAGCATCAATCTTGGTTTTTGCTTTATCCCAACCCGCCTTTGCAGTTGTTAAGGGTATAAATAACGTTGCAATGCAAATTATAATTGCTTTAGCTTTAGCCGCAATTGTAATTATTGGATCAATCTTGTTAATCCCGAATTTAGGGATTTTAGGTGTTGGGATTTCACTACTTATAGCAGAAATTTTTTCCTTATTTTGCTTCGTAACTTTGGCTAGTGTATACCTAAAAGAGATAAATCTAAGATGGCCTGCTAAACAATTTATAATTGCATTGGCGTTAGTTACAATAAATATGCTAAGCTTATTTTGTATTGTTACTAAAAGCTACGGAATTTTAGCGGTAAGCAATATAATATATTTAATAGTACTTACATATTTCATTATACATATTCCTAAGATATTAATTAATAAAATTAAAAGAATATTAAATACATCTATTTTTAAGTAATAAAGAAATTTAATAATGAATATTTATAGATTAGTAATTTTTGAAATATTAACAATACCTTTATGGCTTATTGCTGGTCAAATTAATAGTTTTTCATTGGCAGTTATAGCTGCTTTAGTCGCAACCATACTAATATTTATTATTTTGAGAAGTGAGTTGAATATTAATAAGAAATTATATATTAATTATTTAGCATTAGCATCTATTTTTTTAATTTTAACAATAAATATTGGATGGTTAATTTCTTATTATATAATTCAATTTAAATTGAATGATATATTTTCAGTCTATTTAATTGAAAATCTCAATATTAAGATAGTAAACTACTCATATGCGGTTGCATACACAACATTCTTTGCAATTGCGGTTGGATTGTTTAGCAGCACAGATATTGTCAAAAGATATATTAATCTTATATATCAAAAATTACTTAAAATTGTTTATTTTGATATTGATTTAATATCAAAATGTATTTTTATTATTTCTTTAGTGGAGATTGTTCTTATAGCATCAGGTTTTATCATATACAGAGGTATAGCGACTGAAGATTTTGACGAAGGAAGAATTCCATGGTATTTGTTTGCGCTAAATAGTATCTTTAACCTACAATCACCATTGATGGCAGTTTTAACTATAAAAATATTAGGAAATTATCGAAAAATAAACCCTACATATAAAATCCTGCTAATTTTTTCAATGACCATATCCATTGTAGTATTTTTTACCAGAGGTAGGGCTCCATTGGGCATATTTTTATTAAGTTATATTGTATTTGTTAATCTACTGAATAGTAAAAATCTTAATCTAAAGAGTTTTTATAAGGCAATCTTATTGTTAATCCCAGTTTTTTTTGTGTTAGCAACTCTTTTCAATTTTGTTCGGCTTGGTGAGTCTGGATCTAAAGATTTAAAAAATGAAAATATCATAACTGTTATGAAGAATGGTCTAGAAATCTACTTCAGTGATCAAAATATCCAATCCATTGCAAATGAAGCGGTCGCTATCAATTTAGCATCTAGACCATTAGTTTTGATAGCAACAACCAAAGCATTGGAGGTTCCGTTTTCCCAAAGTACATTTTTGTATGGTAAGGCTTTGTATAACCATTTTATATGGACCATACCAAGTATCTTCTATAGTTTTAGGGATAAACTACTTGTACAAAGGAATGAGGTTGTTATTAATCTTTTTCATCCTTTATTTGATGTCGATATATCTGATAATCCAATCATATATTCATATATAGATTTCGGCTATTTTGGATTATTTTTGTACCCGCTTATTATATTTTTATTTATAGTAAATATACAATATTTAATGTCATTATATTTTGTGCATCCTTTAATTATTTTGATGATTCTTTCAAATTTATTTCCACTTTTTATTTTGGGATTAGGGGAATCTGATCTAAATACCTGGATGTCTGCTTATAGAGATAATTTTCTCATCATAATGATTTCATTTTTATTAAATTTTATATCTAAAATAAAATGGAATAATTAAATTATATGAACATTCTTTATATTGGTGATAATAATAAATCAAGCACTGCATTTCACAGGGCTAATTCTTTATCAAGATTAGGCCACACAGTAACTCATGTTAATCCACGCGAAGCCTTTAGTTTGTTAACAATTAAAATCTTAGATAAAGCCTCGTTTTATACGGGTTATTTTTGGGTACAAAATCAAATATGCAAATGGATAGATTTAAAATTGATAAAAAGATATAGTTCAAATACATTTGATTTGATATGGATAAATTCTGGCGAAGAATTCGATAGTAAGTCAATACTTAGACTGGACTACTTTAACTGCAAGAAAGTTTTATATCAAAATGATGATCCTGGAAGTAAGAGAGATTTCCGTAGATTTGACTCCCTAAAGCGGACAATGAAATACTATGACTATGCTGCAGTTGTTAGGGAGCCAAACTTAAGGGAATTCGCTGATTTTGGTGTTAAAAATGTGATTCGTGTTTATATGAGTTATGACGAAGAGGTTCATAAGCCTTTGCGGCATAGACAAATTCCCACAATTTTTAGGTCTGAAATTGTATTTGTAGGCACCTGGATTAGGGGCGAGGGGCGAGATAAATTTCTGTTGGATTTAATCAGAGCAGGATTAAATATTTCAATATGGGGCAGTAGATGGGAGAAATCTCCACTATGGGAAGATTTGAAAATAGCCTACAAGGGTGGTAGCTTGTCTGGCCCAGATTATGTTGCTGCAATTCAAGGGGCTGATATTGCAATAGGTTTTTTGTCGCATGGTAATAGGGATCTCCATACAAGAAGATCGCTCGAAATTCCATTTATTGGTGGATTATTATGCGCAGAAAGAACTATAGAGCATGAAAGAATGTACGAAGAGGGTATTGAAGCAGTATTTTGGAGGGACTCTAATGAGTGTATTGAGATTTGCAAGAGATTATTAAGTAATAAAAATTTGATAAAAGATATTAAATACGCTGGAATGAAAAAAGTACGCGCTGGAGCTTACGGAAACCAGGATATATGTGCAAAAATAATTAATTTTATAGATTTAAATAAAAAATATGAAAATAAATAGATCTAAATCTGATAAAGCATGGGCTACATTATTATTTTTAGCTCTAATATTTTTTCTTTACTGTTCAATATCAACTATTAATTTTGGAAACCACTGGGATGAAATGAGAATCATAAACTCAGTGAGGGATTCGGTTGAAACTGGAATTTTGCTCCCAAGGTGGTATAACTACCCATCTTTTTCCTACTTAGTTGGATTATTAGCTTCTTTGCCATATCTAATTTTTAAAAACTTAGATAAATTAAGTAATTTAATATACTCAACTACTGATATTAAGCTACTAATGATGGCATTAGGCAAGGAATCAGCGTATTTAATTTTGGAAAATAACTTTAAATTAGTTTTGAGAGTTATATTCATAACTCTAAGCTCACTCACTGCAATTTTTACTTTTTTATCTTTACGAGAAATGAAGTTAAGCGTGCCATCCAGAGTAATTGGCTCGTTAGTTATTTTATCTTCCTTTCAGTTTTTCTACCATTCACGATGGATAGCCCCTGATGTACTTTTAGTTTCTGCAAGCGCAATGTTAATATTGAGTTGCATCAATTCTCAAAATAAGAAAAATTTACTAAGCCTTCGAATTTCTGCAGTTTGTGCAGGTCTTTGTATCGCCATAAAATATCAAGCTGGTATTCTATTAATCTTACCACTCTGTACTGGTTCAAATGTACCATTTAAAACTAAATTAGTAAATACAATATTTTTTTCAACTGCAACATTTGTAGTTATTACACCGGGGGCGGTAATAGAGCCAATACACTTTATTATTAATATTATTTATGAAATCAGGCATTATAGTGTTGATGGTCATGGCGTAAATACAATCCAAAAGGGCGGTGAACATTTATTAAGAATTTTAGATTTTATATTTATCAGGCTATTTTCGAAAAATATTATAATTTCAATTTTGTTATCTTTATTTTGTGTTTCTGGATTTATATTATCATTGATTAATATTAAATATAAAATATATAGAAAAATTATTTGTATATTTCCTATTGTGTATATTTTCTATTTTTCGTCGCAATCCGTAATGAATATTAGAAATTATCTAGTTATTCTTCCGTTCTTTGCATTATATGTAGCGATTTTTTTTGATTACTTATCAATATCAATAAAAAGTTTTTTTATCAAACTAATAATATCGTTATTTTTTATTTTAATTTTTTCTATGAATTTATACAGTATATATAATGTCTTAAATAGCTTTAATTATGTAGAAACTAATTTATGGAAAAAAGAGGTAGAAAAATATGTCCTGATAAATAAAATAAAGCCATACATAACCCCTAAGGTCAAAGACCTATTGGGCATTGGTTCTGGAAACGATTCTATAGTAAGCCACTCATTAACTGAAGCAGATTCTGTTATTTACCTACTGGGGGAGTATCCTGAAATGGGGCATTGGGCTGGATATAAAAAAGAGCCTTATTTGGGTAATCTTGCTAACTATAGAGGGATATATAAAGTAATTGCAGGACCCGATGACGTCGATTTAGATTACTACCCAACTTGGGATGGCCTGGATAGAATAGTAGTTGTGACCAACCCATATATGAGTTTATTGACCTCTAAAAAGCGTGAGCATGATTAATTTTATAATTAAAATATTACATCATGAAATAATTTAATAGAATATGAAGATTATTTGATAGCATGATTTCAAAAAGGATTGATTCGTTTGATGGTTTGAGAGCTTTGGCTATATTGCTTGTTATTGGATTTCATTTTTATAGCTGGGAGTTGAATTTATTTAATCCACCTTATAATTCTATATTTAAAGATTGGAATATTTTTAAGTATGGATACTTTGGAGTACAACTTTTTTTTGTGTTATCAGGATTCGTAATTGTTAAGTCAATAGCAGATAAGAATAATTTAAAAAATTTTATTTATGCTAGATTCCTCAGACTTTTTCCCACGATGGTTTTGTGCTGTATATTAATTTTTCTATTTTCTATTTTGATAAATCAAAGTAAAGCATTTTATGATTTTATCCCTTCAATAACATTTCTTGATCCAAAAATTTATAATGCTATATTTCCAGGGCATAATTTTAAATATATGGATGGACCACACTGGTCATTATTTGTTGAGATAAGATTTTACTTGCTAATTTCTTTTTTATATTTCTTCAATAAAAATATTTTTTTTATAAATTTAACAATTATTACCATTAGCGTTGCAATTTTAAATTGCGCTGCTTTTTACTTTCACTTTTCTTATTTAACTAGATTGTTAAGCCAATTATTTATCTCTAGGCATTTAGGATACTTTATATTTGGCATAAGTTTATATTATCTTTATATTAATAACTTTTATAAGTTTATAATATTGCTAACTTGTTCTATTATAAATGTTTATACATATATTTTTATAAATTTTTATGAACCTGACTATATATTATTTGAGCCTGTAGCTACTGCTATAGTAACCCCATTAATATTCATATTAGTATATAGCTCTCTCAAAATTAAATTTATTTCAAAATTACTTTCTTGTAAACTATTAGTAATTATTGGATCTTGCTCATATACTTTATATTTAATTCACAATTTTATTGGTACTAATATAATAAAAATTATTGGTAATCCTTTAAATTTTTTACCAGGATTTTCAATTTTCTATTCATTTATAGTAATTCTATTTCTTTTAATAATATCAATTTATCTTGATAAATTTATCAGATATACAATTCGGCATTAATTCTAGGGTTATCCCCCCTTATTTAACCGAACCTAGAGGTAGAGTTAATTAAGCAACCATGGCCAGTCGCTGTTTCGGGGTGATACCGCCCAATTCCATGTTTGGACGTTGATGATTGTATTGATACATCCATTGCGTTGCAAACTCTTGAACTTCGTTAACACTTTCCCAATAATGCTGAGATAGCCATTCATATCTGACGGTGCGATTAAAGCGTTCTACATAGGCATTTTGTTGTGGTTTACCTGGTTGGATGTGTTATCTGTGGATTTGATGCTTTGCTGCCCACTCCATCAGTCTGCCACTGACAAGTTCCGGGCCATAGTACATGCAGAATGGTAGTCAGCCGCAGCAATTTAAGCCATGCTGGTGATTGCGAGATCATCAATAAGGAGTATTGCTATGGCTGACCACTTAAACAATAAACCCTTTGGGGCATGGATTGCAATCGATATTGCCAAGGACTTTAATGCCGTGTTAAGCGAGACCAAGGCGGGTAAAAGGCAGCATTTTCGGATGGCTAATTCTGCTGCCGATCATGATCGTTTTATTGCTTTTCTAAAGAGCTTACCGCCGCCTTGCATTATTGGGTTTGAGGCAACCGGCAATTACCACCGCGCATTAGGGCATCGCTTGGTAGCGGCGGGGTTTGAAGTCTGCTTTATTTCCTCGGTAGCGAGCGCCCGGTATCGGGAGGTGATGTTCAACTCCTGGGATAAAAATGATCCCAAGGATGCTGCAGTGCTTTTAGAGCTGCTTAAGCAAGGGATTACTCAACGTTATGTTGACCCATTAATTGCAGGGCATCATGATCTCCAAGAGTTATCTAAAACCTACTATCAAGTGACCTTGAGTCGCACGCGCTTACAGCACTCCATCCTCACGCATTACCTGCCTTTGTATTTTCCGGAGATGGGTAAATGGTGGAACAGTACTCGCGCAGACTGGTGGATTAATTATCTTTTGCACTTCCCCATCCCTAGCGCAGTAACGAAGCACTCTCAAGAAGCGTTTTGCCAGATTGCCAGCCCTGTCATTGGCCGCAAGGTTAATAAAGCGGCTAAGCTTATTGAGCTCTATGAGACCGCCTTGCATAGCATTGGACTACCTGTTGAGGCAGATTCCTTGGCTTGCAAAACCTTTCAAATACAACTGAGACGCTATCAAGAGATCAATGCTTGTCGCAAGCAATTAGAAGAGACGGCTCAAGCAGTATTGGCCGATAACCCGGACTCTGCCATCTTGCAAAGTGTTCCGGGGATTGGTCCGATTAATGCCCTAACGATTCTGGCGGAAGGTGGGGATCTACGTCGCTTTAGCCATCATCGTCAGTTCTTAAAGTATTGCGGGTTTGATCTAGCCAAAAACCAATCAGGCAACTACCGTGGTCAAGAACAAATCTCCAAGCGGGGTAATGCGCGCCTGCGCTTAGCGCTGTGGATGTCAGTCAACCGTGCCATTCAGCAACCTGAGAACAGTTTCCAGCAAAAATATCTACGCTATATTAAAAGTGCGCCTCAAGATAAAGATTTACAGCGCAAGGCAAGGACTGCGGTGGCAGCAAAGATGGCGCGTGTAGTGTATGGATTAGTGAAGTCAAAACAGATGTATCAAGGTTACTATGAAAAAGCTTTACCCAGTGGATCGATCCCTCTCTGTAGGGCCGTAGAGGCCGCAAGGACCTCGTAGATAATGTTTGGACCTTCCACTGGGACCTCAGATTGTTTTAAGTAGGGTAAAGACCAAAACGTGAAGTGGCGGATCTTGTGTTAATTATGGTTAATCGGGACCCCTGATTTATTTGTGGAAGTGACCGTTCGGGTATAGACAAGTAGTAAGTTTGATTTTTTAACTGCAAATTGCAGTTACGGTATGGCTTTGCCTATCGCTGGAAAAAGTTCTTGCATTTAGTACGTTATCCGCTCGTATAACAGCAGGCTTACCTCGCCAAGCAATGATTTGATCTAAGCTACGAACGACTCGCTCTGCTGGCAATGAGAAGTCCACTTCAATGCCCAAGGTCTTACGATTAAAGTCATCAATGACATTGAACAAGCGGATGGACCTGCCATCTTGCAACTAGTCATGCATAAAATCCATTGACCATACTTGGTTGATGCTCAGCGGTACAACCAAGGCATCTGGCTTATCTCGCACCAAACGTTTGCGGGGTTTGATGCGTAAGTTGAGCTCCAGAGCCTTGTAAATACGGTAGATCCGCTTATGGTTCCATTTAAAGTTTTTTACATTGCGCAGATATAAATAGCAAAGGCCAAAGCCCCAGTTACAGTTGTTGTCGGTCAAGCGGATGAGCCAGCTGGCAATGAGTTCATTCTCGGCATTATTCTTAGCTTCATAGCGATAGCAAGACTCGCTAACGCCAAAGATCTCACAGGCCAGTCTGATCGATACATGGTGTTGGGATACTGCTTTTTGGACCATCTCACGTCTGTGAGATTGGGCTCACCACTTTTTTGTGATGGCCTCGTTTAGTATTTCTGCCTTGAGCTTTTCTTCGATGTACATCTTCTTTAAGCGGGCATTTTCAGCCTCAAGCTCTTTCATGCGGGCCATCATGGAGGTATCCATACCGCCGTATTTGGCGCGCCACTTGTAGAAAGTAGCAGCGCTGATGCCTAGCTCACGGCAAACCTCTGGGACGGCTAAGCCAGCATCTACCCGTTTTAGGGCATCCATGATCTGGCTATCGGTAAATTTAGAACGCTTCATGTAGAACTCCTCTAATAGAGAAAATTCTACCTCTGAGCTCAGTTAATCTGTGGGGGGATTACCGTAGGATCTTTGAATACTTTTTTGTAGTAGATAATATATTTTTATCAGTTCAATTTAATAAAAAATTGCTGAGATAGATCTTTTAAAAAATCAATATCGTATAGACTGGCAATTAAGAGCGTTAACAAAAAAATTGAAATCAGTATAAATAAACTCTTCTCCTTGTAGAGTTTTTCTGGATTTTGTGCTGTTGAATTAGGTTTCATAGAGACTGCGAGATACTCTCCAAAGAGTAGTATAACCACTGGGATTGTGATTATGTATTCTATTCTATACTTAATAAAAAAAACTCCAATAAAGAAATTTGAGAGCATAGCATATACTAAGCATGAAACATTTAGCGAAATTTCTGTATAGCCCTTGAAGCTTTTTCGATAATTTGTCAAAGTTTCCAAGTTAAATGCCTGGGTTATTTCTCTGTATTCAGAATACCGTTTGGCCGCCATTAAAAAGGCACCTCCAGACCAATAGGAAAAAATAATAGAAGCAGGGGGGAGTGAATTTGGATCTATCATTGCCCATCCAATCATGAGTCTGATTGGATTATTTATTGATTCTGATAATACATCCACAAAGGCTCGATCCTTTGTTCTCAGTGGAGGAATATTATAAAAAATACCTTGTAAAAAAAATATACATGCAACGATGAACATTAACTTGCTAGATAGATACGCTGCAAGTAAACCGATGCCAACAAGAAGGCTCCACTCAAATGCAATAGCTTTTCCAGTCAAAATTCTTTGCACAGCAGTTCGTTTAAATTTTGTGGGGTGAAACTTATCAAATTCTCGATCAAACCATTCGTTTATTACATAATTTGCTGAAGCAATTGCTGTTGCACACAAAAATCCCAATAAAATATGACTTAGAGGATTCGACACATGTATACCGCGGAGTAGATACGCAAAAAATATCCCCGGGATTATAAATACCTGCTTCGTGCCGTGATCCAATCTTGTTATTTTTAGATAGTCAGCAAAGGTGGCTTTATTATTTGTCATATTTTATCTTTCTAAAAATTTGACTTTCCCAAGTTTGACTACTATTTGATTTCCAAAACATGAATAATGAATCTCGGGGTAAGTTTGGTGTAAAAATTAGCTCATAAGAATCAGGTTTGAACCATACAGGGTATGTCGGCTCATATAAATTATGAGATCCAGGATAGGTTAATGAAATGCAACTTAATTTTTCATGATTTGCCCTGTCATAAAACCCGCTATAAGTAATTGTTAATGGATGTACACCAATCTCTCTCCATATTAAGTAATTTAATGGGGAGGAAGCAATAAAAAAGTCTTTATTTTTAGTGCACTCAGGTTTGAATTTAATAAATTCATTTTTTGCTAGTATTATTGAATGTCCTGCCGTATTTCTTGCCAATATATCTCTTACTAAGTATGGAAAATTTATTAACGAGATAATTAGTGCGCTTAAGATAATCCCCATCGTATAGTATTTAGCCAATTTAATTGGCATTTTTAAAATAATCATTGATAGGTTAATAATCAATAACACCGTTGATGCAATAATATAGTTCACCTGATACGGGACCAGTATTATTGACATTGGGCTTATGGCAATAAAGGGTAGTAGTCTTTTACCTTCAAAACTTTCTTTTTTCAACCAATATTCGTTTATAATTAAAGCCAAAAATATAATATTTGGAATTATAAGTTTCAAGAGCGAAATATAAAAATTATGTTGGCTGAGAGCCAAACCATGTAACCATAAAATGAAATTTCCGTGAAGCAATTGAATAAAATAACCGCCACCAGTTTCATTATTTGTTGTGCTTGCAGTTAAGACTCCATAAAAGGATTGAATCCATCCCGGGGTTATGTAGTTAATTAAAATTAAACCCATCAAGAATGATAAGATCGTACCAATGCCTATTTCTAAAAGATTATTTATTTCTTTGAAATTTATGATTATTAATGATAAAACAAGCCATATCCCCATAAAGGGTGAAATTAGGAGAGTTTGAGTACATAAAAAGCCAATCAGAAAATTTATATATTTTTGTTTTGATTTTTTTTTGAAATTATTAAAATTGTTGCCAATACAAACAAGACTCCTAGGCTGTCTGGTCTATCAGGCTCTGGGATATATATTAAACTTGGAATGCATATAAATATAAGTAGGGTTCTTAAAAAATTTTTATTTTTAAAATTAGATTTTTCTAAGATCTTATTAAATAAAAATAATAAGCAAATGGAAAGAGTAACTAATATTGCAGAATTATAAATTTGATTTGATTTTATCGATAGGCCAAAAATCTTACAAAATAAACCAAAAAGAATTGAATACAATGGCGGATAGTGAGTATAGGGTTGATATTCAAATGTTGGATTACCAAATGTGAATCTAGATACAAGACCTAAACCTTCATAAAAATTTATTCCTGCATCTTTGAAATAGTAAATATCTACCCCTCCAAAATGTGGAGGGAAAATGAATGCATCAAAAAAAAACCAAATTGATCCTAAAAATATAAATAAAAACTTATGATTAAAAAAATTAATTTTCGAAAAATATATGCTGTATCTCATATAGTTATATTTTAATTCTATAAAATATAAAATTTGGAATAATCTTAATTACCCACATAATAGCTCTCCAGAAACCTGGGACATAATATTCTCCATTTCCATGATTTATAATGGTTATAATTGTTTTTGAGATATCTTGAGGCTTTCTCCACAGTATGCCTTTCTTAAATTTTAGTGTCATTGGGGTATTTACAAAACCTAGTTTTATGGTAACAATTTTTACCCCATATCCATTTAATTCTTGACGCATACCCTCACAAAATATATTTAACATACCCTTGGCAGAACCATAAATATAATTTGTGCCTCTGCCTCTATCTCCTGCCACCGAACTAAGTAGTGAAATTGTGCCTTTTTGTTGATTTTTCATATACTTGCAAGTGATTGTTAGAAATGACACGGTGGATAAAGCGTTTGTGGATATTTCTCTTAAAGTTAAGTCAACTGATTGAGTGCATCGCTTTTGATCTGGTAGATTTCCGTGTGCTATTAATACAATATCTATGGAACCTAAAAAATCTGAGGCTGTATCAAGTGCTTTTTGGTGTTTTTCAAAATCATTAATATCTAAGATAAATCCGCTAACCGCTATTGCGCCCTGGATTATGAGTTTCTTGGTTAATTGGTCAATTTTAACTTGTGATCTTCCCACAAGAAAGAATATACAGCCCTCCTTAGCCCAAAGTGTTGCACAAGATTCAGCGATGGCTGAGGTTGCGCCGATAATCATGATTTTTTTCATTTAAATCCTAGCCTAATGGATTGAGTGGATCTAAATTTACCAATACAGTCATATTTGGATCTAATTTCTTCAATTTTTTCCCAATTATGATAAGATTTTCTAAATGTTTTCTGATTCATTACCCCATCTTTTGCTAAATATATTCTGCCACCATATTCAAGTACTAGCTTGTCTAGTAATTCAATAAGAGGGAAAATGCTCGCCTCAAGTTTAAAGTCTAATGCTAATGTATAACCTTCAATGGGAAATGAAAGATAGTTTTCATTCTTTGGCCCAAAAGCTTTAAGAACAGCTAAAAATGAGCCTTTACCGCTTTCCGAAACTATCCTTAATATGTGCTTGAGACCTTTTTGACCCACTGCCTTGGGAACAACAAACTGGTATTGAATAAAGCCATGTTTGCCATAAAGCCTATTCCAGTTATGTATTTTATCTAAGGGGTAAAAATAAGATTCTAGGGGTGTTGTTACATTGGAAGAATAATTTTTTGCAATGTTAAAATAAATCGTATTAAAAATTTTAGCAGTCCATGGGTTTAGAAGGCTTGACGGCATTTGGATCGGAATTTTGATGTGGCGTGAAGCCTTTAACTTTAGATCCCCTTGTTTAGCATGCTCGCCAAGCATCAATAAAGAGCGTCCTAAGTCCTTACCTGTTTTTAAACAATCTATCCAGGCGACCGAGTAAGTGCTGTTTGAATTTTTATCAAACAGCTCACATACCTCCTCAAGACAGTTGGCTTTGATTGTTTTTTGATAAATTTGACTTGAGGAAATTGGCATTAGTTGAATTGTCGCACTCAATACTAACCCAGTTAATCCCATTCCCCCACAGGTTGCGCGAAATAATTCTGTATGATTTAACTCCGATATATTTAAGATTTCACCTGTGCCAACCATTAACTCCAGTGACCTAATATGTTTTGTAAAGGTGCCGCTAAGGTGATGATTTTTGCCGTGAATATCACTGGCTATCGCACCGCCGATACTCACAAAACTGGTTCCTGGGGTTACTGGAATGAACCAACCCTTTGGTACGATAATCTTGAGAATTTCTCGGATAGTTATGCCAGATTCGCAAGTTAATAAACCTGTTAGCTCATTAAATTGGATAACATGGTTGAGTAGATCAGTCTGTAAAATGGTTGAGCTATTAGCGCTATCCCCATAGCTTCTTCCTTGACCTCTTGGGATAAGAGTATTTTCTTCAATAAGCTTCCAACATTCAGACCTTTGAGGGGGTAGTAAGACTTTTGCATCAATAGTGGGATACCCTCCCCAGCCTTTTACTTTCATACGGATATTGAATTATTGAAAACAAACTTTTTATCAAGGTGATACTTTACATAATAACCAGTCGATAGTCCAATACCGGCGCCAACATAACGCATTAGATTGGATGCAAATATTATATGAAAAGCCCATTCCGTTAGCCAAAAAATAGCAGTACTAAATATACCCATACTACTATACAGGAGAAATTTTCTTACATCTGAGCGCATATTTTTATGTTGAGCATTAAAAATGTATTTTTTGTCCAACTCATAGCGAAGAAATAGTCCGATAGCAGTTGCGCATAGAACAGATAATATCAAGGCATTTTCACCATGATAAACCCTTAGGAAAATTATTTGGATAGCAATATTAATAGCTGTAGCTAAAATTGCTATCAATATATAACGCAGTAGGATATCTTTGCTAGATAATTTTTTTATCACTTCAAACCTCTGCAATTATAAATACTATGAAAAGTGCAATGACAATTACAGTGCTCAGTTTGTCTTTAAGGGCAAAGATGATTGGATCATCATTCATATTTCCCCGATGCGCTTGCAACCACATCCAACTGATCCAAAGTAACATCAACGGTACTGCCCCCCAAATGAATTCGGGAGTTCTATAGAATCTCGTAACATTTTCGCTATTTAGATATAGGGCTAACACAAGGGTGGATGCGTAACCAGAGGAGATTCCTAGTTGCTCTATAAGTGGGGCATCGCTAGCAACATACCCCCGCCCGTGAACTTTTTCATCAGTATTTCTTCGATGGGATTTAAGTTCAGCATATCTTTTAACAAAAGCAAGTGAAAGAAATAGAAATGTAGAAAAAGCCAACAGCCAAAATGATAATGGAATATCTATGGCGAAACCGCCTGCCACAATTCGAAGTGTGTACAAAATAGCAAGCGCTAAGCAGTCAATGAGAATAAGGCGTTTCACTCCCAAAGAGTAAATGCAAGTCAATGCAAAATAAATTGCTAGCCATGGCAAGAATCCTCCGCCGACGAATTGACTAATAAATAAGCTGACTAAAATTAATGCGGGAGCCAAAAGACAACCCACCCAAATTGGAATCTCTCCAGATGCAAAAGGGCGAAATTTTTTACGGGGATGATTTCTATCGCTCTGGAGGTCTAATAGATCGTTGATAATATAGACTGAAGATGCGCACAAACAAAATGAGAAAAAAGCTAAAAAGAGGACGATCCAGGAAGCGCTATTATTTGCTTGATGAGCTGCAAGCAAGGGGACAAAGATTAGCAGATTTTTGAGCCACTGATGAATCCTTAATGCGCTTACCCAAGATGAAAAGTTTAATTTTGTTGGATAAATAACTTTTTTTACAGAAGTATGTAGTTTGGCTTTCTTGATTAAATTACGAGAGTTGCTTACCACCACGCCTTCCTTTGCTTTTTTCCATACAGGTAAATCACTTGTTGAGTTGCCTACGTAGTCAAATCCATTGTCACCAAAGCGAGCAGCTAGCTTTGCCGCTTTGTTTTGACCGGCTAAATTTAAAGCGCCATCACTTGCTAAAACCTCGTCGAAAATATCTAAATAACCCGCTATTTTTTTGGCAATCTTTTCATCCGAGGCCGTGCATAAAATTAATTTTCTCCCATTGCCCTTTTCAATTTTTAACCAATCTATTAGTTGAAGGTTATATGGTAAACAGCCTACATCTAAAGTAGCTGCTCTTAATGCCAACTCTTTTTTTACTTTTGCTTTACCCTGAAAAATCCATATTGGTAGCATGAAAATAGATAAAGGGTTATTTTTAAAGCAGCATAAAGCAGATTCATGCAGCATATCGGTAAATACTAGAGTACCATCCAGGTCGACAGTAATAGATCGAAGATCATTGGAGCCTAGTTTTTCAAGTCCAGCACTAAGTGTTTGCATATATCTTACTTATATTGGTGAGGGGCGGGTCAACTCCTTGCAAGCTATCTCAATTTAGTGAGAAGTTGATGACTAGGCGTTATCAGATTTATTAGACGTTTTGATCGATTTTTTTATAAATTTGGAAAAAACTAATTCTATCATTCCTAATAGTATTTTTATACAATCAAGGAATGCAACTCATTTTTATTCCTTTATGGCAGCAACGGTTTCTGGATAGCTTTTTACTGGGTTTTTTTAGTTGGTTATGTTACCACCCATTTGAAATTATTTTTCCAAATACTGGTGAATTCAATGTAGCGCAATACTTATTGATTTCATGGTCAATAATACTAGCTCCCACGATTTGGGAGATTCTTTCTGTTTATGATTCCTGGCGAGCAAGACCCTTATTTGAGTTGATAGTACGCATCGGTATTGGTTGGCTATTGGTTCTTTTGGGTGGACTACTTATTTTATTTTTTATTAAGCAGGTCAACTTTTTATCTAGGCTTTTTACTATCTATTGGTTTTTGTGTTGCCTCTTTTTAATGTATCTCTATAAGTATTGTTTGTATTACTTTTTGCGGTTAAATCGTGTTAAAGGGCAGAATGCTAAACGAGTACTGATATTAGGATCTAATTCTGATCCTAGGTGGGCTAAGAATAAGTTTGTTTTTGGCGCTCAGGAAGGTTTTGAATTCATGGGTAATTACAGTCCAACTTCTCTAGCATTAGATAAATTGCCTATGCTTGTAAAGCAATATCGTATAGACGAAGTATGGATTTCACTTTCAATTACTGAGGCAGCGTACATCAATGAGGTCCAGTTACATCTGCGCAATCTTTTGGTTAAATTGCGCTGGTTTCCCGATCGCATGGCAATGGAGTTAATGTTAAATCCTATGCAAGATTTTCTGGGTTTGCCGATGGTTGTTTTAGATGAGCCTTCTGCTATCGGTAGGGGGCGATTTATCAAATCACTTTTTGATAAATCATTCTCTTTTATTGCCTTAATTTTTTTATCGCCGCTTTTATTGTTCTTGGCTCTCTTAATTAAGTTTGACTCTAAAGGTCCTATTTTCTTTATTCAACCACGCCTTGGCCTTGATGGAAAAATTATTAATGTCCTGAAATTTAGGAGCATGAAACTGCATGAGGAATTCGGAATCGTAACTCAGGCCTCCAAAGAGGATCAAAGGGTGACTAGGGTTGGCAAATATTTACGACGCTATAGCCTAGATGAATTGCCTCAATTCATTAATGTGCTGATGGGTGATATGTCGGTAGTCGGTCCTAGACCGCATGCCTTAAAGCATAATGAAGAGTTTAGCGATATGCTAGAAGGTTATCTACTAAGGCACAAAGTAAAACCAGGGATCACAGGTTGGGCGCAGATTAATGGTTACCGAGGAGAAACCGATACACTTGATAAATTAGCTAAGCGGTTGGAATTTGATATGTACTATATTGCGAACTGGTCTTTCTGGTTTGACATCCGCATTGTTTTAACGACGGCTTTCATGGGTTGGACTTCAAAAAACGCCTATTAACTATACTAAATGGGAAATTCTATTCATGAACAAAACTCAACAGCTTTCGGAATATCAAAAAATTCTCATTACAGGCGGTGCCGGTTTTTTTGGGTTCACATCTTACCGAAAAGTCACTCAAAGAAGGCAACGATGTATTAGTGGTGGATAATTATTTCACTGGATCTAAAGTCAATTTGGCACATTTGTTGCCTAATCCTAATCTAGAGCTGATGCGTCACGATGTGACTTTTCCGCTCTATGTAGAGACCAATCAAATCTACAACTTGGCATGCCCTGCATCACCTGTGCATTATCAGTACGACCCAGTGCAAACAACCAAGACAAGTGTGCATGGTGCCATCAATATGCTCGGCTTAGCTAAAAGAACGCGGGCGCGTATCTTGCAAGCTTCAACCAGTGAGGTCTATGGTGACCCAGAGGTGCACCCTCAGCCAGAGGAGTATTGGGGCAGGGTTAATCCAATTGGTATTCGCTCTTGCTATGACGAAGGTAAGCGCTGTGCTGAAACTTTGTTCTTTGATTACAACCGTCAACACAATTTAGATATAAAAGTCGTTCGTATCTTTAACACCTATGGTCCTCGCATGCATCCTTATGATGGTCGTGTGGTGAGTAACTTTATCGTTCAGGCCTTACAAGGTAAAGACATCACGATTTATGGTGATGGCCAGCAAACCAGAAGTTTTTGCTATGTGGATGATTTGATCGATGCCATGGTGAAGATGATGAATTCAGAACAAGGTTTTACTGGACCAGTAAACATCGGCAACCCGGGTGAGTTCACGATGCTACAGTTGGCTGAAACTGTTCTCAAGCTGTCTGGTAGTAAATCGAAGATTATCTATCAACCACTACCTTCTGATGATCCTAAGCAGCGTCAGCCCAATATTGAATTAGCAAAAGCCAAGCTTGGTTGGCAGCCAAAGGTCAATCTTGAGGATGGCCTCAAAGAGACCATTGCCTATTTTAAGAAAGTACTTAAATGAAAATCGCAGTTGTTGGCACTGGCTACGTAGGTTTGTCAAACGCAATTTTGCTGGATCAGCATAATGAAGTCGTTTTATTGGATATTGACCAAGAAAGAGTTGCAAAGATTGGTAGAAAAGAGCTACCAATCGAGGACAAGGAGATGGAGGCATATCTTCACATCAAGTCTTTAAATTTAAGGGCCACTATTGATAAAGATGAGGCTTATAAAAATGCTACTTATGTAATTATTGCTACGCCAACTGATTACGATGAGATTACTAACTACTTTGATACAAGAACTGTTGTAGCGATTGCTCAGGATGTTTTAGCTATTAATCCAAATGCCGTGGTGGTAATCAAGTCTACTATTCCGGTAGGTTTCGTTAATCAATTAAAGGAAAATCTTGGATCTGATAACGTTATGTTTTCCCCGGAATTTTTGAGAGAAGGTAGGGCGCTTTATGATAACCCGCACCCGTCTCGCATTGTAGTTGGAGAAAAATCCATACGCGCTGAATTATTTGCCAATTTGCTAAAGCAAGGAGCAATTAAAAAATACATCCCTACTATTTTTACTAACTCTACCGAAGCGGAGGCGATCAAATTATTTGCTAATACCTATTTAGCGATGCGTGTCGCTTATTTTAATGAATTAGATACTTATGCTGCTCTTCATGGATTAAATGCTAAAGAAATTATTGAGGGGGTTGGTCTAGATCCACGTGTTGGAGCGCATTACAATAATCCTTCATTTGGGTATGGTGGGTACTGCCTACCTAAAGATACCAAGCAGTTGCTAGCTAATTACAGCAATGTACCGCAAAATCTAATGCAGGCTATAGTGAGTGCAAATAGTACTCGGAAAGATTTTGTTGCCAGTGAAATACTAAAACGGAACCCTAAAATTGTGGGAATCTATCGTCTCATTATGAAGGCTGGTTCCGATAACTGGAGAGCTTCTAGTATTCAAGGAATTATGAAGCGCATCAAGGCGAGAGGTATTGAGGTCGTTGTCTATGAACCCATGCTAAAGTAGAGTATTTTTCTTAATTCTGTGGTTTTGGAGAGTCTGGAAGATTTTAAAAATCGTTCAGATGTGATTGTTGCCAATCGTTTGAATGATGAATTAATGGATGTAATTGATAAAGTCTACACACGGGATTTATTTGGTGGAGATTAGGATTATCCAATATTGATCTCTGATTGTTGGTTGCTTAATTTTTTCTCCGATTCCCTATAACCGCTATATTTAGTTCTTTAACATAAAGTGAGCGTCATCATGAGGTTGTTAAGAGTTATTCCGAGTATTAGTCCAGCTACTGGCGGGCCTATCGAAGCATTAATTCAAATGCAACAAGGATTGGGTCGACTGGGAATTTTTTTAGATGTTGTAAGTTGCGATGATCCAAATTCTATTTATGTTAAAAATACAGTCTTAAAAAGAGTCAATGCGGTTGGCCCATCACAGTTAGGGACCTATGGCTTTACACCGAAACTTCAACCTTGGCTAAATGAGAATATTTCAGCTTATGATGCTATGATTGTCGATGGATTGTGGCAATATCATAGCTATTCCGCTAGAAAAATTGCAATTATTTATCAAATCCCTTATTTTGTTTACAGTCACGGAATGCTGGATCCTTATTTTAATAAGGCATATCCCCTAAAGTATTTCAAAAAATTATTGTATTGGTTGTTAGTAGAAAGATTCGTGCTGAAAGATGCAAAGGCTGTAATCTTCACCTGTGAAGATGAGAAGCTATTTGCTCGAAAATCTTTTGTTCCCTACAAAGCAAATGAAGCTGTTTCAGAGTTTGGCTATGGATTATCTGATCCTCCCGCTAATGGGGATCATTTAGCTTGGCAATTCCTTCAAAAAAATCCATCACTTCATAATAAGCGTATTGTTTTATTTCTTAGTCGAATACATGAAAAAAAAGGCTGCGATTTATTACTTGAAGCCTTCGCACGGATAGTTGGAGGTGATGAAGGATTACATTTGGCTATGGCGGGGCCCGATCAAAATGGCTGGGTAGAAGCTCTAAAAGAACGGGCGATTGTGCTGGGAATTGATCATAAAATTACTTGGCTGGGCATGCTACAAGGAGAGGATAAATGGGGGGCGTTTTATGCCTGCGAAGTGTTTTGCTTGCCATCGCATCAGGAGAATTTTGGTATTGTTGTTGCCGAAGCATTGGGTTGTGGAAAGCCAGTATTGATTAGCGATAAAGTGAACATTTGGCATGAGATTGAGGTGAGTCAAGCAGGCTTTGTAGATGAGGACACTATTGAGGGCACTGTTCTGAATTTAAATCGGTGGCTTTCTTTAAGTAAAAATGAATATGATCAAATGGCCTTAAGGGCCAAAGAATGCTTTTCGGATAGATTTCATATTGATAAGGCAGCCAATCGCTTGGTCGAAATTATTTGTGAAAATACCAATAATTGCTAGGGGGATGAACTGAAAATACTCATTTATGGTCTAAATTTTAGCCCTGAATTAACGGGCATCGGAAAGTATACTGGTGAAATGGCTAGGTGGCTTGCCGAGCAGGGTCACGAGATTGTAGTGGTTACTGCTCCACCTTATTATCCCGATTGGAAAGTCTGGCCTAATTTTTCCAAGTTAACCTATCACAAAGAGGTTGAGAAAAGTTTAACGGTATGGCGCTGTCCTTTATATGTGCCCAAAAACCCAAGTGCGATTAATCGCCTTCTCCATTTGGCAAGCTTCGCTTTCTCTTCATTGCCCATTGTTCTATCTCAGATATTTTGGCGTCCAAAATTGTTGATACTGGTTGTGCCTACATTATTTTGCGCCATTCAAGCGATTTTAACGGCTAGGTTAAGTGGCGCAAAGTCAATTTTGCATATTCAGGATTATGAGGTCGATGCTCTTTTTGGCTTAGAATTACTCCATCCTGGTTTGGTTAAGCGTACTGCGCTTGCTTTAGAAAGTTTTTTTCTGAAGAATTTTAACTATGTTTCCAGTATTTCCACAGCAATGTTAAATCGTGCCATATCAAAAGGGGTTTGTCCCGATAAATTGCTTCTTTTACCAAATTGGTCCGAGTTAGATCGATTTAGTTGTGTGAAGTTCTCTGCTGATATACTCAACTCTTTAGGTGTTAAAGAGGGTTGTAGGGTTCTGCTCTATTCTGGAAATATTGGCGAAAAACAAGGTCTTGAGTTGGTGCTGCTAACTGCTCAGCAATTTGAGCATCGGAAAGATGTGATATTTCTAATAGTGGGGGAGGGTGCCACTAAGGATCGGTTAATGGAGATGGCCAAATCCCTTCATTTATCAAATGTAATCTTTGCACCACTTCAAAGTTATGAGAATCTTCCGACTTTATTAGCTTGCGCTGATGTTCATCTGGTAATACAAAAACATGCTGCTGCGGATGCCGTATTACCTTCTAAGCTTACTAACATATTTGCAGTAGGAGGTAATGCCATTATTACAGCCAAAGCAGATACTTCACTGGGTATGCTGTGTGCTGAAATCCCTGGAATTGCTACTTTGATAGATCCCGAATCAGTTCAGGCTTTGGTGGAAGGTATAAATCAGGCTCTAGAGTGTTCCCGTCCAAATTTGATTGCGAGTCAGTACGCGAAAAAGAATTTAGATAAAAACGTGATATTGCAGACTTTTTTTGATGAGCTTCATAGGTTTAAGGGTTTAAAGTGAGGTGATATGTCTAGAGTTTTAATTACAGGTGGATCTGGATTTATAGGCACCAATTTAGTGGATTACCATTTGAAAAATGGTGACATTGTATGTAGTCTGGACAATGTTGAGCCAAGGAATAAAGGCCACAACCCTTACTATAAAAAAGTAAATCTTTTGCATAAAGAGGGAATACTGAAAGCTTTCAAAGAATTTCAGCCAGATTATATCTACCACCTTGCAGCCCGAACCGATTTAAATGGGGCTGCTGAACAAGATTATTTAGCTAATACAGTGGGGCTGGAGAATGTAATTGAATGCTGCAATCAGCTTCCACAACTTAAGCGTGTTGTTTTTTCATCATCTCGTTTGGTTTGTAAAATCGGTTATAGCCCAAAAAATTATGAAGATTATTGCCCAACAACCGCTTATGGTTACAGTAAGGTTTATGGAGAAAAAATTATTAAAGAGATGCCAGGAAGAAATTGGTCTTGGTGTATTGTTCGTCCAACCTCAATTTGGGGCCCTTGGTTTTCAGTGCCATATCGCAATTTTTTTAATGCAGTCCAAAAAGGGGTCTACTTTCATCCAATGAATTTAAAAGTATTAAAGTCGTTTGGATATGTTGGGAATACAGTTTATCAATTAGCGAATTTAATGGAGGCATCACTTGAGAAAGTTAATAAGAAAACTTTCTATCTAGGGGATTATGATCCCATTGATGTTTATCCCTTTGCTAAATTAATTGCTCATGAATTTGGCTCTCGAGATCCATTTCAAATCCCCATTTTTTTTCTTATCTCTCTAGCAAAAATTGGTGATATATTTCAAAAATTTGGATTTTCAGCACCACTCACTTCATTTAGACTTAGTAATTTGAATACTCCAATGTTGCATGACTTACATGATTTGCAAGGGGTTATCGGCCCCCTTCCTTATGATCTCAAATCAGGCATTAAAGAAACTGTGTTGTGGATGAAGGGTGAGAAATGAGAGATCCTATTTACCAAGATTTATCACAGTTTTCGATGCCACCGAATTTTCGGGGGAAAAATGTTTTTATTGTCCAGTTGTGGTGGATAGTTCAAGCACTACTTTTTAGTACATCTCCCGATTTTTTATATGGCTATCGAGCATGGTTGCTCAGATTGTTCGGGGCTAAGTTGGGAAATAATGTCCGCATTAGACCATCAGCAAAGGTCACCTTTCCATGGAAATTAGAAGTGGGTGACAATGTTTGGATAGGCTATGACACTATTATTTATAATCTTGAGAAAATCACAATTGGATCTAATGTAGCTATCGCCCACAGGGTATATTTATGTACAGGCTCTCATAATATTTCAAAACTTACTTTTGACATCGAATCTTATCCTATCAATATAGAAGATGAGGTATGGTTGCCAAATGATATATTTGTTGGTCCCGGCGTGACCATTGGTCATGGCACAGTAGTGGCTGCTAGAAGTACTGTCTTAAAAGATTTGGAGTCTGGAATTGTGGCGGTGGGATCACCAGCTCGCAAATTAAGAAATAGACTGCCAGCTTGAATGCTATTTAGATTGGGGGTTTTTATTCTGATCTTTAGATTTGTTGTTGGTGTCATTCATGGTGGACTATATACTTATCTATGATAATTGGGGAGTTTCGTAACTATTGTATCCTTTGAGATATTTCAGATCAGGGGCTCATGCTTTTTTAGTTGTGCGACTAATTTTTAAATGGTCGTAATTGGTTTTTTGTTGTTCTTTTAGGCGATGAAGGCGGCATGTATCCATGTTAAGTGCTGGCTCTGCGCTAAACAAAAAGTTTGGCTAAATTGCACGGTGAGATTACTGTCTTGTAAGGCTTTTATCGACGGCAACCCACTTACTGATTGGTTGGCGACTAGTGTAATACCCCCATTTAAGTAGACATTCTTAAAGAGGAAAATTCTGCTAGTTGTCGATAGTGTATAGGTGACAACTTCCCTAGTGCTGCATGAGGACGATCCTCGTTGTAAATCTTGATCCACTGCTCAGTGATGTCCTTGACTTGATTAAGGTTTTCAAAAATATGTGCACTGAGTACTTCATGACGGTAAGTGCGGTTAAATCGTTCAATAAAGGCATTTTGTTGTGACCCCCTCCCAAAAAGTGGAGGGTTTTAAATTAGAACTTAGCTACGTTTAACGCATTTCTCTGACCTTGTTTCAGGTACTCACTTGGGGTCAGATTTCCAAGTGAGCTGCGAGGCCTGTTTTCATTATCCCACAGGGATTCCCGTTGGTCATTTCACATCTCCATGCTTCAATAATGCGTTTGGCTTCCTCCATGGATTTGAACTCATGCACATTTAAACATTCATCTTCTTAGTCGACCATTAAAAGATTCATAAAGCCCATTATCTGTTGGCTTTCCAGATCTTGTAAATACCAAACTCACGCGATTTACATGCGCCCAATCATCCATCACCGAGGAGGTAAATTCCGTGCCATGATCCACGGTAATCGAGGCGGGTAATTTACGGCTTTGCGCAGCTCGATTTAAGGCCATAATTACCTCCCGACTAGTCAGCCTAAAACCGGTCTCTAGTAACACACTCTCGCGACTCCAATTATTGACCACGGTAAGCACCCGAAAAGTCAAACCATTACTCAGCCGATCATGGACAAAGTGACCAAAGGGAATCCCTGTGGGACCATGGTCCAACGCTCATTGGGGCCACTTGCTGGTGGTGGCATACCGCGATGCAATGACATATGTTTCTTGCGTCGGCGACGCATTCTGACCTGCAAGCCTTCTAGGCAATACAAGCGATGGACTCGCTTGATATTGATTTGCCAGCCTTCACGCCGGAGCTTCACATGGATCCGTTCACAACCAAAGCGAGGTCTGTCATTGGCAATCTCCCGAATCCGCATACGTAAGCCTTCTTGCTGTTCATTTTTCCTCGGCTTGTACCAGCATGAACACGATAACTTAGCAAAATCACAGGTCTTATCAATGGCCAGACCATAAGTTTGCCTAATCCATACCGCAATTTCGCGTCTGCAGACGGGTTTTAGATCTTTTTTTAATCACCTCCTGCAAGATATTTTTATCTAAGGTGAGATCCGCTACGAGCCGTTTGAGCCTGGCGTTTTCATCTTCTAGTTGGCGCAGACGACGTACTTCACTAGCACCAAGCTCCCCGTATTTTTTCTTCCAGATATAGAAGGTTGCCTGCGAAATGCCTAAGCTCCGACAGACATCTTCAACAGCAGTTCCGCCCTTGGCTTGACATAAGGCATAAGTCACTTGTTCTTCCGTAAATCGGGATTTTTTCATCGCCATCTGCTCCATTTTGAAGAGAGTTAAAAGCGACCTTACTCTAGTTTTGGACCGTATTACTTTTTTTTGGGGGGGTCACTAGGACCTGAATGCCAAGTACATATTCGGGCATACTAGAAACTAAGGGTAGCGCTATTCCATACCATGTAGCTCAAAGGACTAAGCTTTCGGGTGTGACACAGCTCGATTAGTCCTGCTTTGCGGGATACTACAATGCTGACTATATCTAATTTAATTCAACGCTATTTGAGCGTCATGAGATATAGGTTGTTATTCATTTGTTTTATCTGATTATTTTGGACTAATATGAGATTAAATTGGCGTAGGTACTTAGCCCGAATTGAAGTAAAGATGATTTTTTTTAGTCTTATATTTATTTTCACAATCTTATTTTTAGTACCACTATATCTTTTACCTCCAGACGATATATTTCACTGGTGGGATAAAGCTCAACACATGCTCATATTCTTTATATTGAGCTTCTTAGGAGTAATTGCTTATCCTAGGATACCAAAAACTATCTTTTTTGCTCTGGCTGCTTTTGGCGGTTTAATTGAAATTATTCAGTCTTTTACTGGTTGGCGGACTGGAGAGTTGATTGATTGGTATGCTGATCTAGTGGGTATTTTAGCAATGTGGTTGACGATTCGATCGTTTATGTTTATCAGAGAACAGACTTGATTTTAGTAACACTCCATAAGAGAGGATTATTGATGATCTCTTACTTAAAGGAGTGCTAAATATGGCAAAAGGACAACGGCTTAAACCCGAACAAATCGTCACCTTATTGCGTCAAATTGATGTTTTAACCACCAATGGCAAAACCTTGGCGCAAGCTTGTAAAGAAGTGGGCACAGTAGAGCAAAGCTACTATCGTTGGCGCAAGATTTATGGCGGTATGAAGCTCGATCAAGCTAAAAAAGTTCAAAGAGCTTGAACAAGAAAATACTCGCCTCAAAAAGCTCGTAGCAGACTTATCGCTACGAGAAGTCATGCTTAAGGAAGTTATTAAGGGAAACGGTAATCCCCCCACAGATTAACTGAGCTCAGAGGTAGAATTTTCTCTATTAGAGGAGTTCTACATGAAGCGTTCTAAATTTACCGATAGCCAGATCATGGATGCCCTAAAACGGGTAGATGCTGGCTTAGCCGTCCCAGAGGTTTGCCGTGAGCTAGGCATCAGCGCTGCTACTTTCTACAAGTGGCGCGCCAAATACGGCGGTATGGATACCTCCATGATGGCCCGCATGAAAGAGCTTGAGGCTGAAAATGCCCGCTTAAAGAAGATGTACATCGAAGAAAAGCTCAAGGCAGAAATACTAAACGAGGCCATCACAAAAAAGTGGTGAGCCCAATCTCACAGACGTGAGATGGTCCAAAAAGCAGTATCCCAACACCATGTATCGATCAGACTGGCCTGTGAGATCTTTGGCGTTAGCGAGTCTTGCTATCGCTATGAAGCTAAGAATAATGCCGAGAATGAACTCATTGCCAGCTGGCTCATCCGCTTGACCGACAACAACTGTAACTGGGGCTTTGGCCTTTGCTATTTATATCTGCGCAATGTAAAAAACTTTAAATGGAACCATAAGCGGATCTACCGTATTTACAAGGCTCTGGAGCTCAACTTACGCATCAAACCCCGCAAACGTTTGGTGCGAGATAAGCCAGATGCCTTGGTTGTACCGCTGAGCATCAACCAAGTATGGTCAATGGATTTTATGCATGACTAGTTGCAAGATGGCAGGTCCATCCGCTTGTTCAATGTCATTGATGACTTTAATCGTAAGACCTTGGGCATTGAAGTGGACTTCTCATTGCCAGCAGAGCGAGTCGTTCGTAGCTTAGATCAAATCATTGCTTGGCGAGGTAAGCCTGCTGTTATACGAGCGGATAATGGCCCGGAACTTGTCAGTGGCAGACTGATGGAGTGGGCAGCAAAGCATCAAATCCACAGATAACACATCCAACCAGGTAAACCACAACAAAATGCCTATGTAGAACGCTTTAATCGCACCGTCAGATATGAATGGCTATCTCAGCATTATTGGGAAAGTGTTAACGAAGTTCAAGAGTTTGCAACGCAATGGATGTATAAATACAATCATCAACGTCCAAACATGGAATTGGGCGGTATCACCCCGAAACAGCGACTGGCCATGGTTGCTTAATTAACTCTACCTCTAGGTTCGGTTAAATAAGGGGGGATAACTTACTACAGATGTACTTAAGTAAAAACGCATCAGAAGCGCGGCAGGACTCCGTCAATAGCCGATAACTCCCAAAGTAAGTTTGTAGATTAGAAATCCTTCAGATTAAAAAGGGAGTTCTGCCCCCGGCTTAGCCGCTAACAAAGCAGTTTTGAACTCACTTTGAATGCGCGCAATCGCTGCCTCATTATCAGCCTCAAAACGCAAGACTACTACAGGTGTGGTGTTTGATGGCCGCGCTAAACCAAAGCCATCAGCATATTCCACTCGCACTCCATCAATGGTATTAATGGATTCGGAAGTAGGGAAAGTAGCATTGGCTTTCATAAACTCTAGGATGGTGAAAGGCTCGCCTTCAGCACATGCAAGTTGTAATTCAGGAGTACAGATGGCATTCGGTAGATTGTTTAAGGTATCGCTTGGATTCTTTTCTTTACTAAGGATCTCTAACAAGCGAGCGCCAGTGTAAAGACCATCATCAAAACCAAACCAACGGTCTTTAAAGAAGATGTGACCGCTCATTTCACCAGCCAGTGGCGCATCAGTTTCTTTGAGCTTGGCTTTAACGAGAGAGTGGCCAGTTTTCCACATCAAGGGTACGCCACCATATTCCTTAACAAAGGTAGCTAAATTGCGCGTGCATTTCACATCGTAAATAATCTGACCGCCAGGATTTCTGGAGAGCACATCTTTGGCAAAGAGCATCATTTGACGATCTGGAAAAATCACCTGACCATCTTTAGTCACTACGCCCAAACGATCTGCATCGCCATCAAAAGCTAAACCGAGTTCATTATCGGTCGTCTGCAGATTCTTGATGAGATCTTGTAAATTTTCAAGATGCGCAGGATCAGGATGATGATTTGGAAAATGCCCATCGACTTCACAAAATAATTCTTGAACTTGGCAGCCTAGGGCTCTAAACAGTTTTCCGGCAAATGCGCCACCCACACCATTGCCACAATCGACTGCAATTTTCATGGGGCGTGCAAGTTTAATGTCGCCCACGATGTATTGCAAATACATTGGGAAAATATCAAAACTACTGAGTTGGCCCTTACCAGTCACAAATTGCTTTGCTTCGATCCGTTGACGCAGTGCCTGAATCTGTTCGCCATAAATGGCTGCGCCTCCTAGGACCATCTTGAAGCCGTTATAGTTTGGTGGATTATGGCTGCCCGTAATCATGATGCCCGATCTGGGTGTTCTGCCATTGATAGTGTGATTGGCAGCGAAGTAGACCATGGGTGTAGCCACCATGCCTAAATCAATCACGTTGATACCCGTAGAGAGTAGACCTTCAGTTAAAGCCTCAATCAAGATAGGCCCTGATAGGCGACCATCACGACCAATCACAATATCGGTTTCACCAAGCTCACGCATCTCAGTACCAAAGGCTTGACCAATCAACTTGGCAATCGATGGATCTAAAGTCTCATCAATAATGCCGCGGATGTCATAGGCTTTGAAAATAGATGGCGATAGTTGCACGATTAGTCCTGATATTTAATATTGATTAGTGAGCAATTTCAATAATGGAATTCAAACCATCACATGCTTCTTGAAATAGGGCGGGTGGAAGTGTTTTCCAAGGATGTGGCCTTGCATTACGTAAACGCCAATCAAAGGACTTTGGTTGATGTGTCAATATATAGACTGGGTCGGCTTTGCTAGGCGAGAACTTCATTGCAAATGGGTTTGTTTCATTGGACTTGGCATGAGTCATTGGCAGACCAATGACAATGCCTGTTTTTTCATTAAATGCTTTTGGAGAAATGACGAGTATAGGGTGCTCACCTTGCATTTCTTTGCCAGATTGTGGATTACAAATAATCCAAATCATGTCTCTTCGCTCAGGCACCCAAACTTTTAATTTTTCCACCATTAAAAAATTTCTTGGCCGATGAGCGTGGAAGCCATTGCTTCACCGCCATGTTGATCTGGGTCAAACGCTTTCAGTTTTTGACTGAGGCTCAATTTAGGCTTTCCAACAATCCTGAGGAGGACGCCATTTTTAACAACTTCTACTGAAATCGGCATGCCTTGAGAGAGATGGGCGGCTTTGGCAATTGGAGAGGTAATCCTTACTCCTAGGCCATTACCCCACTCCTGAACTATTTGAGCCACTTTTAGCGTTGGAGCCACGATTTACCCTCTATTTATGTTTAAACAAGTATAAACATTTAATGGCAGAATGTCAATAAGGCTTTTAAAATAGTGCTTTAACTACGAATTTAATAAATTAATACGGGCTGCGGTTACTGCATCAATGTCATCATTAGCCTGGATAGGATCAGAGCCGCTCACCAGCGCCTTCTCAATCGGCTTAGCTAGAACTTTGCCGTATTCAACCCCAGGTTGATCAAAGCTATTGATATTCCAGAGAGCACCCAGTGTGGCTGCACGGTTTTCATAAAGCGCTAAGAGCGCGCCCAAATAGAAAGCATTGAGTTCGGGTAAGAGTAATAGGTTACTAGGACGATTTCCGGGGTAAACATGATTTGGGTTATCAGCAGTTTTACCGTGTGCCAATGCCTGAGCTTGAGCTAGGCAATTCGCTAGTAGGATACGATGATGTGCAATTGCCTCGGGACGCTCACTCATCGGCTTGCGAACTGCTATGAAGTCAATCGGGATAATATCTGGGCCTTGATGAAGCAGTTGGAAATAGGAGTGCTGAGCATTACTACCTGTGCTTCCAAAAACGACTGGTGAGGAATACTTCACCGGCTTGCCGTTACGGTCCACACTCTTACCATTACTTTCCATATCGAGTTGTTGTAGCCACTTCGGAAATGCATCCAAGGCATCCGCATAGGGAATAGCTGCATAGGCTGTAATGCCCTGTTTTTGCTGTTGATGTAACAAGGCTAAGGCCATGATCACTGGAAGATTCTCTTCTAGTGGCGCATTCTTAAAATGCAAATCCATTGCGTGCGCACCAGCTAAAAACTCTTCAAAGGTTTTAAAGCCGTATTGCAAGGCAATGGGCAAGCCCACCGCTGACCAAACGGAATAACGTCCGCCAACCCAATCCCAAAATGGATAAATGTTGTCTTCCTCAATACCAAACTCTTTAGCAGCAGGCACATTGGCAGTTACTGCAAATAAAGAATTCGTTATTTGCCCCTTTGTACAGTCATTATCTTTAAGCCAATTGACCACGGCTTTTGCATTCATGGTCGTTTCAAGAGTAGTAAATGACTTTGAAACAATAATGACGCGGGTACTATTCGGTTGTGCCCGATCCAAAATGCGGGCTAGCTCGGCAGTATCAATATTAGCCAAGAAGTGCATGCGCATGCCACGACTTTCAATACCGGGAACATGGGCCAGAGCCTCAATTGCTAAACGGGGGCCAAAGTCCGAACCCCCAATGCCAATATGAATCACATCAGTAACGCCAACCCATTTATTACAAAGGGCATCAATACGACGCCAAACATCCGCGATTGCTGGCATGACATCTATGCCATCCAGAAACACAGGGGATTTAGGAAGATTGCGAAGTGCAGAATGCAATGCAGGGCGATCTTCACTGAAATTGATATGCTTGCCTGCAAACATATCAGCAATAAACTCTTTTACCTTAGATTTTTTGGCTACAGAAAATAGCTTTTTCCATTCTGCCGCATCAATATGTTGATAGGCGGTGTCGAGTACTACGTCAACCGCCGTAAAGGTGCTGTTAGTTGGGTTATCTGGGTTTTGCAAGGGCCTGGAAGTCATCCCTCGATTCTATCAATAAGGGATGACAATCCGCCCTAAGCACTGAAAATGTTAGGATTTCGGTATATTCATACTAATAAATACTGGGTGAGACAAATAGATGGAGCAAGTTGACTGTGTCGTCATTGGGGCTGGAGTAGTCGGTCTGGCCGTTGCTCGAGAAATGGCGCTTCAGGGTCGAGAAACGATACTACTTGAACGAGAAAATGCCTTTGGTACCGTCAGCAGTGCTCGTAATAGCGAGGTAATTCATGCGGGCATTTACTATCCCAAAGATTCTCTGAAGGCAAAACTCTGTGTGGCAGGTAATCGACTCCTCTATGAGTACTGTCGCAGCCATCAAGTGGCTACTCAGCCCTATGGTAAATTGATTGTTGCGACTGATGAAAATCAGATTGATGCTTTGCAAGCTATTCTCTATAAAGCCCAAAATAATGGTGTGCCAGAAATTAAAATGATTTCAGGTGAAGAGGCAAAGCAACTTGAGCCAAAATTGAAATGTTCAGCAGCGATTCTTTCTGCTAGTACCGGTATTGTGGACAGCCATGCTTATATGCTCTCGCTCTTGGGTGGCTTTGAAGATGCAGGCGGCATGATTGCTTATCAATCGCCACTGATGAGTGCAAAGCCAATTGGATCTGGTGCGCAGGGTGGTTTTGAATTAGACATCGGTGGCCCCGATGGTATGAAATTGCAGACGAAACTACTCATTAATTGCGCCGGTATGAGTGCACCAGCAGTAGCGCAACAGATTGAAGGCTTAGACCCAGAGCAAATACCCAAAGCGTATTTCGCTAAAGGAAATTACTTTTCCCTCTCAGGAAAATCCCCTTTTACTCACTTAATCTATCCCATTCCTGAGCCTGGAGGTCTGGGCGTACATCTCACGCTAGACATGGGTGGTCAAGCGAAGTTTGGGCCAGATGTAGAGTGGCTTGAGATTGATGCTGAAGAGCAAATTGATTACACCGTGAACCCAAAGCGGGGGGATGGATTCTATGAAGCCGTGAGACGCTACTGGCCAGACCTCAAAGACAATAGCTTGCAGCCAGATTATTCAGGCGTGAGAGCCAAAATTGTCCCGCCCAATAGCCCAGCTGGAGACTTCTGTTTCAATACGCCACAAGATCACAGCCTTCAAGGCCTCTTTAACTTATATGGCTTTGAGTCCCCAGGATTAACCTCCAGTATTGCGATTGCTATGTATTTAAAGGGATTAATCAAGCGCTCCTAGTCTTTAATGAATCGCTTCGAAGGGGTTTAGTAATTGAAGCTTGAAGCGCTTGAAGTCTTTGGTATTTCGCGTTACGACTATCAAATCTTTTTCAATAGCTGTTGCGGCAATCATTGCATCTTCCCTAACAGTATTTGTTTGGCTGTGCATCAGCTTTGCCCAAAGCCTAAAGGTAGAACCTGTCATTGGTAATACATTGTGAATATTAGAAATACTTTGTAGCCATTGCTCTAATGTTTCAGCTTTCTTTTTATCTTGCGTACGTGTTAGTTCAATGCCCGATTGAATTTCGCCGATAGTTACCGCAGATATGAATAAATCGTCCTCGGCAATGTTTTTGTACCACTGCAAGACAGCACCATGTGGTTTGGGTCTCCGTAACTCGGAGATGATGTTAGTGTCCAATAAGTACATGCGCTATCTCAAAGTTTGATAGGTTTGCGAGAAACGCCTTGGCCACGCTTGGGAATGATTAATTCACCCCTCGCTTCCTCCGATAGCAGAAGTAATTTGAGTGATGGTTTCGCTAATTTTTTCAATGTATTCCACTCCTTGATCGTGATTAGAACTGCAGTCTCATGACCGCGCTTTGTGACTACTTGAGGTCCTTCGGCAAGACAAGCGTTAAGAAGCTCGCTGAATTTTGCTTTGGCATCCTGTACAGCCCAGTGGTTATTCATGGCTATTTCTCCTGACTAGATACCTGACTAGTTTAGCAGAAATCATAAGCCTAGGTGTTCTGTTAAATAGACTATTTGAGAACCCCCAAATACAGAAAATGGGATTTTTATCTAGGACTAGACTGAATTACTTATAATCTAAGGCTGAAATCGCAAATGGAAGAGTGGCAGAGCGGTTGAATGCACCAGTCTTGAAAACTGGCGAGGATGAAAGTCCTCCGTGAGTTCGAATCTCACCTCTTCCGCCATATACGACAGCAGAGCCCCTAATCATGGGGCTCTTTGTTTTTGGGGCTCCTCTACCCACCACTCTACCCACCACACAAACAGCGTCTCAATTTGGGCCTAATTAGATCCCTTTAGGTTATGTATTTGCGAGCTACGTTCAGCAAGGTATTCATAGACATCAAAAGAGCGTAGATTCTCGGCGCCACTGATGGTTGGGACATCGCCGTGATACAGAAAGTCAGCAACTAGCTGGTCAGCACTTTCGGCCAGATTTACGCGAGAACTCAAAAAATCATCAACTACCTTTTTGCAGCTATTGATGGCTTGGTTCAAATCATCGAATTTACCTATGTGTAGCCAAGGGCTCTCACTTAGAGGGCGCCGTTCGCTAAACATATCTACTGAAAATTTTTGAGAGCAATTGGATGAAGAGTATGTAGTCATACCTCCATTATCCAATTACCAACCCTTGATGCTGGGTACTTGATTTACCTGTGGGGGTGTTCCGATGGTTGTGATTGAGTTAAATATTAAAGGTTTACCAGCTTCTCAAGCGCGACGACAAGGGCATCAATGCTATCTCTTTGATGTTTGTCTAGAGATTGATGTGGATTTTTTTCAATTTCATTTGCTACGCATTTTTTTAGAGCAGCAAGAATTTGATTATCAAATTGCTTTCCTTGGCTTTTGAAGGCGGCTTCAATCCTTTGAGACCACTTTAATTTACCTTTAAGTTTATTCGCGTTAATTTCAACCCCGAAACTTTTTAATACGGCGTCCTTATATAGGTCGATGTCAATTACATCTTCAAACTCAGCATTGTTTTTTCCTTTACAAATAGTAAAAGTACAATAGGCATGTGAAAGTAGCTCACTAGAATTTGCATTATGAAACGCATCAAGGCCGGCTTGATCATCATCAAGTAAGACATAAGTAGCGCATAAAGCATTTTTAAGTTGGGATAATTTGTACGAAAGTTTTCCAGAGCCCCCAAGACTATCAATAACAAGTAAGTTCTGCTTAAGAGCCTTGTTCAGTTTTTCACTTAGGGTTGGAAGAATTGCCCTCAATGCTTTCGCATCTTCAGCTCCCTCAACAACAAGTACATAGCTTGCATTTATAAGGTTATCAGACGCCTTAATTCCTAGTAGGTCTCTAATTTGAGAAATGTTTTTGGCGGGAGTGGCCCCTCCATCGGTTACTATAATATTTGATTTAAGGTCTGCTCTTTTTACAAAAAGCGGATTATGCGTAGTAATTAAAACTTGAGATGTTTGGGATATTGATTGAATTATTTCATTTACTTGGTGGATCGCTGCAGGGTGAAGGTGTGACTCTGGCTCTTCAATCGCAAGTATCGAGGCTCCAGGTTTAGCGTTCTTACTTTTCAATAAACCAAGGGCTGCTAAGCTTTTAACACCATCTCCTTTCTGTTCAATATTTGTTGCTACGCCGTCATCCACTATTACGTTCACCTCTCGTCTTGAGGCGTATCTTCTTGACGGCTCTAGGATGTCAATACGTACTGAATTGATATTAGGTAAAAATTCATGAAGCGCATCCTTTACCTGGAGAGACAAATTATCAAGAATAGGCTGTTGAAGTTTGAAGATCGTATCTAATGCATCCTTATAGCTAGGCTCTTCTTCGAGCGTTTTTAGCTCTTGCTCTACGAGCGTTCCAATTAGGTTTAACGTATCTCTTTCAGTCCTTATGGCTGGAATATAGTTAAAGTGAATTCGGGAGGCAATAAATTGAGCAATTCTTTCCGATTTTTGCGTCAGTGATTTGGCGCCTTTGCCTGACTTTACAACCCTAAACTTCGGCTCATTATCTTTACCAAGCTGTATTTCAAGGGGCAGAAGTCCATTTAAATTAGACTTAATTTCATCATAGAACTCATTTAATTCGTCTTCTGTTAATTGAAATTCTAAATTTAAAACTGTGAAAGCTGAAGTTTTACGGTTTTGGAATTGAATTGGGAAATCTCGTTTCCACGTATAGGCGTCATCTGAGGTAAGCAGTGTTCTGATGCGCCTCAGGGCGTTCTTACCTGCAGCATGATTTTGCAGTAGGACCATCGCAGTCCCAAGGGCCCTTAGAAGGTTAGATTTTCCTTCATTATTTCGGCCAATTAATACAGTGACGTCTGATAGGGTAATTTTATGTGCGGACGTGATACTTCTATAATTCTTTGCTGAAAAGCTTACTAATTTCAATTAACGCTCCTAAGGTGTTGGGCCGCTAAATTTTGGAATTTATGAGTTACTACCATCCTTTAATCGATGGTGACTGATTAACTTGTCGCGGTGTGCTAATAGTCGTGTTGGGTGGCGTAACAATGGGCGCTTGAATATTTCCCTGATACTGACCTTGGGACCCATAAAAATTAGTTTGATTGCCTTGCACTTGAGCAGACCCCTGCAATGCTCCAGTGGCGCTATATGAATTCGATACACCATTGGGTGAGGTTTGTACGTAGCCCTTGTACTCGACATTTGGTCCATAAATGGCTTGCCCATGGGCAAGCCCGTATATTAATAATGTAATTAAGCAAAATTGATGTTTCATGGATTTCCTAATGGCTAATCTAGTCCCAGTTTATGCGCATAAATGCTTAAAAAGTGATCCAATCTCTCTAACCACTAAAAATGCCAGTAAATGACTGATTTCCTTATATTATTAAGGGATACATATAACTTTTGGCATTATTGAATGAGTAAGAAATCCCTTAGCGAACGTGATATTTGTACTAAGTTCATTACCCCGGCCATTTTGAAAGCTGGATGGGATCTTTATACTCAAATTCGTGAAGAATTGAGCTTCACCAAGGGGCGCATCATTGTGCGCGGCAAGTTACATACGCGCGGAAAACAAAAGCGCGCTGATTATGTTCTGTATTACAAATCCAATATCCCAATTGCCGTAATAGAGGCCAAAGAAAATAATTTAAGCGTGGGTGCCGGAATGCAGCAGGCACTAGATTATGCGGAAACGCTGGATGTGCCATTTGTATTTAGTTCAAATGGCGATGCATTCTTAATGCACGACCGAACTGGTCTGGCAGATAAGGTTGAACAAGAGCTTTCTTTAGAGGCATTCCCAACACCAGAAGAGCTGTGGGCGCGTTACTGCAAATGGAAGGGTGTAAATACCCCTGAGGCAAAAAATACGGTAGAGATGCCTTATTACGATGATGGCACTGGGCGCGCTCCAAGGTATTACCAAGTCAATGCAGTGAACAGAACAATTGAAGCTGTGGCCAATGGCGCTAACCGTATTCTGCTGGTAATGGCTACCAGCTGCAATCAATGTAGATGTTCTCCCACAGCCAGCCATTCAGACTGAAAGCGCAGAAGAATTGATCAATCGGGTGTTGAACCCTGGACCTGTGGATTCGAGCCCCGAGAACAATAACAAGCCTAATGAAGAAGCCTCTGGCGACATCAAGTCAAAGCGTGGGTGCGAACGAATCCAAAAGATCATCAATGAAAAACGAGATCTAGAAAAGCAGGTTGAGGATTTGCAAGTTACTGTGGTGAGTTTGCAAGATGCTCTTCATAAATATGAAATCGAAAGTCAATTTGTTGATAACGCAATGTCAGTATCTAACAAGCAGAAGAAACCTGCCGAGCTAGTATTAGAGGCCAAGCACCAGATCATCAAATACTTAAACTCTCGCGAAGATGAGGTTGATCATTCGGCTAAGGCTCAATGCTTTTACAAGTATCTGACCGATCCTTTTTATATGCAGGTGTTTGTGCAAACTAATAAACCAGAGCAATGGCAATCTACGATTGAATCCATCTACAACTCAATAGGGATGCCAGAGCCTAGCTTCGCCAATGCAAAGATCACGCCACTGCAGACGCTTCAGCCTATTCGGGCGCGAACATCCACCTTAGGTGCGCCACTGGCTAGCTCCGAAAACCCAATGGATCGTATCGCTCAGCATTTAGGCAATATGGGGATATAGATAGGTCTGAATTACATGCCACTCAAAATCAGTGGCATGTAGACAGAAATGTCTTTAGACGCCATAAGCACCTCATTTTGTCTACAAAACAGCAGATATAGCCCTTTTTCGTCTACAACTTAGCTTATATCGTGAGGATCAAGCAATTGATACTGTGAAGGGTTATCTGTAAATGTGTTGCAAGCCTTCATTTTTTCCCAAAGATTTGGAAAGTTCAAATAATCAAATCCAGCGGAATCAAAATAACCCTATTTTTAGGTATATAGATACGGCTATTTCAAAGCCTTGGCATCGTTTACCAGTTGATATATCCGATTGTGCCTGTGAAGGATTTCAAAGAAAAGCCTCAAGGTATTGAGAGCATCAACATCTGCTCTATGTGGACTGCCTTCAAATTGAAGCTTAAAAGAACCCAGGCCTGAGGACAGGCCGCCACTGGGTTTTTTGCCCATGGCAAGCATGTGCAAGCTATACCAAGTTTTGACATCGATCCAGCGACGACCAAAATGGGGAAAGGTGATACCTCGATCTTTAAATTCAGATTTCAGTTCAAGTGAATCGCCACCGCCCCAGGTAATGGGATTAACAAAGCAATTGCGCTTAGTAATAATTTCACCAATTTCTTTAGCTGCTTGTTCATGTGGAACTGCATAGTCAGAAATATCCTGATTGCAAATGCCTGTTAATTGGGTGATGAACTCAAAAATAGGCTCTTTAGGATCTAAGAACCATTTATACGTAGATAGGGATTGATTGACATAGTCATGGTAGTTTCCGACTGCTAACCCTATTTGAATGATCTTTGGATTTACTGTGGAATTATCTTGGGCATTATTGAGCTCTAAATCAAGCGAGAAATAGTTTTGTTCTTGATACATTTTTGATGAACACGGTTTTTAGTAGTGTGTTGATAATGTAGAGTCCCCCAAGGCTAACGTCAATGCCAAGCTCAATTCCTTGTAGGACGTCATGGTTAATTTATTGACTACACTAGATCTCAATATCAAGATCATCATGGCGACATATCTAAATTATGAAAATTCATGTACTAAGTGATTTGCATTTAGAATTTGCCGACTTTTCACCTGCATTGAATGTGGCAGATGTTATTGTCCTGGCCGGTGATATTAGCCTGCGCTCCGAGGGTATAACTTGGGCTAGAAAATCGTTTCCGAATCAAGAGATTATTTATGTGGCTGGCAATCATGAGTTCTATGGTTCCCAGCGTGTTCACGCCATTGAACGGATGAGGAACACATCCACTGAGAACGGAATTCATTTTTTAGATGATGATGTGCTGCAACTACAGGATCCAAAATCAAATACTCCCATCCGCTTCTTGGGGGCTACGTTATGGACTGACTTTTTATTATTTGGTCAGGATCTAAAGTCTAAATGCTTATCGTATGGCGAGCTTTACTTAAATGACTTTAGAGCAATACGCGATGGAGGAAGAAATTTTTCCCCGAAAAAATCGATTCAATTACATGAAAAATCATTGGCTTGGCTACAGCAGGAGCTAGAGAGACCATTTGATGGCAAGACAGTGGTGATTACGCACCATCTACCCTCAATGGGCTCAGTTGCAGAGCGCTATAAGCAAGATTTATTGTCCGCCTGCTTTTCTTCGGAGTTGGCGCACCTCTTTGGCAAGATGTCTCTATGGATTCATGGGCATACGCATGATTCCTGCGATTATGAAATGAATGGCACTAGGGTAGTTTGTAATCCCCGCGGTTATGTTCGATCTAATCACGCTGAAAACCCAGAATTCAATCCAGCCCTTATTGTTGAAATCTAGTTGTCCAGCAAGACCTTCTTAACGAGGGATTAACCCTTAGCTAAAGTCTTAATTAATCCGGGACTGCAAATATCATCAATGTGCCTAAACGCCCGGGAGATTCCTTCAATTTGATCTGCAGGAATTCCAAGGCTTTCGAAGTGTGTTTTCCACTGCCTAGTTACTCGCCATACGCGATCAATAATGGAGCTTGCTTGCTGCGCAGATAGACCAAAGCGTTCTTTAGCGGCATAGGCATTGTCTAGGGTTGCTAGCTTGCCTTGAGGCCCAATACCTAGATGTTGATAGCGCTCGCTTGCAATGACTGCATGTGGCATCACATCATAGAGTGGGCTTAGGCTCCAGCCTTTAAGCTCCTGATTCCATAAGAAGGCATGATTGCGTAGATGATCATCATCGTTGCTGACAAAAAGGTTAAAGATCATGCGTGCATATAGTTCTTCTATATCCGATTTGACTGTTTGAACCAGGCAATATCTGCGTATAGCATCTGCAATATCCATATAGCTTTTTGTATTGGACTCCGATTCGTGGCAAGCAACGAGGGTGAGGGCGCTAACCACATGATGACGAATTTCTACTGAACGAGCTGCAGCGGTCCAAGAGCGATCGAAGCGTTTAACCATCAACACCTTTTTCTTGCCAACTTGCTCTAATTGAGTTTGCGCTACATTGAGGCCAGCTAATTCTGCAAGTTTGAGGGTGGCGTATTCAATGCTTGGTACATCTAAGACTCCATCAGTATTGCCTGGGAACTTGGCCATCCATAAAATATTGTCATCATCACGCACGCTTGCCTTTGGGCGCATACCCCCTAGGCCGCTACCCACAATCAAAATTCTGGATAGTGCTTCGGAAACTGGTAAGCCAGCCTCAATCTTTTGCGCACCTTCCAGTACGTAAGATAGATTGTGAATACTTTCATGAGTAAGGCGCTCTTCTTGATCTAAGGAGGCTCGAACATCTAACGCCCCAATGCGATCGCTACCAGCCTCAAGAAGGTAGGTTGATTCTGGCAGGCTATTAGCTGGAACCTTAAGTCTTGCCTCAATAACTCTTCTTCCCCAAGAATCAGGAGCAGCATCCCGAATTCCGCCAAAAGCTTCTAGGCCATTTGGTGGAACGAGGCGCTTGCCTTTGATCTCGCTTTTATTCTTAAGGCTAAGGGCAACAGGGTCAATTTCCTGTGCATTGCCCCTATCTAAGTAGCGCAAGCCATAGGCAAATGAAGAGGCAATGAGCCTTGAGCCTTCCTCATCTACTTGTAGTTGTCCTGCTGGTACAAATTCACCATCAAGATTGGCAAAGACAAACAGGTCTTTAGTTGTGTTTGCCATCAGAAATCAAGCGCTTTCAGTTCAGCTGTACTTAAGTCACGTACACGTTGAGGGCGCGAACGACGCTCCAAGGCAGCGATTGCAGGATCATTGCCGCTTAAGAGTTGCACTAGGGTCATGCCTGGAGCGATTGCATCTAAGTAGCGCAGGAGCGCGCCAATGGCAACGCCAGGATCACCTTTTTCAATGCGCTGGGCAGTTGCACGAGCAAGGCCGGCACGAACCGCAGCCTCACCTTGGCGAACGTGACGGGCAAGGCGTAAGGACACTAGGCATTGCGCTATTTCAGCGGATTGGCCAAGTTGCTTTGATGCTAGGGTCAGTTGTTGATCTACGCGCATAGTTGCCTCATGCTCTTCATTAAGTACGAGACACTAATATACCTGTTTATACCTCATTGGTCAATAAAAATGACTCATAAATAAGACCTTAAGTTAATTAGGGACTCATTTATGAGTCATTTAATAATTTAAACTAGTAGAATATAAGCGGTCTATTTGCGTCAAGGGCACCTTGGTCGGCGGCATGTCAATAAAAATGCATATATCACACTATATTGAGTCAATATGTCAACAAAACTGCATATTGCAGTTGAATTCATATCTTTTGGGCTGTTTAGCAAAAATTGCCTAAACGACTTTTTCGTAAGAAAAAGTGAGGATATGTTTAAAAATGTAGGAATCTATTGAAATATGTAAGAAAAAGTGTGTAAATATGTGTAATCGTAAGAAAAAGTGTGTATATGTAAGAAAAAGTGTGGGAAAATAGCTATTCGAATGAAAAAGTGGGGCTTGGGGGAAATATGGGCGATATAGGCTATTCACAGGTAAAAAGTCAGCTTGATCTCAGCGCTTTTGACCCACTTGTACCTGCACGTCTTGCCTCGGTAACCAGTGTAACGCCCACCCAGGGCGAGTTGTTGATACCCGCAAAGGTGGCTCCCAAAGATGATCGCCCACTAAACCACCTTTTATTTGCGCTAAAGCATGAAGGAGTTAATCTCCAATTGTTATCGCAGGCCTTAAGAAAAATCCCAGCCCAAGAGATGCTGGCTGCAATTTGCGAATCGCCAACAGGCGTTTACATTCGTGCGGCTTGTTTTTTGTGGGAAGCCTTTAATAAGCAAGAGTTAAAGGGCGCGCCAGTAATTACGGGGCCTATGGTTAATTTATTTGACCCCAAAAAATACATTACAGGACCAAGCATACGCAATGCCAAATGGCGAGTTAACTTCAATGGCTTGGGTTCTTTGGATTACTGCGTAACTGTTGAGCGAACCACACGTATTAATAGCCTGCTTGAATCTAATATCCTCCAGAAAGCAAATGAATTTCTATCAGAACTAGGTGGGGCCGCATCCGATAGGGCAATGTCTTGGGCTTATTTAAGTGAGACCAAAAGCTCTTTTGAGATCGAGCATGAGACACCGAGTGCCACGAAATCGGAGGCATTTGTAGAGCTACTCAAAAAAGCCCACCTGACTACCCAGCTAGATGAAGAGTACTTAGTTGGCTTGCAAAATACCGCCATTACCAATCCTTTGGATAGAGCAGTTAACTATCGCCACCAACAAAACTGGTTAAGCAGTCCATTGCGTGGTGCTGCTGGCGTAACGTACATTCCACCGCCACCTGAAATCGTTAATGACTTGATGAAGGGCTTGGTAGATTTTGCCAATACCGCACCAAAGCAGATCGATCCTTTAATTGCTGCTGCGATTGTTTCCTTTGGATTTGTTTTTATCCATCCATTTATGGATGGCAATGGGCGCTTATCACGCTTCTTATTTCATCATGCTTTGTGCCAGTCGGGTGCTTTAAAGAATGGCTTGCTATTGCCAGTATCTATTGCGATGAAGCGCAATGAAGATTTATACCTGGCTGCTCTAAAGAGTTTTTCTGAGCCTGCTCGCAAGCGCTGGGAAGTCATCTGGATTGATGGCGATGAATATCAAATGGCATTCAAATCAGATGATTCCTTATATCGTTATTGGAATGCCACTGCCTGTGTTGAGTTTGGATTGGAGATGGCCAAGCAGGCGCTAGAAAAGGACTTAAGAGAAGAGACTGAATTCTTAGCCAAGTACGATCTTATTTACCGCGCTATTGATGGTCAGTACGATGTACGGGGCAAGGACCTCAATACCTTAATTCTGGCTTGCATGGAGCAAAACGGAAAACTATCGGCTAACCGTCGTAAGAAATTTACAACAACAGTACCTGAAGAAATATTTAATGCTATTGAGGTTGAATATGCGAAGGTAGTGGGCTGATTCAAAAATCCCCAGAGTAATTCTGTCAAGGGCACCCCAAGGGGGAGGCTTGCGAACCCTTGGCGGCCACGATTAAAGCAACGCTCTTTTATGCCCAAGGTGGCAGAGAGACGCATTGGGCATAAAGACTCATGGCGCAAAAATTATAGAAGCAGTGACATTGTATTAGTTGTCGAGTTTGCGAACTAGGATTGAAAGATTTTGAAAATTTTCATCGAAAGTTAATTTGGGGTTCGTAGTTTGTATGACATTTAAGCATTCCTGTAGGTGACTTCTTATCCAAAAAGGATTTTCTCCTACAATGCAATTTAAATAGATTAATGCAGCCTCCGGAAATTTGAGGCAAATATTGACCCTCAATAACTCTTGAATTAAATTATCAGGATATTTTGATGGCTTTAGCCAGGGACGTAGGAGTTCAAGAGCCTCCGGAAATTCATCATCCGCTGCTATGCATAATCTGCAAAAGTTTTCTGAAATTGCATCCATGTTGAACGTTTTCTTGTTCAATTGTTTTGGCCAAACATTATGGATATAGGGCTTAATCCTATGCTTCCAGAATTCAGATTTTTGATCTCCAGCACCTTCAAGATTTTGCACTAGCGCTCTTGAAGCGCTTACCAGCCCGCTTGGTGGAAGATTTCTAGTTGCAAGCGTCAACTCTTTTTGTGTAAAGCTAGCTGTAAGAATTAAGAACTCAAGGGCAAGATCATCAAATACTTAAACTCTCGCGAAGATGAGGTTGATCATTCAGCTAAGGCTCAATGCTTTTACAAATATCTGACTGATCCTTTTTATATGCAGGTGTTTGTGCAAACCAATAAACCAGAGCAATGGTAATCTACGATTGAATCCATCTACGACTCAATAGGGATGCCAGAGCCTAGCTTCGCCAATGTAAAGATCACGCCACTGAAGTCGCTTCAGCCTATTCGGGCACGAACTTCAACATTGGGGGCGCCACTCGCTAGCTCTGAAAACCCTATGGATCGAATTGCTCAGCACTTAGGCAATATGGGAATCTAAAGCGGATAGAAATGGCTCAAGAGATTTATTGAGCCATTTCTCCTGCTATAAATTTAGTCAAAGGTTTGATGTCGCCATCCACACTCGCTTTTTCAAGTGCATTCATATAGCGCTTTCTCTCGCTTACTCGAACGACCGTCCATGGGTAGCCGCCTGATGCCAATAAAGCATTCATCAAGAACCGTCCAATACGACCATTACCATCAAAGTAAGGATGTATGAATACAAATATATGGTGACCTAGAACCGCTCTTACGCAGGCTTCTGGCTCATTTTCAATTAAATCAAACAAAGCTTCCATGCTATCAAGTAGGGCTTCTCTTGGCAGGGGAGTGTGTAAGGAGTTGCGAATAAACACCGGACCCGTCCGATAACCTGCTAACTGATGGCGTTGCAAAATACCCGCGAGCACTGTTGGATTGAACATGGCGGCGTACCAGTCATGATGGCTTTTTCTGACAACATCACCTGAATTAGATCTAGCTAGAATTAATTTAATACTTTCTTTTACCTCGTTAAAGGCCAAAAAGTAGCCGCGAGCCGCTAAAGTATCTTTACTTTTTTTATCCTCTTCACTGATCTCAGGATTCCAGCCCTCTTTGGCAATACGCTCAATCAATTCATCAGTAACTTGATAGCCTTCAATGGAGAGTGAGTTGTAGGCATCTGCTACATAACGTTCCTGAATTTGCTTCATATAGACTGCTGGGCTTTTCGGAATGCGGGGGGCCTTTGGAAAATTCTGGATAACGTCTTCACGCCACGTCGCCCACATGGAGCGAATGCGTAGAACATAGGGAGACTTTTCTCGGGACTGGCTGATAGTCGGTTCGGTTAGCTCAAATGGATTCTTGGCTTGGATGGCGTGCCCAGCCTTGTTCAGAGCCTTAATAATTCGCTCTCCGTCATCTTTCCTATTAGTAAAAGTAAGTGCGCCTGCCAAGCGAGCGGCGGCTGTTGGGAGGCAATTGCCCATCAGTAGAGTTGCCAGTAATTCTGCTGGGTCGCGTACCATCGCCAATCCAATTTCCGCCTCCATGGGATGATTAATAAAGAATTGGGGCCCCACCATACAAAGTGCTTCAGCTATTGGTAAGACTTGTAAGCCTCGAATTTCTGTGCGGGTTTTGGAGACGCGCTTCTCATCCTGATAAATAACCAGTGAGGTGTCAAATGGGAGTTTGACAATGCTAGTTCCACCATCTTTACTTACGATGGTAATTTGCTTGGGAACGGTAGTGCTACCGGTATGCAGCAGGAGTGATGCCTCGGCATTTAAGCAGTAGCGCTTACCAAAACGCTTAGCAAGATACCCAGACATAAAGGCCCAATAATTAGCATACCAAGCGGTAGAGTCGCCATCATGATCGCTAGGGTTTGAGCAAATGTACCAACCCTTCATTACCGAGCGTATAAACCCAGTTTCTAAAAGCAGGGCGCGCTGAGTGTCAGCGAGATCTTTTGATTCAATCACGCCATGATGCTTATCTTGGAGCTTTTTTAAAGTCTTTAAAGCCTCAGAAAGCTTCAGAGAATCTGTGCTTTTTTTGATTGACTTAGTTGCCATTGATTGTCTTAAATTATTGATTTAAATGGATTTAATACAGATAATTACTTTGTTTTTCCATATAAATTTACTTTGTTATCTAGGTAAAATCTACTTTGTTATTGTCCCACACTTGATGATAAAAGTATGTAGTCCAATAGAGGACTTATGTGGACTATGGGCATTCATTCCGTCAAGGGCACCCCAACGGGGTGGCTTGCACACCCTTGACGGCCACGACCAAAGAAACGCTCTTTTATGCCCAAGGTGGCGCAATGACACATTGGGCATAAAGACCCATAGCGAGCTAAGGAGCTAAGTAAATAAAAACCCCAGAAATATTCAAACCCCACACAAATCGCCCCAATAATCAATTCATGTAGTGAGAGCTAATCACTCAGGCTACTGCCTCACGCCATCGCGTAAAAGCTAACCGTCGTAAGAAATTTACAACAACAGTACCTGAAGAAATATTTAATGCTATTGAGGTTGAATATGCGAAGGTAGTGGGCTGATTCAAATGACCTCCTCCCATCATCGTTTCTATGTAAAACAGGGGGGGGTATTTTTTTGAATTAATGTCCATTTGTAACCCTATTTCGGACGTTCAACTCAGACTATTTAGGGGTGTCTGACAGGCAGAGAATGGCCAGCAGCAGTCAGTCATGGTTGAAAATTGTTGTTTTTTGGTGCAAATAGTGTGGCTGGGGGAGTGCCAATGAATATGAAGCTTATATATGATCAACATACCAATTAACCACTCGACTTTGGATGCGAGAATGAATATCAAAAAACTAATAACCACAGTAGCTTTTGCACTAGGTGCATGGATGAGTGTTGCGGCACAGGCTCAAACTCCTTATGACAGTTTTACCGTAACTAGTGGGTCAACAAACTATAACTACTCCCTCTATTACGAGACATACAATGCCATGACTTACAATGAAACAGGGGCAATACCAAGTTTACAAAATTCACCATGGTGGAACAGTCAAAGCGAGACCACTGCTTCTAGTTATATAGACTCCGCAGTAGGCTATGCCCAGGCTCGAGGAAAAGACTGGGGATATATACAAATACATATTTAGGTAATGGATATGCTCCTTATGCAATTCTGCCAGGTGGAGATATAGTGTTGAACTATACCAATGGCGGTACTAGAAGCATCTTCTCAAGCTTTCCAGCATTTAATGTTAACGAGAACAATTACTTTCTTACAGTGACATCCTCACCGGTCGGTGCCCCTGAAATCGATGGCTCACTCGCTCCTAAGGTGGGCTTCTTATTGGGTTGTTTATTCTTGATGTTTGGTCGCAAGAAGAGCAATTCTGAAACTGCATTGATGGTGTAAGTTTCTGTAGCGTTGTCGTGATGCTATTTTTGTTTTCTTAGTCCACTACTAGCTCTTTCCCTATAGCGCTTTGGATGGCGATTGTGCATTCAGAGTCTTCCATGATGAAGGTGTCTTAGCATGGTAATGCGCTCACTTTCCCTCTTTGTTATAAATGGGGTTTCTTAAAAAAAGCGGGTAGTCCTGATTGATTAGGGTTTTGCTTTCTGTCCCCCTAAGAAAATCAGATCTACGGACTTGGGTTATGTTGTAATAACTCTATGCTCTTGTCTTGTTGAACGCCTCTTTAAAAGGGATCTCCAAATGCGTCCCCACGCTCTTCTAAAAAAACACCTCATTGTTGGCGTGTCACTCGCCGCATTTCTCGTTTCTTCATTCATCACAACTGCACAAGCGTGTACGAGGGTGGTTTATCTTGGTGAAAATAACGCCGTCGTTACTGGGCGCTCAATGGATTGGGCTGAAGATATGCATACCAATCTTTGGCTTTTTCCCAGAGGGGTAAGTAGAGATGGTGCTGCAGGACATCATTCTCCTAAATGGGTTTCTAAGTATGGCAGTATCGTCGCCTCAGCTTATGACGTGGGCACTGCCGATGGCATGAATGAAAAAGGACTCGTTGCCAATGTGCTCTATTTAGCTGAGTCAGACTACGGTAAACCGAATGGTAAGCCACCTTTATCGATTGCTATTTGGGCGCAATATGTTCTAGATCAATTTGCAACAGTTGACGAGGCCGTTACCCATCTGAAGACAGAGCCTTTCCGCTTAATTTCTCCATCCTTACCTAACGGTGTTCCTGCTTCTTTGCATCTATCAATTTCTGATGCATCTGGTGATTCAGCTATCTTTGAATATGTTGACGGCAAACAGGTTATTCACCATAGCAGGCAATTTCAGGTGATGACCAATTCACCGACCTTTGACCAACAACTCGCACTCAATACTTATTGGCAAGAAATTGGCGGCCTGACTTTTTTACCAGGTACTAATCGGGCGGCTGATCGATTTGCGCGAGCCTCTTTTTTAATTCATGCTGTGCCTACTTCGACTGACCCGCATTACATTAGCGCAATACCGGAAAGAAAATATGATTATCAAGCGGTCGCTAGTACTTTAGGAGTAGTGCGTAGCGTGAGTGTGCCTTTAGGTATTACTACACCAAGCCAGCCCAATATTGCTTCGACTCTTTGGCGCACAGTTGCGGATCAGAAGAACAAAATTTATTATTTTGATTCTGCTACTTCCCCGAATACCTTTTGGGTGGAACTGAAAGATCTGAACTTTTCAAAAGGTGCGCCAATCAAAAAATTAACGGTTGCTGGCGGCAAGGTTTACTCGGGAAATACAGCCAGTCAATTTGAAGTAGCAACACCTTTTGAATTCCTGAGGGCGGATCCTTCTAAATAAGCAATTCATTCAACAGGTTACAGGGAGTAATGCGTGAATAATTTAGCAATGACAACGATTCCCGAATTTTTGATCCGTCGCTTTCATGAATTAGGTGTAGACGAAGGATTTGGCATAGTCGGTGACTTTGCCCTTAAGCTATTTGATCGACTAGCAAAATTTGGTTTTCCGGTATTAGTCACTGCTGATGAGCAGGGTGGCGCATTTGCAGCCGAAGCCTATGCCCGCATTAGAGGGTTAGGGGTCTGCGCGGTAACTTATTCAGTAGGTGGGTTTAAGGTGGTTAATGCAACAGCGGGAGCTTGGGCAGAAAATGTACCTCTATTAATCCTAAGTGGATCACCAGGTCTTGCCGAGCGACAAGGTGACCCCTTGCTGCACCATAAAGTTAAAAACTTTGATACTCAGCTAGAAGTATTTAAAGACATCACAATTGCTCAGGCTGTTTTAAGCAATCCATTAACGATCACGCAAGAGATTGATCATGTCCTGAGTCAGATGATTGCCCATCAACGCCCGGGTTATATTGAAATCCCCAGAGATATGGTGGATGTACCAGTGCATGATCGCGTGGGTAGTCTTGTTATTGATTTACCAAAAGTGCATCCAACACGTTTAGAGCTAGCCGTTGAAGAAACCTTAGACTTATTAGAAGCTTCTGGAGATGCGGTTTCCGTTGCAGGGGTCATGGCGGTGCGTCGCAAACTTGGACCTGAACTCTTAGCCTTTACGGAATATTTCGGTGTGCCCATGGCTACCACTTCACTTTCAAAAGGGGTGATTCTTGAAACGCATCCGCTAGCATTGGGTGTTTATATGGGAGCGGTCAGTAGCGATTCGGTTGTGCAGCAAGTAGAGAGCGCAAAGCCCTTGATTTCGTTTGGTGTGTTGTACGGTGATTTAGTGATGGGTGGATTTACCGATCACCTAGAAAGGGGTCAGGTAATTGAATGTACTGACACTCATGTCAACATCGGTTTTCATACTTATCACGATGTTCCACTGTGGGCATTTTTACCTGCGCTCATTCAGGCTGGCAAGCAAAGAGCTTATCAAGAGGGTGGTCAAGTTGTTAGGCGACAGAATACGTTTACTCCGCAGGCGGGTAAAGCATTGCTGGTGGAAAGTATCATGGCATGTATTGCTGGTTTTATCGATCACAAAACCCGTTTAATAGTAGACCCAGGTGATTGTCTTTTTGCGTCTGTAGACTTGCCGGCCCAGACGCTCACTTTGGCAAGTGCGTATTACGCCACCATGGGATATGCGGTACCGGCCGCTTTAGGAGCTGGTAAAGCCGACCCAAATACCAGACCCATGGTGCTAGTAGGTGACGGTGCTTTTTTAATGACAGGTTTAGAAGCGCTGAGCGCAGTTCATCATGGTGTATATCCCATCATTATCGTGATGGATAACCAAGGTTATGGCACTCAACGTCCGATGATCGATGGGCCTTTCAATGACATACCAGCTCTGCATGCAGAAGAGCTTACTAAGGCTTTTGGTGTTGGAACTGGCATCTTGTGTCACACAGAGAACGAGTTGCATGAAGCTTTAACGCAGGCAAAAAATAGTGAAGCTTTATTTATTATTCGCGCTTGTGTTCCTCCTAAAACATACAGCCCTGGATTGGTTCGTTTGACGAATGCTCTAAAGAAAAAAGTCTAACCTTGTTGCTTTGATTCCTGATAGCTGTGCCTTAGATCATCTAGCATTATTGTTGCTGGGATTGTGTGGCTCAGGGTGTTAATCAGCACCCAAAATTGATTTCAAAACAAGGGTAGTTTTATTGGATTTTTAGCATGATCTGGCTCATTAGCTCCCAACCCGATTGGCACTCTAGGAGCAAGCCTTGTCCGCCTTAGAGCTTCACCAGGTCAATGAATACGGGAAATCGGGAAATTCAAGCGATATTCGATATAATCTCTACAACTTTTATTAATAATTACTTTTTTGTTTTGCTTAAGAATTACTGAAGAGAATTTTTCTTCATTATATTGAGTACGCTGGATTAATTACGCAATCAGAAAAAAACAAAAAATGTGTTTATCTAATCTGCTAAACCGAACTCATGAATAAAATTTACCGCCTTGTATTTAATAAGTCGACTGGGCTCATTCAGGTTGCCTCTGAATTCGCGAGCTCTGCTGGCGGTTCAGTAAGTTCCCGCTTAGTTAACACCATTGTTTTTTCTGAAAGTTTTGCGCTCATTCCATTTAGGCTGCGAACACTCACAGCAGCTTTAGTCAGTACATTACTCATGAGTGGTCCGCTGTTATTGGGAAGGGGTATCGCCTCTGCTGCAAACTGCGCATCAACGATTTCATCTTCGTCTAGCGCGTGTACTTTATCTACTAACTCGGTGGAGATTACAGGCTCGGGTTCAATCGTTTCTTCTAGCATTCCAATTGGCGTGAGTAGTAGTTCAACTGGTCTCAATTTAGGTGGCATCACTGTAGATAGTGGCGGTCTCTTGCAATACACCGGCAGTACAGGAACCAGCGCCGGAATTAGTTACGTCTATAACCCTACCGGAGCACCAAGTCCACGAAATTATGCGGGGGCAATCAATCTCAATGGAGATCTCACCAGCTCCCAGCGGGGTATCTATGTCAATGGTTTTGTCTTAGATAGCGTGAGCATTGGATCGGGTAGCACATTAACGGCTGGCGGCTTTGGGATGTTTCTTGCTGATTCATCTGGGGTGACTGGCAACGTCACGAATAATGGCACGATTAGTTCCGGTTCTTATAGCATTTCTATTGGCGGAGCATCATCTGGAGTTGTGGCTTCTTACATTGAAGGTGGTATTACCAATTCTGGAACCATTACCAGCTCCAATGGCGTAGCTATTAATAATGCCGGAGACATTACTGGTGCGATTACTAATAGCGCTACTGGCATCTTAAATGGCGCTATTAACATTAGCGGTACTGCCACTGGCGGCATTGATAATTTCGGGATTATTAATCACACTAATAATCCTGATAGCTATGCTATTAACATTACCGGAAGTGTTGGTGGCGGCATTACGAATGAATCATCGGGCGTGATTAATGGTACGGTCTATGCCAATACTGTTACTGCTTTAACGCTTGACAATAGTGGTCAAATAAATGGGCCGGTAACTTTCAATGCGACCCCTGGAACAATTAATCTGAATGGTGCCGCGGGAACAATTACTGGCGCTGTTACTGGTTCTAATACTACCGTTAATGCGGTGGGTACTTTTTCTACTGCAAATACTTTTAATGTTAAAACATTTAATGTTAATGCGGGCGGAAGTCTGACCTTAAATGATGATGTCACTCTGGTGACTGGTAATACCTTTACGAATGCTGGCAACCTCACCGTGGTGGCAGCTAAGAGTCCAACCATCACTGGAAATTACGCTCAATCAGGTACCTATACATTAGAAATTGCAAGCACTACTTCGTATAGTATTTTGAATATTACTGGTGGTGCGAGCTTCTCCGGTGCTTATGACTTTACTTTGCTACCAAGCTCAACCCTAGTGGCAGATAATTTGTATCAGGGTATTTTGAGGAGTAATTCTCTTGCCGGCTTTACTACACAAACTTATACCCAAAGTCTCGGCGGTACAAGTTACACCTATCAAGTATTGCAGGATGCTACGAATGCTGGATGGCTAGATTTATGTTACAGCCCCATTGCCGGAAGTTGTACCGGTGGTTCCGGCAAGCCAGATATTGTTGTTGCTGGTAATTCAGATGGCACTAATATTGCCTCTAGTATCGTGAGCGGGGTAAGTCCAAACTTTAATAATCGTTTTGATGGTGGAACATTATTAGTGGATGTGGCAAATACCTACGGCGGTAACTTCACCATAACCACTAATGGTGGTTTGATCAATGCCAATGGACTAGCCTCCACTTTTACAGGGGTATTTTCAGATGACGCTTCTGGGGTTCCTGGCAGCTTATCGATTACCAATAGCGCTGCTAGTAATGGAACAGTAACCCTCACGGGCACCAACACTTACACCGGCACTACCACGATTGATACCGGGGCTACCTTAGCACTATCTGGTACCGGTTCGATTGCCACCTCCAGGGGCGTAGTGGATAACGGCAGCTTTGATATTTCAGCAACGACCAGTGGCGCATCGATCACTACCTTGTCTGGTAATGGTCAAGCTCTCTTAGGAGCGCAAACCTTAACTATTACCAATGGTGCATCCAATGGTGCTGGTAGCGGCACTTTTGATGGCGTGATCAGCGGCACTGGAGGAGTGACTCTGACTGGTGGTACACAAACACTCACGGGCACTAATACTTATACTGGTGCAACAACGATTAGCGGTACTGCTAGCGCGAACAAAGCAACCTTAGCGTTAACGGGTACGGGTTCAATTGCAACATCGAGTGGTGTGAACCTAACGGGTTATGCCAACTTCGATATTTCAGGAACCACTGCTGGCGCAACGATTCAATCCTTAGCAGATGTCGGCATAGAGAACACCGTTTTCTTAGGAGCGCAAAACCTAACACTGTCTAATGCGAGTGGTACTTATAGTGGCGTGATCGCTGATGGTTCTGCCGACGGTAGTTCAAGTGCTACTGGTGGCTCTGTCACGGTTGCTGCTGGTACACAAACCCTCACGGGCACCAACACTTACACCGGCACTACCACGATTGATACCGGGGCTACCTTAGCACTATCTGGTACCGGTTCGATTGCCACCTCCAGGGGCGTAGTGGATAACGGCAGCTTTGATATTTCAGCAACGACCAGTGGCGCATCGATCACTACCTTGTCTGGTAATGGTCAAGCTCTCTTAGGAGCGCAAACCTTAACTATTACCAATGGTGCATCCAATGGTGCTGGTAGCGGCACTTTTGATGGCGTGATCAGTGGCACTGGAGGAGTGACCCTGACTGGTGGTACACAAACACTCACGGGCACTAATACTTATACTGGTGCAACAACGATTAGCGGTACTGCTAGCGCGAACAAAGCAACCTTAGCGTTAACGGGTACGGGTTCAATTGCAACATCGAGTGGTGTGAACCTAACGGGTTATGCCAACTTCGATATTTCAGGAACCACTGCTGGCGCAACGATTCAATCCTTAGCAGATGTCGGCATAGAGAACACCGTTTTCTTAGGAGCGCAAAACCTAACACTGTCTAATGCGAGTGGTACTTATAGTGGCGTGATCGCTGATGGTTCTGCCGACGGTAGTTCAAGTGCTACTGGTGGCTCTGTCACGGTTGCTGCTGGTACACAAACCCTCACGGGCACCAACACTTACACCGGCACTACCACGATTGATACCGGGGCTACCTTAGCACTATCTGGTACCGGTTCGATTGCCACCTCCAGGGGCGTAGTGGATAACGGCAGCTTTGATATTTCAGCAACGACCAGTGGCACATCGATCACTACCTTGTCTGGTAATGGTCAAGCTCTCTTAGGAGCGCAAACCTTAACTATTACCAATGGTGCATCCAATGGTGCTGGTAGCGGCACTTTTGATGGCGTGATCAGCGGCACTGGAGGAGTGACCCTGACTGGTGGTACACAAACACTCACGGGCACTAATACTTATACTGGTGCAACAACGATTAATCCAGCTGCAACTCTGGCCTTATCTGGCAATGGATCGATTACCACTAGTAGTACGGTCAATAACACGGGTAAATTTGATGTGACTGCCAAGACCGGCAATGTTGCCCTAGGCGGTACTTATACCCAGACATCATCCGGCACTTTATTGATGACGATCTCGCCTAATAATAATCAACAGGTTAATGTTGCTGGTGCTGTTACGGTAGCTGGTACTTTAAATTTAGCAGCGAGCGGCGGCACTTACAGAGTAGGGCGGTATACCTTAATGACAGGTAATGGCGTTTCTGGAACGTTTGGGACATTTTCATCTAATCTTTCTAGCGTGACACCATTACGTTACTCCTTGGCATATGATCCGAATGATGTGTATTTGGTATTAGGTCCTGCAACTGCGGACTCACAGCAATCTTTAGTGAATACCGCTAACGCATTGCAACCAATTTTTACCTTGCAAAATACGGTGCTTGCAAATAGCTTTACTTATGATTGCCCAGTGTTTGATATACATAATATTTGTGTATCAGCAGGTGGTCGCAATACTGCTGTGCAAGCCTCCAATGGGTTAAATAATACGAGTGGTCTTTTGATTGCTGCCTATCGACTTGATGATAATACCCGCATCGGCGCTTATGCTGATCAGAACTTATCCGTTGCTAATGCACCTAGTGGAGTCAAATTGGGCAATAACTCACCACTCATTGGTGTCTTTGGGGTGTGGGCAGAAGATGTTGCTAATGGCACAGGCTGGGAAGCCAAAGTAGCAGCAGCCTACGGCAAGAAGAATGCGACTGTGACACGACAAGTAGTAGGTAGCTCTGAGCCGGGTTCTGGTGGTTCTGCCTTAATTAGTCAAGGCGCACAAATTATTGGAAAATATGGTTTTGGTGTCACTGACAACACCGTTGTTTCACCATACCTTGGAATGCGTTATACCCAAAATAATATGGGTGGATATACAGAGCAAAGTACGGCATCCGTCTATGCTCCAATGACCTTTGGTGCGGTTAATACGAATGCGACCACCGCTTTGGCAGGCGTGGGTGCAAGCTATAAAGGCATTCCCGCGACTACTTTCTTTGCAAGTGCTGGTATAGAGTCTGATACCAAAACCAGTAATGGATCTTACTTGGGTACAAATCCCGATTTAGGCACCTTAACAACAATAAACTTTAATCCGAACCCAGTAAAAACCAGACCTACTGCAACTGTGGGTGCTTATTATGATGTAGAAAAAAACCAGCGCATTGGTGTGACCGGCATCTATCGACAAGAGCCATTTAAATCCGTTAGCACCACGACTGCAATGGTTACGTACACAGTTGGTTTTTAGTCCCAGCTAATGACGAGCTAAGACTCATTAGTGCGGGGTACAGAAATCTTTTAGAAAGGCAATATGAGTCCTCATATGAATTCAATCTGCAAAGCCTTGCTGCTATTAGCTTTCTTCATCTTTATCAACTCTGCGGGTGCACAAAACCTTTCAGAGCCGCAAGCCGCGCTCGCCAGCGTGAATGGCGTAAAACTAACTACTGCTGAGTATCAAAAGTGGCTAAGACAAGCGATTGCCGATGGCGCTCCAGAAACCCCTGAGCTGCGTAATAAGGTATTTAATGATTTAGTGACGCGTGAAGCAATTGCGCAAGACGTTAAAAAAACTAAGCTATTGGAGCGCGATAACAATGCGTTTAAATTAGAGCTGGCGCAAAGTAATGCTCTGCAAGAGATTTGGTTTGCCGAATACTTTAAAGCTCACCCATTGACCGATGCCCAGGTCAGAGCGGAATACGAGAGACAAGTCACTTTAAGTCGGGAAGCAAAAAACTCGCAAGAGTATCAAATATCGCAAATTGTTGTTACTAGCGAAGATCAGGCAAATGAATTCATTCGCCAGTTAAAAAATGGAACGAACTTTGAAAGCTTAGCCAAACAAAAATCAATCGATCAAAAGACAGCGTCCATGGGCGGTATGTTAGGTTGGGTGCTACCTTCCCAACTGACCCCACCCATTAATTTGGTCGTCCCCAATTTATTAAGGGGGCAGATAACACAAAATCCAATTCAAATTGGAGTCTATTGGCATGTCATCAAAGTGGATGATATTCGACCATTTGTCATGCCTAGTTTTGATCAGGCCAAGGTCGGCATCGCGCAATCTTTGGTTCAGCAACGCAGGCAAGATGCTTTGGCAAACTTAATGAAAAATGTAAAAGTTGCTAAGGTTTATAACTAATTATTTGCGCAAATCCATGGGTAGTTCTTCTCAGAGTTGGATCAAGATAGCGCTTGGCTGCTTTCTGATCGGCGTCTATAGCCTGACGTTTGCAGCGAACAAACATGCCGCAAAGTCTTCTAGTAACACAAGTGCAGGCTCTGCAGCGCTGCCAACACAAAACCGTAGTTCATTTTCACCAGGGGCTGGTGCAGGGGCTCAAGCCCCTTTTACGAAAAAGCCCCTAACTGCGCCATCACCCGAGGTCATAAAGGGTGCGCCTCAGACTCATACTACCGAAGCTCAAGAGCGCGGATATACAACAATTATTATTGCTTTCATTGTTAGCTTAGCTGCACTGATGGGACTCGGTCTTCTAATTGTCTATCGAAAATACTTTTCGCCTATAGTAACTGTTAATGACAAGAAGATCACTTTGAGGGACTATCGAAAAAAATTAGCCCAGGCCGTTGCGCAAGGCGTGCCCGATACGATGGGGCATCGCGATACGATATTGAATGACATGATTTTGCGCGAAGTTATTGCGCAAGATCTTAACCATACTGAGTATGGCAGCAATTTCTCTCAGTATCGATTTACCGCCGATCAAAAAGAATCTGTCCTAGAAATCTGGTTTTCGAAACAGCACCGCTCATTCGAAATTCAGGAACACGAGATCTTGGCGGAATACAACAAGCGACAAATACTTGCTCAAGACCCTAAGAACGCGTATGAGTACCTACTGTCACAGATTATTGTCCAGAGCGAGCTGGAGGGTATTCGTTTGATTGAGCAACTTCAGCAAGGGGTATCGTTTAGTGCGCTTGCTGAGGAAAAATCGATTGACCAGCAATCTAGAGGGCTTGGCGGCTATATTGGCTGGGCTATACCAGCACAAATCCTTGTGCCATTGAATGATCATGTCGTTAAATTGAAAAAAATCAATTTTCTGCACAGCCAATTCACACAAAACTGGGTTGGCATATTGTAAAGGTGCAGGATATTCGTCCCTTTGTTGTGCCAGCATTTGAAACTATTAAAGGGGCTCTGTTTGAGTCGTTATTGCATCGTAAGCGTCAAGAGGCAATTACTGCATTGATGGCAAGAAGCAAAGTTGTCAGACACTCAGAAAAAAGTAGACGCACTAAAACAACTTAATTACCTCAGTCATCTTATTGCGATATGTAAGGTGTGATTGCCTTGCTCCACTGCACATAGCCTTGCGCATTTAAGTGGCTGCCATCGGTGGTGTATTGCGATAGCAAACCCTGTAAAGTCGAACTTAATTGCTGATTGAGATCAATGAAAGTGATGTTTTTATCTTTGGCATATTGGCGAAGTAGGGTATTCAGTTTTCGGACATCTTCCACTTCTTTTCCGCAGCGCAGACGTGAACATTCAACAGTAGATTGTATATATACAGTGACACCATTTTTCTGCAAACGCTGCACAATCTTTGTGTAAGTATTAAAAGCCTGATCTACGGAAGCACCAGTAGCAAAATCGTTTAGGCCAGCTTGTAAAAATGCTTTCTTAGGCTTAAGTTTGAGTATCGGATCTAGGCGATTCAGAATGTCTACTGTGCGGTCTCCGCCAATACCGCGATTGGCGATTTTGACATTCGGAAACACATCATTCCACATGACATTTGCCGTCAATGAATCGCCAATCATGACTACGTCTACAGGTGGAGAAAAGGTATTGAATAACTCATTTTGAGGTCTGACTTTTGAAACCGCATCCATCAAAAAAGTTCCTGTCAATACGGAATCATAGCCCATCACTTGACTGCGCAGTTTTTGCAAGTGCAGTCGGATCATATTCTGCCGATCAGCTGTAGCCACCCCTATCAGGTAGGCAAGAAACACCATCAATAAGAAGGTGAGTAGAGTCCATTTTTTCAAGGGTGAGCCCATTTTTCAAGCATTATGCCGATTGACTTGCGGGAGTCATCGCAGTAAGGTGAATAGTAAGGTGCTACAAAGACCATTTTTTATCCAATATGAAAGAGATGTGTTCATGTGATGAAAAAACTGCTTGCTTACATTCCATTGCTATTGTTACAGTCATGCACTTCAATTGGAAGTCACGTACAAGGCTGGCCACAACTCCAGGTTAGCGTTCATGAAACTTCCATTCTAGAGGTGAACGCGCAGTGCTGGAAATATTTGCCACTTGCAAACAAGAATCTAGGCTCTATTTCTTTTGGGTGTTCTATTTACAACCTCAATCGGCAAACCTGCGATATCTATATACCCAAAGGGGCACCCCAATCAATTTTGGAGCATGAAATGGAGCACTGCAGTGGTGGCGACCATCTGGATCATAGTCTTGAGGAGGCCTTTAATGAATGGTTGGATATGCGTGGTCAGGTTGGGGCAGTTATTTCTGAGCAAGCACCCCGCTTAGTGCCTGATCCCTACGGTAGTGACAGACTGACTTGGGATCACTCTTCTCGATTTGGACCTATTTCGCCAGAGATGAAAGCGGATGCCGATCTAGCTTGCTCGGAATATGATTTATCTTGGCTTACTTTTAAGGCCACTGGCTATCATCCTGCCGCTCAAAATCTTGAGGGGGAAGTAATCTCGAATGGTGGTTACTTTTGTGAAGCCCAGTAATCTGCTGCACAAATTAAGTCCAATTGCCACACTTGAAGCCATATTTGAAAAATGGCTGAGCATCTCTGAATACGGCACCTCTCCTTAATCGGGCTTATATTTTTGCGGATGATGTTTCTGAATTTGCTGCGCTTCCTTTGGAGTAGCATCATGATCAAAAGCCGCTTGAAAGCCTGGAGGATATTTCTTCCAAGGGTAGCCTTTAACAGCCTGATCGTAGCCGTAGCGGAATAGGGCATTCATATAGGCGCTGTCAAATTCCTGGGTGTGGGGCTCATTAAAGTCAGATCCAATGTAGGCTAAATTAAACCCAACATTGTCGCTTTGAGTAGTGTTGTAGATACGATATAAATCACCTATTCCTTGAGTCTGGATTAATTGTGAAATAGCTCGACCCGCCACGCTAATGGTCCGGCGCTCTGTTTCATTCCAGCGCGGATCTAGGCGAGCATTGCGAATAATGTAGGCTTCTCGATGCTGGCGCCGTGAGATACCCATTGCCTTAGCCTTGGCTGCTGCTAGGGAAGGGTATAAAAAGACTTGCGTACTCGCTCCACCATCGACATGCATTTCCTGAAAAGCTTCTGAGCCGAGTAAAAAATCAAACATCACCGGTGAAAAGGCGCCCGGAATCGAAGCTGAGGCCAGCATAATCTTACGAAAGAGATCTAAAGCCTCGGGCGTGCCAATGCTGGCGATCCGCCCCATATTCCAAATCACGGGCAAGCCTGCATCGATGTTGGTTGTACCAATCAGCAACCATCTGCCATGCGTGTTGTACTCAAGCGCAATTTTTTGCAAAAACTGCGCATCCACATATTTCGAAATCAATTGATATAAGGGTGTGGAGTCAGCAAGACCATCACTGAAAATACCCGACAAAATACCGCGTTCAATATAGACATCGCTCGGGCCAATGCCGGTATACACTTTTCGCAAGAGAGGGTCACAGTCTTTGCCAAGGTATGCAAATGGCGCAATTAGCGCACCCGTACTGATGCCGGTGACTAAGTTAAATGCGGGCCTTGAACCTTGCTCTGACCAACCCACTAAAAGTCCTGCACCAAAGGCGCCATCATCACCACCACCTGACAAGGCCAAGTAATTGGCGTCCCCTGTAAAAGCCTTGACACCACGAGTAGTCTCTAAGGTAACCACATCTTTTACCAAATCATCAATACCCGCTTGGGTTGAAATCAGATATCTGACGCTGGGTAAACCGGCAATTTGCGCTTTATTTAGGGCGTCGGGCGGAATGGCAGATTTGCGCTCTAAAGAGGAGCATCCCGTTAGCAAGAGAAAAAGAGCGCCACAAGCAATTATTTTGATATTGCACATCATTGAATCTCGTTAATTTAAGGAAAGTCACTATAGGGTAATCTTTGATTTTAGATTAAAAATAATGATAATTATCGTATTCTGAAAAGATTCAATTATTGGGATCAATTGTAAGATCCGCTTATTTACCCAAATACATATCATTACATTGGAGTGCTATATGAAAGCATGCATTATTAAGTCAGTTGTTTGTGCGATTGGCGTTATGAGCTCAGGCTATGTATTAGCAGCGGGCGGCGGCGGAGTGGTTTCGGACCCTGGTGCCTTAGAGGGCAAGCATTTTGATGCAAAAGGTAATGCTCCCTCAAAATATACTGTCGAGTTGCAAAAGAGTTTACGCAAAACCTTACCTTTCGAAGATCGGCGCGACTTTGAAGAATCTAAACGCGGATTGATTGCTACTCCCGCTTACAAAACAATCATGGCTGATGCTGGCAATGTTGCATGGGATATGGGAAGTTATGACTTTCTATTGCAAGGCAAGGAGTTTGATAGCGTTCACCCATCATTACAGCGCCAAGCAATTCTCAATATGGCCTACGGACTCTATGAAGTGGTGCCTGGAAAGATTTATCAAGTGCGTGGCTTTGACTTAGCTAATATTAGCTTCATTAAAACCAATACGGGTTGGATAGTTTTTGACCCCCTAGCTGCAAAAGAAACTGCTAGAGCCGCTCTTGAGTTGGTCAATGAAAAACTAGGCAAACGTCCGGTAATAGCCGTGGTTTACTCCCACTCCCATGCCGATCATTTTGGTGGAGTCCGCGGCGTAGTGGATGAAGCTGATGTTAAGAGCGGCAAAGTCAAAATCATTGCTCCTGCTGGCTTTATGGATCACGCGATTGCGGAGAATGTCTACGCCGGCAATGCAATGACTCGCAGACTGTATTTTCAATACGGAGTGCTTTTACCTCGAAGCCCATTTGGACACGTTGACCAATCCATTGGCAAGAATACTGCTGCCGGTAATTTAGGCTTGATTGAACCAAATGTTTATATCAACCAACCTTACGAAAAAATGACTGTAGATGGAGTGGAAATGGAGTTCCAGAATACCCCTGGAACGGAAGCGCCAGCCGAAATGAATACCTACTTCCCGCAATTTAAGGCATTTTGGGCTGCGGAAAATATTACCGGTACGATTCACAACATCTACACCTTACGTGGCGCTTTAGTACGAGATTCATTGGCTTGGTCTAAAAATATCAATAATGCTTTGTATCGCTACGGTAATGAAAGCGATGTGATGTTCGCCTCACACACATGGCCTCGTTGGGGTAATGCGCGTATTCAAGAAGTCATGCGGACTCAGCGTGATAGTTATGCACATTTACATAATGAAGTTTTACATTTAGCCAATAATGGTGTCACGATTAACGAGATTCAGAATGTCTATAAGCAGCCTGAGAGTTTGAAAAAGCAGTGGGCTGCTCATAGTTATCACGGTTCTGAAGAGCACAATAGTCGCGCTGTCATTAATCGCTATCTTGGTTATTGGGATGCCAATCCAGCAACATTGGCACCGCTGTCACCCAAAGATGCCGCACCCCTTTACGTGGAGATGATGGGCGGCTCTGCAAAGATCTTGGCTAAGGGCAGAGAGCTATACAAAAAAGGTCAATATCGTGAAGCCATGGAGATTGTGAATAAATTGGTTTACGCGCAACCTAATAATGTGCCCGCAAAAGACTTGCTGGCAGATATCTTTGAGCAAATTGGATATCAAAAAGAGAGTCCCAGTATGCGGAATAGTTTCTTAGGCGCTGCTTACGAGTTGCGTCATGGGATGCCTACTGGAGCCTCTCCGAAGACTAACGGTCCGGACATGATCAGAGGTATGACAACCGAACTTTGGCTAAACGCCCTTGGTATCAGTATGGATAGTAAAAAGGCGGCAGATATGAATTTTGTCATCAATCTTTCCACACCGGATAACGGGGAGCAGTTTGTCATTGAGATGAGCAATTCTGCATTGACCAATATAAAGGGTCAGCAAGCTAAAAATCCAAATCTGACTGTGACACTAAATCGCAGTGATTTAGAGCGGGTGATGGGTGGGCAAACTACCTTTGATCAGTTGCAAGCGCAGGGAAAGGTACAGTTTGATGGTGATCGTAAGGTATTTGATCAGTTGAGAAGCACCTTAACAGTCTTTGTGCCGGATTTCGAATTAATGCCAGGTACTAAGCCAAAGGCAGCGCAAAAACCTGTGGCCCAACCCGCTAAGGACCCATTTGCTGCGCAAGAGATAGCTATTACTGCTGGAGAGTAAAAAAAAGGGGGGGTAATAAAAAAGGACCTCAATGAATTGCTCATAATCGGTCCTTTTTTTATTTAGCATGTTTGTTTTAGTTGAGATCAACCTGGAGTTTTGCATCCTTCACAAGCTTGGCCCATTGATTGCGATCCTTGGCAATAAATCTGAATATGCCCTGCAAGACTGGAAAGGGCAGAGTTCCTATAAGTCAGCATTGATTAAATAAAATAATATTTCCCGATCGGGAATATATGCCTATAATATGAGCAATAAAGCAATAAATTTCCCGATCAGGAAATTATGTTGAAAAAATAGGCAAATTAGAGTAAAATTTCCCGATCAGGAAATATTTATGAGCACACAAATTCAAAACTCTCTAGATCTAGGTCGCTTAGTGCGTGAGACACGCAAGCGCCTGAAATTGACTCAGCCGCAGTTGGCGCTAGCCGCCAATGTAGGGGTAAGGTTCATTGTTGAGCTAGAGGCAGGCAAATCCACTCTTAGATTGGAAAATATTCTGAGAGTGTTGCAAGCCTTGGGCGGAGTACTAAGCGTGGAGGGTATGGACCCTTTCATTGGCAATAAACAAGATGGGGTGCGCTAATGGTTCGAGAGTTGAACGTCTGGTTTTTTGGCGAGCGCGTAGGGGCTCTAACTCAGGATGAAGGCTACCTATCTTTTCAGTATCTACCTGAATGGCTAGAATCAAAAAACGCTAAGCCACTCTCTCAATCCTTGCCGTTACGCGCTGAGCCATTTGGTGACAAGATTGCAAAACCCTTTTTCGCCGGCTTATTGCCTGAGGGTGATAAACGTGCTGCAGTAGCGAACATCTTAAAGGTATCGAGTAAAAATGATTTCGCATTGCTAGATGGCATTGGGGGCGAGTGCGCGGGTGCATTGATTTTGCTAGAGCCTGGTCAAACACCGCCGGTAGAAGCGCATGCAAGTGAATCAATAGAGTGGCTAGAAGAGGAACAGTTGCTTGCAGTGCTAGAGAAGTTGCATAAGCAACCATTGCTCGCTGGAGAATCCGGCCTGAGGTTATCGCTCGCTGGAGCTCAGGAGAAGTTGCCAGTAGTTGCTAGGGAAGTGTCGGGCAAAGATGGCCAAAGTCATTTTGAAATTGGCCTGCCAAAGAATAATATCCCAAGCTCATACATTCTTAAACCTGAGATATCAGGCGTTGATGGCAGTGTCTATAACGAAGCATTTTGCCTTGCTCTAGCCAGGGAGTTAAAGCTAGATGCCGCCACAGCCAAGATTGGCCGAACCAAAGATAAAACATATTTACTGGTAGAGCGCTATGATCGTTTTCTTGATGGTAGACAGTTAAGACGATTGCATCAAGAGGACTTCTGTCAGGCATTGGGCGTAGCGCCTGAGTTTAAATATCAGAATGAGGGTGGGCTAACTATTGCTGATGGATTTGCATTGGTACGCAAGGTAACTACTCCAAGCGCCCCCAATCTTTTGCGACTATTGGACTACATCATTTTTAATTGCTTGGTGGGCAACAACGATGCTCACGCAAAGAACTTTTCATTGCTCTACAGTCAAATCGGAATTCAATTGGCGCCACTTTATGACGTGTTATCAACAGCGGTCTATCCAGACCTCAGCGATAGCATGGCAATGAAGATTGGTAGCAAATACCGCTTTGATGAATTGCATGCACGCCATTGGGGGCAAATGGCTGAAGCGGCACAATTGGGCGCACCCCAATTAAAAAGAAGGGTGCTGGAGATTGCAGGTGAGTTGCCTAATTTGGCAAAAGGATTGCAGGCACAATTTGAGGCTAAGGGCTGGAGTCATCCAATCCTTGTCAAAATTGTTTCATTGATTGAAGGGCGTTGCGCAACAACAGTCAATCGTTTCTCAATGGCGGAGTAATGAAGTAATGATGGTCTATAAATTTACATCCGCTAAGTGGGCGAAAGTGGCGGTTCAAGATATGCGCCTAAAGCTGTCAATTTTTACCGAGTTAAATGATCCGTTTGAGTTATCTGGATTTAATTGAAGGGATCCCGTCATGCAGGCATTCCACGTAAGACAGCATCAAAAATTACCGATGACATGGAATACTTATATTTTCGGAAGACTATAGATCACCGTTGATGTGGTCGCATTATGCAAAGCAGCATGCCAGAGTGTAATACCTACAAATTATCATACCGCTTAATGAAATTGTTCTAAATTTAAAAAAAGGGCAGCACACAACAAAACCTATTCAGACTTCACTGGGTTGGCATATTATTCGCGTTGAGGATATTCGACCATTTGTACTCCCGACATATGACGTCCTTAAAGCATCCATCTTTGATGCATTGCTCCAACATAAACGTCAAGAAGCAATCACTGCCTTGATGGCGAGAACAACAGTGGTGATGAGCTAAGGAGAAAAAGCACCGCCTGTCTTTAGTGCCTTGAGTTTGTCGTCAACAAATCCTAGTTCAGCTAAGAGCTCATCCGTGTGCTCACCTAAAAGTGGAGGGTGTCTATGAACTTGCTGTGGTGTACCCATCATCTTCACAGCAAAACCAATATTGGGAACTTTGCCTTCAATAGGATGGTCAATCTCTATACGCATCTTACGATGTCGACCATGTTCACTATCAAATGCTTCTGGGTAGGTATTGATGGGTCCTGCGGGAATGCCTGCGGCTAATAAAGCGGTAACCCATTCTTCACTCGTTTTAGTAATAAAGGTTTTCTCTAGCTCGCTTGCTAGTTCAAGGCGATTAGCTAGACGCAGTGGATTGGTTTTAAAGCGTGCATCTTCAAAGAGTTCTGGACGACCAATCTTTTCGCAAAGCAATTTCCAAAGTTTTTGATTGGTAGCACCCATCACAAAATAGCCATCAGAGGCTTTCATAGCTTGATAAGGAGCGCTCATATGATTGGCAGTACCTAGCTTATAGGGCTCAACACCCGTACCCCAGTATTGCGCGGTATCCCAAATTGAAAACGCAAGAGCAGAATCAAATAAGGAAGCATCAATAAACTGCCCTTCACCCGTTTTGGTTTTGCCAATATAGGCAGATAAAATTCCGTAGACAGCAAAGAGGGCGCAACCAATATCAGCCACTGGAACACCTGCTTTGACTGGTGGGCCATCGGGGTAACCGGTCACACTCATGACGCCAGACATAGCTTGGGCCATCAAATCAAACCCAGGACGATCCGCCCAGGGGCCTGTTTGGCCAAAGCCAGAGATGCTGGCGTACACCAATCCTGGATTCAATTTTTGTAGTGAAGGGTAATCAATGCCCAGTTTTTTCATGACACCGGGACGATAGTTTTCCACCAAGATGTCTGCTGTTTTAACCAGTTCAAAAAAGACTTTCTTGCCAGCTTCGGTTTTGAGATTCAGGGTCAAACTGCGTTTATTGCGGTTCATATTCAGAAAGCCCATGCTGTCTGAACCCTTCATCTTAAATCCCATCGCACCTCTAGTTTGATCACCAGTAGCAGGTGGCTCAATCTTGATGACATCGGCACCTAAGTCAGCTAAGAGCATGCAACAGTAAGGTCCGGCCATCACTTGGCTCACATCCAGCACCCTCACTCCAGAAAGGGGGAGGGGTCTAGAACCTTCACTCATAGGTGTTTTCGTCATTGTCTCGATGGTTTTTATATGTTTAGAATGAAGCTCTAATAGTATCAAACACAATTAAAACAATATTGGAGACATTATGTTGCTGAAATCCTGGGTGCTTCGAAGTTTGCTGGCATTTATCCTGGGTGCCTCCTCATGGCTTGCAATAGCTCAACCCACTTATCCTGCAAAACCCATTCGATTAATTGTTGGCTTTGCGCCTGGTGGCGGTACTGATATTGTCGCCCGCGCTATCGCTCCAAAAATGAGTGAGATTCTTGGGCAAAGCGTGATTGTGGAAAACAAGTCGGGTGCCGCTGGAACTATTGCTGCAGATCAGATTGCCAAATCCAATCCTGACGGCTATACCTTGCTCGTTGGGCACTCTAATTCGAATGCGATTGCACCTTTTGTATTGACTAATGTGCCATACAACCCTGCAACGGATTTCACACCCATTACTTATCTGGGTTATGTGCCAAACGTCTTATTAGTTAAAGCCTCATTGCCGGTGAACTCAGTTGCACAATTGATTTCTTTAGCAAAAGCTAATCCAGGACAAATGACTTATGGTTCTTCTGGAATTGGTAGCACCCAACATTTAGCCGGTGCATTGTTTGGCAAGATTGCTGGTATTGAAATCAACCATGTTCCATACAAAGGCAGTGGTCAAGCCATTATCGATTTGTTGGGCGGTCAAATTACCATGAACTTTGATACTTTGCCCCCAAACTTGCAGCAAATCAAAGATGGCAGCTTGAAAGCTTTGGCCATTTCCACGCCAAAGCGTTTATCGATTCTGCCGAATGTTCCCACCTTTAACGAAGTGGGTATTGTTGGCTTTGATGTCACCAATTGGTACTCGATTATGGGTCCAAAAGGTATGGATCCCGCAGTAGTCAATAAGATCGACCAAGCAGTTAAAGCAGCCATGGCAGATCCACAAATTAAGAAAACACTAGACTCACAAGGCTTGCAACCTGAGGGCCCCACAACCCCAGCAGCATTTAGCCTCTTCTTAACTGCTGAGTTGGCAAAGTACCAGCGTTTGGTCAAGAGCCTCAATATTAAAGCTGAATAATGGGTACTCATGACAGAACAAGAGACGCAAGATAAAGTCGCGCAAGTCACCTTTGACTTGCGCGACAATATTGCCTATGTAACCTTTGATCATGTTGCGGCTCGCAATGCGATGACGGTTGGCATGTATGAAAGCCTTAAGTCGATCTGCCAAGATATTGCCAAGAACCCAGCGATCCGCGTAGCGATCTTTCGAGGGGCTGGTGGTAAATCTTTTGTGTCAGGTAGCGATATTGCGCAATTTACTAGCTTTAAGGATGGTGAAGATGGTGTGCGCTATGAAGAGGCAATACATGACTATTTAAACCCCTTAGCATCTCTTCCAATACCAACTATTGCAGTGATTGATGGCATGGCAGTTGGTGGTGGCCTTGCCATTGCCACCTGCTGTGATTTTAGGATTGCTACGCCGGATGCAAAGTTTGGCGTGCCAATTGCCAGAACTCTTGGTAATTGCCTTTACCCCGGCAATATCGCCTGGTTGGCTGCTCACATGGGTATGAATATTGTTCGGCGCATGCTTCTCTTAGCAGAAATGGTTTCGGCAAAAGAGTTGCATGCTCAGGGTTACTTACTGGCAACCCATGATGCAGATCTGCTTAGTAAAGAAGCCGATGTTCTGGCTGAACGCTTATCTAAACTGGCCCCGATTACCCAAAAAGCGAGCAAGCTGGCGATGGCTAGGATTATTGCCAATCAACTTCCCGATTGCCAAGACCTCATTCGTGAAACCTACGGTAGTGAGGATTTTAAAAATGGTGTGGCTTCATTCTTAAAAGGCGAGCCACCAGTTTGGACGGGCAAATAAGCTCAATCCAAAAACATCTCTTGCAGATTATTTAGGTAGCGTAGGCCTAATTCAGTAGGTTTGAGTTTGCTGGGATGCTTATCCAATAAACCTTTCTTACTGGCCTCGCCCAATCCCTTGCTCATCACGCTTAGAGGTAAGCCAGTACGCTCGCTAAAGGTATTGGTATCTACGCCATTCGTTAGTCGCAGGACATTGAGCATGAATTCAAATGGAAGATCCTTGGCCTCGATCTCTCTAGATTCAATTAAGGCATTGCCTTTATTTTCTATGGCCGACATGTAGGTTTCGGGATGACGCTCACGAACTTGACGTGTAATCTTTCCTGGGAACGAGACTTTGCCATGCGCTCCTGCACCAATACCAATGTAGTCGCCGAAGCGCCAGTAGTTCAGATTGTGTTTGCACTCTTGATCTTTCTTGGCATACGCAGATACTTCATAGCGTTGATAGCCAGCTTTAGTCAAGAGATCAAGATTCTGTTCAAAGATAGCATCGACTTCATCTTCACTGGGAAGCTTAGGCGGAAAGCTAGCGAAGTAAGTATTGGGCTCCAGTGTGAGATTGTAAAAAGACAGGTGGGGCGTCTTAAATGACAGGGCAGTTTCTACATCCTGCTTTGCCGCTTCAAGACTTTGGTTGGGTAGGCCATACATCAGATCTAAATTCACTGATTTAAAGTGATCTAATGCAATCTGAATGGCCCGCTTCGCTTCCTGACCATTGTGAATACGTCCCAAAGCCTTAAGTTGCTCATCCTGAAAGCTCTGCACACCAATAGACACTCGGTTAATGCCGCACTGGGCAAAGGCGGCAAACTTATCGGCCTCTATAGAGCCTGGATTGGCTTCCATCGTGATCTCAGCATCTGGCTCAAGATGAACTCGAGCGCGTACCGCTGAAAGTAACTCATCCATGCCTTCGGGTGATAGCAGGCTTGGAGTTCCTCCCCCAATAAAAATGCTGTGTACTTGTCTGCCCCAAATGTTGGGTAGCTCGGTTTCTAAATCCGCAATTAAGGCTTTGATATAACGTTTTTCATCAAAGCCAGATTTGCCATCAGCGCCGGAAGCATCTTTAATCTGATGTGAATTGAAATCACAGTAAGGACATTTCTTTTCACACCAAGGAAAGTGAATGTAGAGCGCTAGAGGGGGTAGAGCTGTTAATACAACAGCATTTACTTGTAGCTTAGGCACGAGACTGCAATTGTGTAATGAGCTCACGTAAGGCTTGTCCGCGATGGCTGATGGCATTCTTCTTTTCGGGTGCTAACTCTGCCGCGGTAAGGCCTAATTCTGGCAAAAAGAAGTGGGGGTCATAGCCAAAACCGTGAGAACCCTTCGCATCATCAATCAAAGCGCCATACCAGCGGGTTTGCACGATGACGGGCTCTGGGTCATTAGCACTATTTACAAAGACTAATGCACAAACATAATGGGCGCCGCGATTATTTTTGCCTTTGAGTGCTGTAATCAGCTTTTGATTATTAGCAACATCATTGGCAGGCTCACCAGCATAACGCGCAGATAAAACACCAGGCTGCCCATTTAATGCGTGTGCACAAATGCCAGAGTCATCTGCTAAAGCTGGTAGTCCGCAAGCTGCACTGGCGTGGCGTGCTTTAGCAAGGGCATTCTCAACAAAGGTGTGGTGAGGTTCATCTGCAGAAGGGATGCCTAACTCACCTTGAGGAATCACCTGAAAGTTTAAAGGAGCCAAGAGGGCCTGAAACTCCCGAACCTTACCAGCATTATTCGAGGCGAGAACGAGCTTTTGCATTATTAAATATGGACTGCTTATTTCAATGCTTCAATCTGCAAGTGAGTAAGCTCTTGAATGCCTTGTTCGGCCAGATCTAGGAGTGCAGTTAATTCGCTTCTTGAGAAGGCTGCACCTTCAGCGGTGCCTTGCACTTCGATCATGCCACCCTTGCCAGTCATGACCACATTCATATCAGTATCGCAAGAAGAGTCCTCTGGGTAATCTAAATCGAGCACTGGAACACCCTGATAGATACCAACCGAAATAGCAGCAACACTATCGATGATTGGGTCTTGAGTTAGTGCGCCACTTTTGAGAAGTTGATTCACTGCATCACGGGCCGCCACATAAGCACCAGTAATTGAAGCAGTGCGTGTGCCACCATCCGCTTGCAGGACATCGCAATCTAAATGAATGGTGCGCTCACCCAAAATTTCTAAATTAAAGACGCTGCGCATGGCGCGTCCAATGAGGCGCTGGATTTCTTGTGTGCGACCAGATTGTTTGCCGCGTGCTGCCTCACGATCGCTGCGAGTATGAGTGGAGCGGGGCAACATGCCGTATTCCGCGGTAACCCAACCTTCACCAGAGCCGCGCTGATGAGGTGGCACTTTATCGAGGATGCTGGCAGTGCAGAGCACCTTGGTATCGCCAAAGGCTATCAGCACAGAACCTTCTGCGTGCTTGGTAAAGCTTCGAGAGATCGTGACAGGGCGTAAGTCTTTTGGCTTACGACCGCTGGGACGGGAAATATTGGCTGAATTTGGGCTGCTCATGGGTTTGTCCTGAAGTGTGTATAAAGAATCTACAATGTCCATATGATATCGAGCATGACTGGTTATGGCAGCGCTTCTCACCAAGTCTCCCTAGGGGCTGGCGTAGTGGCTGATCTGCAGGTGGAATGTCGGGCTGTCAACAGCCGCTTTCTGGATTTGGGCTTTCGTCTGCCGGACGAATGCCGTGGGGCTGAGCCTGCACTGCGAGAAATGGCGACCCAAAGCCTATCGAGAGGCAAGGTGGAGTTTCGGGCGGCTTGGCGGGTTAATAGCGCCGCCGCAGGGGCTGCTAAGAGTAATCCCCACGCCCTAGGGGCAATGAACCAAGATCGTCTAGATGCGCTCTACACCCTCCAAGAAAAAGCCCAAGAGACCTTTACGAAGGCGCAAGAGCTCAGTATTGCTGAAGTCCTGCGTTGGCCAGGAATTGTCTCCGAACCTAGAGGCGAAGAAGAAGGCTGGATTACAGCAACGATAGCAGCAGGACGCGCAGCCTTGGAAGCACTGATGGACAGTCGCCATGCTGAAGGAAAAGCATTGGTTGGAGTACTCACCAGCATTACGAGCAAAATGCGGGACATTGTGAAAGTGATCGAGCCTCAGGTCCCAGAGTATGTAGCACAGTATCAAGCAAAGCTGACCGAACGACTTTCTGAGGCATTGGCTGCACAAGAGCAAGCCAAATCTGGAACAGAGTTGATGGAGCGTATCCGCCAAGAGGTGGTGCTCTATGCAGTGCGTATTGATGTTGCCGAAGAGTTTGCCCGCTTAAAGACTCACCTGCAAGCCGTTGATAATGCCCTGGCCGGTAAAGGTCCAGTCGGGAAGCGTTTGGATTTTCTGATGCAAGAACTCAATCGTGAGGCAAATACCTTGAGTTCCAAGTCTGTTTCAGAGGAATGTACCCAGGCGGCTTTAGAGCTCAAACTATTGATTGAGCAAATGCGTGAACAAGTGCAAAACTTAGAGTAATCAGAGACTGTTTATTCACCATTCAGAATCCGTACAATTGACCCATGACTAGCCCAAGCGCAACCTCTTCTTATCAAGGCAGCATGCTGATGATTGTGGCGCCATCAGGAGCAGGCAAGTCGTCTTTGGTCAATGCTCTTCTAAAAGATGATGCGGGACTTAAATTATCTTTATCAACTACCACCCGTGCGCCAAGACCAGGTGAAGTGGATGGTAAGGATTACCGCTTTGTTTCTAAAGAAGCATTTATTGCCGAAAGAGATCAGGGACAATTTTTAGAGTGGGCGGAAGTGCATGGGCACTTCTATGGAACCTCTAAACCTTGGATTGAATCTCAGATGCAAACTGGTAGCGATGTCATGCTAGAGATTGATTGGCAGGGTGCGCAACAAATTCGGAAACTCATTCCGTCAGTACAGTGGATTTTTATCTTTCCACCCTCAATCGAAGCGTTAGAAGAGCGCTTGCGTAAAAGAGGGCAGGATGATGAGGCTACGATTCAAAGGCGTTTAGCAGCAGCGCATGTGGAGTTGATGCATGCCCACGAGGCGGATTACATTGTGGTTAATGACGCCTTTGAACAGGCTCTAACCGATCTAAAGCATATATTGGCCTCCAGCCGCTTGCGTTCTGGACCCAGCATGGCCCGAAATCCAGCTCTTTTAAGGCGCCTCGGGGTTTAATCAGTTATCCTATAGGTATCGAAGCTAAATTAAGTGAGTTCAGCATGGCCCGAATTACTGTAGAAGATTGCCTTAAAACCATCCCTAATCGTTTTGAACTAGTGTTGGCTGCAACTTATCGCGCACGTCAATTAGTTCAAGGTCACTCCCCACGTGTTGAGTCCAGAGATAAAGCTACTGTTGTTGCTTTGCGTGAAGTAGCAGCTGGTGTGACTGACCGTGATATGTTGACCAAAGTACCTTTGTAATTTAGGAGTTCCGGTGTGGAGCTCCCTTTAGGAACAACCAAAACATCGGAATTAGTAGGAGGGGTCTCGCCCAAAGAGGCCTCTTTAGCAGCGCAAGCAAATCTCCAAGCGGATTTGTTAAATACCCCATCTGATACTCCTGTTGCCAATCAAAATGGCAAGAAATCTATTATTGCGACTTTGCTAGCGCAGTCTAGTCGTCATTTATTTGGACCTACATCTGCGCCCAGCCTTCCACTCAAGCATCAAGTGGTGTCAATCGAAGGACTACTTGCTAAATTAGGCTATCTCAAACCAGAAGAAATCAGACTAGTTAAAAAAGCTTTTCAGTTTTCAGATGCATCTCATTTAGGGCAGTACCGTCATAGTGGGGAGCCTTACATTACTCACCCCGTTGCAGTTGCAGAACTTTGCGCTACCTGGCGCCTCGATGCGCCATCGATCATGGCAGCGCTCTTGCACGATGTGATTGAAGATACGGGTTGTACCAAAGCAGATTTAGTTGAAAAGTTTGGCACCAAAGTTGCAGAGTTGGTGGAAGGTTTAACTAAACTTGATAAGTTAGAGTTTCAGAGTCACGCTGAAGCGCAAGCGGAGAGCTTTCGCAAAATGTTTATGGCGATGGCGCGCGATGTTCGTGTCATTCTTGTCAAGCTCGCAGACCGCACGCACAATATGCGCACCTTGGATGCCGTTCCAATGGAAAAACGTCGAAGGGTAGCCGCAGAGACGATCGAGATCTATGCTCCTATTGCGCATCGCCTTGGCCTCAATATCATCTACCGCGACCTGCAAGACCTGAGTTTTCGGTACTCCATGCCGATGCGCTTCCGGGTTATTGAGGGAGCGGTTAAGCGGGCGCGCGGCAACCGTAAAGAGATGGTTGAAAAGATTTTGCAGGCCTCACGTATGGCTTTTGCAAAATCCAACCTCAATGTCGATCTACGCGGACGTGAAAAGACGCTTTATAGTATCTATAACAAGATGCGTATGAAGCATGTCAGCTTTTCTCAGGTGCTAGATGTTTACGCGTTCCGGGTAACGGTTAGCACTATTGATGAATGCTACCGCGCGCTTGGTATCTTGCACTCTTTGTATAAGCCGATGCCTGGCAAGTTCAAGGATTACATTGCAATTCCCAAGCTCAACGGCTATCAGTCCTTACACACCACTTTATTGGGCCCATCTGGCGTGCCAGTTGAGTTTCAGATTCGGACAACAGATATGCATGCGGTTGCTGAAGCAGGGGTAGCAGCTCACTGGGCTTATAAAGATGGCTCGCCTGATATGAGTGAAGTGCAAAACCGTGCACACCAATGGCTGCAATCTTTGATCGATATTCAAGATAGTAGTGGCGACTCTCAAGAATTCTTAGAACACGTCAAGATTGATTTGTTCCCAGATGCGGTTTATGTTTTTACCCCTAAAGGACAGATTCGGGCATTACCTAGGGGCGCGACTGCACTAGACTTTGCTTACTCCATTCATAGTGATTTAGGCAATACCTGTGTTGCTGTCAAAATCAATGGTCTGCAATTACCCTTGCGTAGCGAGCTAAAGAATGGCGACATTATTGAGGTAGTAACATCTGCAAACTCGCAGCCGAACCCTGGTTGGCTAGCATTTGTGCGTACCGGTAAAGCGCGCGCTTCAATTCGCCACTCCTTGAAGACCAAGCATTACTCAGAATCACTTCAGTTAGGTGAGCGATTGTTGGCTAATGGTTTGCGCCAACAGGGTGTCGATGCTGCATTGCTGACTCCTGAGATCTGGGAAAAGCTGATGCATTGGACCGGCGATAAAAATCGCGAAGAAGCCTGCGTCAATATCGCCTTAGGTCGCCGTTCGCCCCAAGAACTCGCGATTCGCTTAAAGATCCTGATTGATGATGAGGGCGGTGGTGAACAAATGCGTCTTGGTGTTGCTGATTGGGTAGCGCCAAACCAAGAAGCCCATCAAACTATGCATCACCATCAGCGCCAGGCTATTCTGGTTGATGGTCGTGAGGGGAATTCCATTAGCTTCCAGTCGTGTTGTCACCCGATTCCAGGAGATAACATTATTGGTTACCTCGGCAAAGGTGAAGGCTTGCAAGTTCACTCCAATGACTGCCCTGTAGCTATGAGGATGTTGTCAAAAGATAGCGATAAGTGGGTTGAGGTCGAATGGGGCAAAGAACTCAATCGTGAATTCGAAGTCGATCTGGCAATTGATACACGCCAGGGCAAAGGCGTGTTGGCGCGTGTTGCTAGTAGCGTTACTTCCGCAGACTCGAACATCATGAATGTATCGATGGAAGATCGCTTTAAAGAGGACTCAGTCACTATTCGTTTTACGATCCAAGTCTATGATCGTCTGCACTTATCTAAAGTGATGCGTAGTTTGCGTACCAATCCTGATGTCATGCGAGTCACGCGTACGCGCGCACTCTAAAGCCTGGCTACTCGTTCTTTAAAGATACTGAACGTCTAGAATTTCTATTTCAGTAGGGCCAGTAGGCGTTTGAATTATTACGCAATCACCTAATCTTGCCTTGATCAATGCTTTGGCAATGGGCGATACCCAGCTGACGTGATTTTTCTCTAAATCGACCTCGTCTACGCCTACGATAGTGATCGTAGTTTCTTTTCCTGCGTCTTTGCCGTCTAGAGGGGAGTAAGTAACGGTCGCCCCAAAGAAGATCTGCTCCACATCTGCGTCGCCTGATTTCCGGGCAGAATTGTCGACCACGACCGCAAATTCCAGACGTTTATTAAGAAAACGAATACGTCGATCTATCTCTCTTAGGCGCTTCTTTCCATAGATATAGTCCCCGTTTTCTGACCGATCCCCATTACTGGCGGCCCAGTGGACCACCTTTACAACCTCGGGCCTATCAAGGTTTAAGAGCTGCAAGAGCTCAGTTTTAATCCGTTCGTGACCTGCAGGGGTGATGTAGTTCTTCTCTTCCATGGCATAATTATGGCTGTTGCGGCTGTAGCTCAGCTGGATAGAGTACTTGGCTACGAACCAAGGGGTCGTGGGTTCAATTCCTGCCAGCCGCACCACCTTATATAGGGCCTAGTTAAAAAACTGGGCCCTTTTCATTTGTTGAGCATTTCACAAACGTTTCTTCGAGATACCTTATAGTGTGTTTATGAGCGTTTCTGACACTATTTCCACCGTTTCTCCAGCAACCAGTGCCTCAGTGGCTGTTTGGTCGCAAGTCGATGCTACGCATGCCAAGGTGATTCTGAGTGGCCAGATCAATGTTTATACCTTGGGTGGTGTCTGGACTGAGATCCGAAATACGCAGAATGCTTGGCTAGCAAAGCTGTCTTCAGGCAATCTTTCATCTGCTTCCCTTATTTTTGATGCATCGCAGGTGACTTCGTTAGATGGAGCTGGTATTGCTTTTTTAATTGGCATGGAAGAGGCTCAGCAAAAAGCAGGCGCGCAATTTGAAGTACAGGGGCTTGATAGTCGCTATCAACCACTACTGCATGAATTTGATCCAATTAGTAATTTATTTCCGACCCCAGTGGTTAAGCCAAAAAGAAGTTTTGTTCTTAGTACTGGTATGGCTGTTCAAAATCTCATCGATGATGCGCGTGGACTCATTTCATTTACGGGTCATTTAGCAGCAGATTTATTTTGGTCAATTCGTCACATCAGACAGGTTCGCTGGGGTGATTTTGTCAACGCAGCTGTAGAGGCGGGCATTGCAGCGCTACCCATTATTGGCTTGGTATCGTTTTTAATTGGCGTGATCCTTTCGTTCCAAGCTGCGATCGGCATGAAGCAATTCGGGGCCACGACCTTTGTGGGTCCTTTGGCTGCTCTGGGTATTGTCCGCGAGATGGGTCCCTTAATTACTGCGATCTTATTAGCCGGTCGATCCTCTGCTGCCTTTGCTGCGGAGATTGGCACCATGACCGTCAATAGTGAGGTGGACGCCTTGGTTTCAGGCGGCTTGAGTCCGATTCGATTCTTAGTGGTACCTAGAGTACTAGCAGGCATTTTGGTTGCTCCCATCTTGACGATTTTTGCCGATATCGTCAGCATCATTGCCTCGATGATAACGATGCTGCTTTATGGCATTCCCTTTATTAATTTCTATAACGGCATGTTAAGTGCGGTTGATGTTGAAGATATTCTCTCAGGCTTAGTGAAGGCAACCATGTTTGGTGTTGTCGTATCTGCGATGGGTTGTTTACGAGGCATGCAGACCGGCACTGGTGCAGCTGCTGTCGGTATCTCTGCAACTCGCGCCGTGGTGAGTAGTATTGTGATGATCGTAATAGTCGACGGCATTTTTGCTGTGATCTCTTATAAGACGGGTTTCTGATGAATACACCAGTGACCACGCCAGCTAGCCCATACGCTATTGAAGTTCAGAACCTGACCGTAGGCTACGGAAATAATATTTTGATGAAGGATCTCAACTTCACAGTGAATAACGGTGAGATCTTTGTGATTCTGGGAGGTTCTGGTTGCGGCAAGTCTAGTCTTCTCAAAAATCTTTTTGGCTTGTATCAGCCTTTATCGGGAGATGTCTTGATTGAAGGTCAAAACATTACTGCCGCCCAAGGATCTGATCGTCAAAAAATCATGACCAGCTTTGGTGTGATGTATCAGCAAGGCGCTTTGTTTGGATCAATGAATCTACTGGATAACGTCACCCTATTTATGCAGGAGTACACCCAGCTAACACAAGACCAAATGAATCTTTTGGCCCGTTGCAAGCTAGATTTAGTGGGACTCTTGCCGTATGAGACTTATATGCCGAGTGAGATTAGCGGCGGCATGCAAAAGCGTGCAGCGATTGCTAGAGCCATGGCATTAGACCCTAAGATTTTGTTTTTAGATGAACCGTCTGCCGGCTTGGATCCAATTACATCAGCTGACTTAGACCAAACTATAGTTGATCTATCTAAAAACCTTGGCATTACTTTTGTGATCGTTTCGCATGAATTGGCCAGTATTTATGCCATCGCAGATAAGGTCATTATGTTAGATAAAACTGCCAAAGGGATCATCGCCGAAGGTGACCCCAAAGTATTACGTGATACTTGTACCGATCCTCGCGTGCATCAATTCTTTAATCGCATTACGACTAAGGGCGCAGTATGAGCAATAACTCTAATCCTAACTACTACCGCCTAGGCGTTTTTGTGCTCGCTGCTATCGGCGTGCTCATTGCCGTGATTTTAATTTTTGGCTCAGGTCAGCTATTTAAAAAATCATTCATGATCGAAACCTACATTAAGCAGTCTGTCACGGGCCTCGATACTGGAGCAGCCGTTCGATTTAGAGGTGTGAAGATCGGTCAAGTTACTCAGATCGGTCTGTCTGGCGATATTTATGAGGAAGATATTCCTTTTCATGATCGCCACCAGTATGTTGTTGTCCGTATGCAGATTATTGGTGAAACTGTTAACGAAGACCTGATCAAGGAGTTTGTGAAGAGTAATTTACGTGCTCAGGTGAAGTCACAGGGTATTACCGGTGTGAACTACATTGAATTCAATTTCACTCCCGTTGCAGAATCCTATCTACCCTTGCCATATGAGTGGAAACCAAAATACCCTGTAATTCCATCATTGCCTAATCAAGCTGATCAAATCATTGAGGGAATTCAAAAATTGATCGATGGTTTAAATCAAGTCAATATTGATGCGACCCAAAAGAAATTTGATGCACTTTTGGGTAACCTCAACCTTCTCATGGCTGGAAACGGCAAAGATAATGAAGGACTAATTAAGTCTGTCAAAGAAATGAATGTCATCATGGAGCGCATTGCCAAGATTACCGACAAAGAAGAGCTCAATGTATTGATGCGTGAATTGGTGGGCTCTATGGTTGCTTTACGTCAAACCCTAACAAGCATGCAGGGCGATACTCAATTAACCGTCGAGAATCTGAAGCAGACGGCCGAGCAACTTAATGAGTTTTCTAGAATTGCTAGCCAATCGCCATCAAGTTTAATTTGGGGTGAGCCTCCGCCAAAGATTACGCCACCGTTGAATGGCTCTCAAGCGCAATCAGGAGCTGCTAAATGATTAAATATCTACTTTCATTTGTATTGGCTGCCGTCTTGATGGCGTGCTCTTTGCCAACCCGAAGTCCAGTGACACCAAGCAGCTGGATGGTTGCGCCAGAACGTGTCGGGGGTCCCCTTAAGATGCGCTCAGATGTTTGGTTGAAGGTGGGTGTAGTCAGTGTTGCACCACCGTTTGACGGAAAATCTTTGGTTTATCGCATTTCTGACCAACGTTATGAGAAGGATTTTTATAACGTCTACTCCACCATTCCGTCAGAGATGATTGGCAACGCTGAACGCGAATGGCTGAATAAGGCCGGTATTTTTTCTGCGACAGTGGGCCAGAACACCAGCTTCTTCCCTTATTACACCTTGCAAGCTACTGTGAATGAATTTTACGGTGACTATCGCGTGAAGCCAGAAGCGGTTGTTAGTGTGGAATTTTTCTTGACCGTTACGAATGCAGGTAAATCAAATCCCTTAGTTGGTGCAAATCGCTATACCAAGCGTATTGCCCTTAGGGACAATACACCTGAGGCGCTTGTCTTAGGTCAGCAACAAGCGCTTACTGAAATCTTTAAGCAATATGAAGAGCAGCTATCTAAATATGCTGGCAATTTACCGAAGCCATTAGGACAGTAAGCTGATGAAATTAATTTCTTGGAACGCCAAACTCAATGGTGCAATAGCTGCTTTGTTTTTTGGACTAGGCCTATGTTCAGGTCTTCATGCTCAAAATTTTCCCAATAAGCCAATTCGCTTAATTGTCCCTTTTGCCCCGGGTGGTAGTACAGACATCATTGCTCGTGCCGTTGGTGATGCCTTAGGTCGTCAATTGGGTCAGCCAGTTATCGTTGAGAACAAAGCGGGTGGCGGCGGTTCAGTCGGCGCCCTTGAAGTCATGCGTGCTCCTAAGGATGGTTACACCATCGGCATGGCAACAGTTTCGACTACTGCAGCTAATCCAGCGATTAATCCTAAGATTGGTTACGATCCGATTACGGATTTCACAGCCATTAGTAATATTGCTGCGACACCCAACATCATTGCGGTTAATCCATCTTTTCCAGCTAAAGACTTCAAGACCTTTATGGAAGTCTTAAAAGCTAATCCCGGTAAGTACTCCTATTCAAGTTCAGGTACGGGCGGTATTGGCCATCTTCAGACTGAGCTTTTCAAAAGCTTAACGGGCGTTTTTATTGTTCACATCCCATATCGTGGGGCAGGTCCAGCATTGGCTGATACCGTTGGCGGCCAGGTATCCATGATTTTCGATAATCTGCCATCATCTTTGCCGTTTATTAAAGATGGCAAGTTGGTGCCGATCGTAGTTGCTGCTCCAAAGCGCCTCGCGCAATTACCGAATGTACCCACTTTTTCTGAAGTTGGCTTGGCGCCTGTAAATCGGATGGCCTATTACGGATTCTTGGGTCCGGCAGGCATGCCTAAGGACGTAGTGGATAAATATTATGCTGCTCTTAAGGTGGTTGCGAATGATCCTGCCGTGAAGAAGCGTATTGAAGATACAGGCTCTATCATTAATGTGAATGGACCAGAGGCTTTTGCAAAAGAGATTAAAGCCGAGTACACGGTATATAAGGAAGTGGTTGCCAAGCAAAAACTGGTTTTAGATTAACAATATAAGTGTTTAAAAAATAAAACAAAATTAGTGGGGACAGTATGGACTTAGGAATCAAAGGAAAAGTTGCCTTAGTGATGGCATCGAGTCGGGGCTTAGGTCAAGCGATGGCCGTTTCATTAGCACGTGAAGGCGTGAAGGTTGCGGTGACAGGCCGCAGCCCCGAAGGTTTACAAAAGTCAGTTGAACTGATTGAGGCTGCTGGTGGGGTTGCGCTAGCACTAAGCTGGGACCTAGCGGATTCTTCTGTGATTGATGGCTTGGTTTCTAAAGTTGAAAAAGAACTGGGGCCGATCGATATCTTAATTAATAACACGGGTGGTCCTCCACCAACGCCCGCTGCTGGCCAAGATCCAGCACTCTGGCAAAAAAGCTTTAATGACATGGTTCTTTCTTTAATTGCGATTACTGATCGGGTGTTGCCAGGCATGCGTCAGCGCAAATGGGGCCGGATTATTACGAGCACTACCTCTGGCGCAATTGCGCCGATTAAGAATTTAGCGATCTCCAATACCTTGCGTGCTGCTTTGTTGGCATGGTCTAAGACCTTGGCAGCAGAAGTGGCTAGCGAGGGTATTACCGTAAACGTGATCATGCCGGGTAGGGTGGCTACAGACCGTCTTCGTCAGCTTGATGAGGCTAGAGCAAAGCGTGAAGGCACAAGTTACGAGGATGTTGTTAAAGCCAGCTTGCGACAAATTCCGATGGGTCGTTATGGTGATCCAAAAGAGTATGGTGATGCAGCTGCGTTTTTAGCTAGTCAAAATGCTTCTTTTATTACTGGTACTGTCATGCGGATTGATGGCGGCCAGATTCAGGCAATTTGATTCATTTCTTTATTGGCCTGTCGCAAGGCTTGCGGCAAGATCTTCGCTCTAGGGAGCTGAAATGGTTATTGGTCGCGCTCATCATCTCGGTGAGTGCAATGACCAGCGTCAGTTTTTTGGCAGACCGAATGCATCGGGCTTTTGAGTTTGATGCCCGTCAATTATTGGCCTCCGATTTACTGATTGCTGCTGATCAGCCTTTATCAGAACGCTTTACTTTAGAAGCCCAAAGACGGCAACTGCGCATTGCGCAAACCATAGTTTTCCCAAGTATGGCTACTGTGGGAACACAGAGTAAGCTGGCCTCGATCAAAGCAGTGAGCCCAGAATATCCGCTACGTGGGTCATTACAGGTTGAGTCATTGAGTCGCGAGATGGCGACATTAAGCCCCGCTAGCGGAACCGTATTTGTAGAACCTGCACTATTAAATAATCTGCATACCAGTCTTGGAGACTTGGTGCGAATAGGCGATCGTCAGTTTGTGATCTCAGGGGTACTCCTGCGTGAGCTCGACCGAGGTGCAGGATTTATGAATTTCGCGCCACGAGTCATGATGTCCTTGGGGGATCTTCAATCTACCGGCTTAATTGGATTAGGTAGTCGCGTTACTTATCGTTTGCTATTGGCAGGATCTGATTCTGAGATCGCTTCCTATGAAAAATGGGCTAAGCAATACATCGAATCTGAAAGCCTACGTGGACTCAGAATCGAGACCCTAGAAAACGCGCAGCCGATGATGCGCAAAACCCTGCAACGGGCAGAACAGTTTTTATCTTTGATTGCGTTATTGACTGCCATGATTGCGGCAGTTGCAATCGCATTATCTGCTAGGCGTTACATGCTCGGGCAGGCAGACGCCTGCGCTTCCCTCAAATGCTTTGGTGCAACAAGGGTAAGTATTCTTCAAAAACAAGTGAAAACTTTGCTATTCTTTGGAATATTAGCGGCAGTCATTGGTTCCGTATTTGGATATCTTGTTCAAGAGGTCTTAACGAGGCTACTAGGCGGCCTATTGGTGGCGAGCCTACCTTCAATTTCGCTAGCCCCAATGCTGTGGAGCATTTTGTTTACCTGGGTTTTCTTATTTGCATTTGCTGGACTGCCATTATTGGCTTTGGCAAATGTATCTCCGATGCGACTCATTCGAAAAGAGTTTGAGTTGGAAATGCTATCGACAGTGTGGGTCTCATTGCTAGCTTTAGCTACCTGCAGCATTCTGATTTGGTTGGCGGCGCGCGATTGGAAACTATCGCTTTGGGTGGGTCTGAGTTTTGCGGCGGCTTTAGGAATTTTTTCACTTAGCGCGAAACTGCTATTGTGGGCACTCTCGAAAATCCGAACACAAAGTTTTGCAATGCAATTTACTATGACTGCAATGGGTCGTCGATCTGGATTTGCGGTGATGCAAATTACGATATTGGGTATCGCTATTATGGCCATCTTGATGATTCTGCTACTGCGACAGGACTTATTGAGCACTTGGCAGGGGAATATTCCAATGGATGCGCCCAATCGCTTTATGATCAATATTCAAGGCGATCAAAAAGAGGGCATCAGTAAAGTGCTCGAGACGGGTGGAGTAGCAAGGCCCGAGTTCTACCCCATGGTTAGAGGCAGATTAATCGAAATCAATGGTCGTGAAATTACCCCTAACGATTTTCCAGATGAAAACGCCAAACGTTTAGTCGATCGCGAATTCAATCTTTCTTATACAGATCAATTGCCGCTGGGTAATCGTATTATTTCTGGTGACTGGATTAAAGGTGCTAGCCCGCAAGTTTCAATGGAGACCGGTATTGCCAAAACCCTGAAGCTCAAGCTGGGAGATCACATTACTTTTGAGGTGGCCGGTGAGAAAGTAAGCGCGCCTATTACATCCTTACGTAAATTGGATTGGGGCTCGATGCGTGTGAATTTCTTTGTCATCATGCCGCCCGCACAACTGAGTAATCTGCCTCAGTCTTGGATTACTTCTTATTACCAAAACCCCACAAAAGATATCTTAGATTTTCAGTTAAGCCAGGCTTACCCCAATTTAACGCTGGTAGACGTCTCAGCATCCTTGCAGCAAATCCAAGAGGTCCTCAATAAGCTATCGGCAACACTTGGCCTGTTGTTTGTGTTCACCATCGCTGCCGCTATTTTGGTTTTGATTGCTGCGATTGCCGCTACGCAAGATGAGCGTTACAGAAATGCTGCTCTGCTTAAGGCGATAGGGGCATCTCGTGCTGTGCTTAGTCACATCGCCAGAATCGAGCTACTCATTATTGGATCTACTGCTGGGCTTCTTGCAGGTATTGCCTCTGGCCTTGCTGCCTGGGCACTCGGGCGCTATGTAATGGAAATTGAATTTAATGCCTTTACGCAATCCATAGTCATGGGTGTTGCGTTTGGGGTGATCGCCTCTCTAGCGGCAGGCTATCGCTTTCAGAATCGTATTCAAGCTGCTACCGCGGTAGAGTGCTTACGAGAAGTTTAGAGATCGCTAGGAGAGGGTAACCAAGTTTTTTGGTAACTCTACTAACCTTGTGCCTGCAAGACGGTCGGGGAGGCTTTGACGAAGACTAGATTCTCTTCGATCCAGATAGATGCTAAGTGGCCAAATAAATAAGGCGACCGTAAACAGCATTTCAATGATTTGCCATTTTTCTAAATGAAACATCCATTGCAATACGACGCAAGGAATAATCCAGAGCGAACCGAAAATATAGCGCCACAACGCCTGGCGTCGACTGAGGTTCAGGCCGTGACGTGAGATCAGGCGCACACGCCAGGTTTGCATAGCTAGTGTTTGACCGGACTTAGTCCAATACCAAATAAAATAGATGCCCAGAACGGTATAGAGATATAAAAAGGTGAGCCAGCTTGGTAATGAAATGCCAAACAAAATTCCCAAGCCTAAATTGGGTACAAGAAACGTAAAAGCAATCACACCAAGCAATACCAATTGCTCGTAAAGGCAGCAAGATACACGTCGCCAAAATCGAGGTGAAGGTAAAGCGTTTAACTCAGCGGGGGTCATCAAGCGAGGCAGGCCAGATATGGCTCTAATTACTCTTTAAGCCATTCTTTGATGGCATCAAGGTCGCGTTTAGTATCGCTGCTACCTGCCGCATCAGATGGGGTGTTGCTTAGCTTGGCAAGCGCCTGCTCCAGTTGGGCGATTTTTGCTTCTTGCATGATCGTTGCATCAATCAACCCCTTCAGTGCCATAGAGACTGGATCATCGACATTGGGTGTAACACCATAAGCTGAAAAATATTCTTTGGTTTTGCTATCTGCGCTCTGTGGTAAGTCCGGATGCAAGATGCGCGCAGGAATACCCACAGCAGTAGCCCCGGGTGGAATTTCTTTTAAGACTACTGCGTTAGATCCCACGCGTGCACCATCGCCAACAGTAAATCCACCGAGAACTTTTGCGCCAGCGCTCACTACCACTCCTTTACCAAGAGTAGGGTGACGCTTAACTCCTTTATAGAGGGATGTGCCACCTAAGGTTACGCCTTGGTAGATGGTGCAGTCATCGCCAATTTCTGTGGTCTCACCAATCACAATGCCGAGGCCGTGATCTAAAAATACGCGACGACCAATCTTGGCGCCCGGATGAATTTCAATGCCGGTAATAAAGCGCGACACCATTGAGAGAACGCGAGCAATCCATTTTAGACCCAAGTTCCATAAAAAATGGGAGATGCGATGTAACCAAACAGCATGTAAACCCTGGTAGCAGGTAATTACCTCAAGGCGATTTCTTGCTGCCGGATCGCGGACGATGATGGAGTCGACTTGGTCGAATAGTGAATTAAACATAGTTGGATTTTAACGGGGCTGGCTTATTTTCTCAGGAGCATCTGTTTTGCAATGCCTCTGAGTAGGTCAATTTCTTCCTTACGCAGACGGCTACGAGCAAATAAAGCCTCTAGGCGGGGCATGAGCTTCTTAGGATTGGAAGGATCAAGGTAGCCAATCGCTTCAAGCCCTTCACGCCAGTGCTCCAGCATGGCTGCGACTGCTGCAGGGTCAGCAAAGTCCGATATGTCAGGATGACTTACGTCCTTGCTAAGCCCCTCTGAAAAAGCCTCTCTGAGGGTATAAGCGCAGACCATGAGTGCTTGAGAAAGATTAAGAGAGGGGTAGTCAGGATTGGCGTCTAACCAAACCCGGTGGGTGCATAAGGACAGGTGATGGTTCTCAAGCCCTGTTCTTTCAGGTCCAAATACCAGAGCAACTTGTCCTTTATTGTGTACAGTCTCAGTGATGAGGGCACGAGCAGATGCCCAATCTAAGGGTGGGGGACCAAACTCCCGTTCACGGCTAGTGAGCCCAAGGACCAAAGAGCAACCCTGAACTGCACTTTCAAATGACTCTGACTCTGTAGAAGACTCCAATAGGTCAAGGGCACCGCTAGCCAAGGCAATTGCCTCAGATTGCTCAGCCATAGCTTTAATTTTGGGATTGATTAGGCGAAGATCAGCAAACCCCATTGTTTTGAGGGCTCTAGCTGCTGAACCTACGTTGCCAGGGTGACTTGTTTCTACAAGGACCCAGCGCAGGAGGCGGGTGTGATTGATATCCATCTTTTCTTCGCTTTGAGAGAGTCAAGGGTGCAAAATGCAAATCGTTTAGAATCAGGGCATTAGCTTCGTATTGTCATGCAGTTTGGGCAATATTACAGGCTCGTTCTTATTTAATTTGTCCATCAATACTATGCATCCCATGTTAAATGTGGCCATCAAGGCCGCCCGTCGTGCTGGAACCGTTATCAATCGCGCTTCTCTGAATTTAGAGCGTCTCCAGGTAGATCGTAAACAGCACAATGATTTTGTGACTGAGGTGGACAAAGCCGCGGAAGCGGCCATCATTGAGACCCTCAGTGAAGCCTATCCAAGCCATGGATTTTTGGCTGAAGAAACGGGCGAGCACAACACCGATGCAGAGAACGTATGGATCATTGATCCATTGGATGGCACAACCAATTTCATTCACGGCTTTCCGCAATATGCGGTATCGATTGCCTTAGCAGTCAATGGCGTTACACAACAAGCGGTAGTTTATGACCCAACTCGTGATGAACTCTTTACTGCAACGCGGGGCGCAGGCGCGTATGTAGATCGTCGGCGTTTGCGTGTGGGTACGCAAGATCGTTTGGCAAACTCATTAATTGGCACCGGTTTTCCTTATCGCGAAGATCAGGATCTAGAAAAGTATCTCAAGATATTTGCAGAGATGTCACGTCAGTGCGCTGGCTTGCGTCGTCCTGGCGCCGCTTCATTGGATTTGGCTTATGTTGCAGCGGGTCGTTACGATGGATTCTTCGAGAGTGATCTCAAGCCATGGGATATGGCTGCAGGCGCTTTGCTCATTACTGAGGCCGGTGGCTTAATCGGTAATTACCGAGGTGAAGAGGGTTTCCTCAAGAGCGGTGAAGTGATGGCTGCCAATCCGCGCATTTATGCGCAGATGGTACAGTGTCTTTCTAAATACTCAGCTTCTTAAAGCGAGTCTCAAGACTTCACCAGATCAATTGAGCGTACACCCTGCTCATTGATCAGGAGTGCGCTTGCTCTTGGGCGAGCGCCTTCTGGATGATCTAAATCCCAGTCTGACAAAACCCAGCGTTGCCATAATTGCTCGCCAAAGGATTCTTGGTGGTGTGCAGGCAAATGGGTATGCCCATGGATCAACTTATCACTAGCGTGACTGCGAAGGGTCGCAGCGCAGGCCTCGAGGGTGACATTTGTCTTGATTTGGTTCTTGCTATACGAGGCACTAGCATTGCGTTGATATTGCGCATGGCTATTGCTACGTAAATGGTTGGCAATGGCTCGACGCCAAGCTATAGGAAGGGCGAGAAATAGTTTTTGCAACCAAGGTTTTCTGACCCAGCTACGAAAAGCTTGGTAACCCATATCTGCAGTACATAAGGCATCACCATGGGCAAGAAGATATTGTTGACCAGCAATTTCAACAAGTGAAGGATCAGTCAGTAGAGTCATACCAGTCTTTTTTAAGAAGATATGACCAAGCAAAAAATCGCGATTGCCATGTATGTAATATGTTTTCGTCTTGCTAGAAAGATTGGCGAGGGCGCGTTTTACTTCTTGCTGAAAAGGGGAGTGCAATGAAGCATCGTCGCCAACCCAATATTCAAATAAGTCACCCAAAATAAATACAGCCTGTACCTGAGGGGCATCTTTTTCGCAGAAGTCAAAAAAGCGCTGCGCAGTCAAGGGCATTGACGGCGTCAGATGTAAGTCTGAGATGAGCAGCGCGCTCGCGCATTGCGGGATCATTCCTCGAGAACAGAGGCCTTCTCAATCACAACATCCTCGGCAGGAACATCTTGATGAAAGCCAGCATTGCCAGTTTTCACCTTACGGATGGTATCGACAACGTCCATACCATCGCTTACTTTGCCAAATACAGCATAGCCCCAGCCTTGAGCATTTGGAGCGGTGTGGTTTAGGAAATCGTTGTCATTGACGTTAATAAAAAACTGGGCAGTGGCGGAATGGGGATCGCTAGTACGAGCCATGGCAATTGTCCCGCGCTCATTCTTGAGACCATTATTGGCTTCGTTTTCAATCTCAGCGCCAGTCGGTTTTTGTTTCATGCCAGCAGTCATACCACCACCCTGAATCATGAAGTTATTAATCACACGATGAAAAATCGTGCCATCGTAGTGCCCGTTTTTCACATATTGTAAAAAGTTTGCAACGCTTTTTGGTGCCTTAGCTGCATCGAGTGTGAGGGTGATATCACCCTTGTTAGTTTTTAGTAGTACCTTCGCCATTGTTTAATTTGCCTTCTGGAGAGTTAGTGGATGGATTGTTTAAAGTGGGATTGGAGTTAGCGGGATCTTTAGCCTGCGGCTTCAATAAATTGAGTAGGTACTTTGCGCGGTTGGCATATAGTCGCTGATTCAACTGAGTATTGGCTGCGGCGTCTTCATAGGCTTTAGCGCCCAGTCGGATATAGACCTCACCTAAATTGGCTGCTGCGGTGCTGTAGCTAGGGCGTAACTTCAGAGCAAGCTCCAAATAGTCGCGAGCTTCGATCCATTTATTTTGGTTGGCTGCGATCGCTGCAAGATTGTTATACGGCTCCGGTAATTCTGGGAACTGTTGTGTGATCTCGATCAAGGTTTTCTTAGCACCATCAAAATCACGCAATTCGATTTGCAAGCGTGCTTTGACAAAACGTAGCTGTACATTGCGTGGCGTTTTTTTAAGCTTTGCATTAATTAAATCAATGGCATCTGGATATTTACGTGCTTTGACTAATTTCTCCACATCAGATGGCACTGCATTTTTGGTCACCGGGTCTGGCTCAATAATTAAGAAAGATAAAAATGGAACGCCGACGGTCTCTGAAAGCTCAGGGTTAAGCGGATCGTATGGAGAGTCGGTAGATAGCCTTGGTGGGTCAGTTGGTCCATAACTTCCTAAGTAGGCTTGTGTTTGCGCTTGTGGGGAAGTAGCCTCTTGTTTGTTTACAGCAGCAATTTCAGCGTTTGCGAGTTGCTGGGCAGGGGTACTACACCCAGTCACTAGTAAAAAGCTGGAGACCATGGCTAAAGCCGTAAAAAGGGAGGAGATCGGTGCTTTAAGGGTCGCAAACATAAGGGAAGGGGTGAAAAACTGGCTCATTCGATATACTCAGCGCTCAGTCTAACAAATTGGCGCTACTTGCCTCACCTTTATAGCCCTATGCTGCAAATCTATAACACCCTTAGCCGTTCTAAAGAGGTTTTTAAGCCCATCATACTGGGCAAGGTGAAGATGTATGTCTGCGGCATGACTGTCTACGATTATTGCCATATTGGCCATGCTAGGGTCATGATCGTATTTGATATGGTGGTTCGCTGGCTCAGAGCCAGTGGCTATGAAGTTCTTTATGTCCGCAATATTACTGATATTGACGACAAAATTATCAACCGCGCCATTGAGAATGGCGAGCCAATTTCTGCATTAACCAATCGCTTTATTGATGCTATGCATGCTGACTCTGATGAGTTGGGTCTGATGCATCCAGATCTAGAGCCTCGTGCTACTGATTACATTACGCAGATGCAGGGCATGATTGGTAGGCTCATTGAAAACGAATTGGCTTATCAAGCTGAGGATGGCGATGTTAATTTTGCAGTGCGTTTATTGCCACGTTATGGTCAGCTCTCTGGCAAATCACTCGATGAGCTTAATGCCGGTGAGCGGGTTACCGTAGCCGGTAGTAAACGCGATCCACTAGATTTTGTTTTGTGGAAAAGTGCCAAACCGGAAGAGCCGGCCGATACCCGTTGGGGTTCACCATGGGGCGAAGGTCGCCCAGGTTGGCATATCGAGTGCTCAGCCATGTCTTGTGACTTACTTGGCGAGCACTTTGATATACATGGTGGCGGAGCAGATCTGCAATTCCCGCACCACGAAAATGAAATCGCTCAAAGCGAAGGTGCTATGTATGGACAAAATCGCAAAGAGGACGATGCGCCCTTTGTGAACTATTGGATGCATAACGGGCATATTCGAGTTAATCAAGAAAAGATGTCTAAGTCATTGGGTAATTTCTTTTTGATTCGTGATGTTTTAAAAAGTTATGATCCTGAGGTATTGCGTTTCTTTATGCTTAAGGCACATTACCGCAGTCCGATCAACTACAGCGATGCGCAGCTAGAAGAGGCGCGCGCTGGATTAGTAAGGCTATATACCGCATTGTCACAAGCCCCTCATTCTGAAAAAGCTATGCTTGATGCTAATCATCCCTGGGCTAAGCGCTTTGCTGATGCAATGAATGACGACTTCAATACTCCTGAGGCAATCGCTGTGTTATTTGATTTAGCCAGCGAAGTCAATCGTACCCAAGATCAAGAAAAGCTGCTGCTTGCCAGCACCCTCAAGTCCTTAGGTGGGGCGCTTAATTTCCTGCAAAGAGATCCAACCGCTTTCTTGCAATCGGGATCTAAGGATCAAGGTGGCTGGAGTCCTGAGCAAATTGAAGAACAAATTGCGGCACGTGCTGCGGCTAAAAAAGCTAAAGATTTTGCTAAAGCAGATCTGATTCGCAAAACATTGCTTGAGCAGGGAATTGTATTGGAAGACAAACCTGGTGGCATTACCGAATGGCGAAGAGCTTAGTGGCGCCGGTTAAAGAAGAGTTGATTCTCAAAGAAGTTGCTCCTGATTATTGGGAGCAAGCTTGTCGCGAGCTAATGAAGCATGACCGCATTCTAAAAAAACTCATCCCTAAATATGGATCTGGTTTTTTAGTTACTCGTGGCGATGCATTCACGACTTTGGCTAGGGCGATCGTGGGGCAGCAAATTTCTGTAGCAGCTGCCCAAGCGGTATGGGATCGTGTGCTCATCGCGAGTAAGAAAAAAGTGAATCCTAAAAATATCTTGGCGCTCACATTCGAAGAATTAAGGGCTGCAGGATTATCGGGTCGCAAGGTTGAATACATTCGGGATTTGGCCGAGCACTTTGATGCTGGCCGCTTACATGCCAATCAATGGAAAGACATGGATGATGAGAGTGTGATCAAAGAATTGAGCTCAATTCGCGGTATTGGTCGCTGGACGGCGGAAATGTTCCTCATCTTTAATATGGTTCGCCCTAATATCCTCCCCCTAGATGATATTGGTCTAATTAAGGCTATTTCCCTCAATTACTTCAGTGGTGAGCCTGTCAGCCGCCATGAGGCAAGGGAGGTGGCAGCCAACTGGGCCCCATGGCGTACAGTTGCCACTTGGTATATGTGGAGAAGTATCGACCCTATCCCAGTTGAATATTAAAATCAGACTATGAAAACGACTTTCCTGGATTTTGAGCAGCAAATCGCCGAATTAGAGTCAAAGATTGAAGAGCTGCGCTTTGTGCAAGATGAGTCATCGGTTGATATCTCCGATGAGATCAAAACGCTTTCCGAGAAAAGCCTTCAGCTCACAAAAGACGTTTATGCGAACTTAACACCTTGGCAGGTGTCACAAGTTGCGCGTCATCCTCAGCGTCCTTATACATTGGATTATGTTGGTGCTCTGTTCACTGACTTCCATGAGCTTCATGGTGATCGTACATTTGCAGATGATCAATCTATTATTGGTGGTTTAGCGCGTTTTGATAACCAGCCTTGTATGGTGATTGGCCATCAAAAGGGTCGCGACACTAAAGAACGTGCATTGCGTAATTTCGGGATGAGTCGTCCTGAGGGTTATCGCAAAGCTATGCGTCTCATGCGCCTTGCTGAAAAGTTTGGTATTCCAGTGTTTACCTTTGTCGATACGCCAGGAGCATTTCCTGGTATTGATGCAGAAGAGCGTAATCAATCCGAAGCGATTGGCCGTAACCTATACGTGCAAGCTGAGTTGGAAGTGCCTATCATCGCAACCATCATCGGCGAAGGTGGTTCTGGTGGTGCCCTCGCAATTGCGATGGGTGATGTCGTCTTGATGTTGCAAAACTCTACCTACTCCGTCATTTCCCCAGAGGGTTGTGCTTCTATTCTTTGGAAGACTGCAGATAAGGCCTCTGAGGCTGCCGAGCAGTTGGGCTTAACTGCACAACGCTTAAAGGCCTTAGGCCTAATTGACAAGATCGTAGCTGAGCCTACTGGTGGCGCTCATCGTGATTACGATGTGATGATGGGTAATATGCGCAAAGCCCTTGCTGAATCGATCAAAACCTTCGATGGCATGAAGACAGATGCATTACTTGAGCGTCGCCATGAGCGTCTAATGAGTTATGGCAAGTTCAAGGAAATCACAGCCAAGTCCTAAGTCTACAAAACGAATTGCGGTCGCCCTAAGTGGTGGCCTCGATTCGGTTGTACTGCTGGATACGGTTTGCAAATCGCAAGCTAAAAATAAAAACACAGAGATTTTTGTTTTTCATATTCATCATGGCCTTCAAAAACAGGCTGATGATTGGCTGATCTTTTGCGAGCAGCTTGCCAAGAAATATAAAGTGCAGTTTGATTTTCGCTTACTGCATCTCAATAATGCAGAGGGAAATATTGAGGCCAGGGCAAGGGCAGCTCGCTATGAAGCGTTAACTGATCTCTGCGAAGAATATGGCATCGAGGATCTACTACTAGCCCATCATCAGAACGATCAAGCAGAAACTGTTCTCCTCCAACTCCTGCGGGGTGCCGGCGTGGCAGGACTTTCAGGTATGCCTATCAGCAAAGCAATCCAATCAGGTATGAGGCCAATCACATTGTGGCGGCCACTGCTAGATCAAAGCAGGGCTGAGCTAGAGGCTTACGCGAAAGAGCATAAGCTCAAATGGATTGAAGATCCCAGTAATCAAGATCGCAAATATAGACGCAATGCAATTCGTAAGGACATCATTCCAAAATTAGAAAAGATTCAGCCAGAAGCGATTACCAATTTAGCGCGTAGTGCTAGCCTACTTAGTGATGCTCAGCTATTGTTGGATCGCCTGGCACTTCAAGATGGGAAAGAGATCTTTTCAAATGAAAGTCTCAATACAAAACCGCTATTGAGCTTAGCAAAGTCAGATCTACCGGCCGCAAATAACATCTTGCGTTTTTGGTTAAAGCTCAATGAGCTAGCTATGCCATCACAAGAGAGAATCAACGCTTGGTGGCGCGATCTTAGCAATGTGAAGGCTGACGCGCAACTGGAGTGGACTCATGACGGCAAAGTGATTCGATTGTGGCGAAATCAATTACAGCTAGCCTCTGAACCAACAGGACAGTGGGTATTTAAAGCCATCGCTGCCAGGAGTAAACATCTAGGACTTCCAGCTGCTTGGGTAAAAGAGCTTCAAGCGGAAGGGCGTATCGCTACCAAAATCAGGACTGGCTCGGAAAAGTTGCAGACCAAGTCCAATAGTCCCCGCAAAACTCTAAAGAACCTCTTTCAGGAGGCTGATATACCGCCTTGGCAACGTAATGCGCCTTTGCTCTATATCGACAATCAGCTCATTGCCGTTGCAGGTGTTGGTGTGAGCTATCCCCATCTTGTGCAATCTGGGCCGCGACTATGGCCAGAGTGGCAAGAGACGTCTTAGTGGGTACAAAACCCTGTAAAATAAGCCCTTTTTAGACACTCGGGTAAGTTAATCCCGCTTACGGATAGTTAAATAGACGGTTTTTATGGCTCTTATCGTTCATAAATATGGCGGCACCTCAATGGGCTCAGTAGAGCGTATTGCGAACGTCGCTAAACGCGTTGCTAAATGGATGCGTGCTGGCCACCAGGTGGTCGTAGTGCCTTCAGCCATGTCAGGCGAAACTAATCGCTTGCTTGGTTTGGCAAAAGAAATCAATCCCGAAGCAAATCCACGGGAGTTAGATCAGATCGCTTCTACTGGCGAGCAGGTCAGCTCTGGTTTGCTTGCCTTAGCATTGATGCGTGAAGGCATAGATGCAGTGAGCTACGCCGGTTGGCAGGTAACTGTACATACCGATTCTGCATTCACTAAAGCGCGCATTAAGAGTATCGATGACAAAAAGATTCTGAATGATCTGAATGCCGGTCGCGCGGTAGTGGTTACTGGATTTCAGGGTGTGGATCCAAACGGCAATATCACGACTCTTGGTCGCGGCGGTTCAGATACTTCTGCTGTAGCGATGGCTGCTGCATTAAAAGCGGATGAGTGTTTGATTTACACCGACGTTGATGGCGTATACACAACTGATCCACGTGTATGTGAAGATGCCCGTCGCTTAGACAAGATTACCTTTGAAGAGATGCTAGAGATGGCCAGCCTAGGCTCTAAGGTATTGCAGATTCGCTCGGTTGAGTTTGCAGGTAAGTACAAAGTTAAAACCCGTGTTCTGTCATCGTTGACAGATCCATTGATGCCCTTAGACCAAGAGATGAAGTCGGGCACCTTGATTACATTTGAAGAGGACACCACTATGGAAGCCGCAGTTATTTCCGGCATCGCCTTTGCGCGTGATGAAGCAAAAATTACCGTTCTAGGAGTTCCTGATCGTCCAGGTATTGCCTATCAAATTCTCGGCCCGATTGCTGATGCCAACATTGATGTAGATATCATTATTCAAAATCAATCTGTCGAAGGTAAGACTGACTTCACTTTCACAGTACCACGCGCTGACTATCAAAAGGCTTTAGATATTTTGAAGAACACAGTGCAGGCGCACATTGAAGCAAAAGAAATCTCAGGTGACCCTAAGGTATCGAAAGTTTCAGTGGTTGGTGTTGGTATGCGTTCGCATGTTGGTATCGCCAGCAAAATGTTCCGCACATTGTCAGAAGAGGGCATCAATATCCTCATGATCTCTACCAGTGAAATCAAAATTTCAGTAGTGATTGATGAGAAATACATGGAATTGGCTGTACGTGCCTTGCATAAGGCATTTGAGCTCGATCAAAAGTAATTAAGGCAAAAGGCATTAAACCCCTTCAGAAACGGTTATCCGTTAAACTGTGAGGCGTATTTGCAGTAAAAAGGCAGTAAAAAGTACGGAGACGTGGCCGAGCTGGTCGAAGGCACTCCCCTGCTAAGGGAGCATCGGGGCTAAAACTCTGATCGGAGGTTCGAATCCTCTCGTCTCCGCCAGTACTTTCAAATAAACCCAGTAAATTCAATGAGTTGCTGGGTTTTTTGTTGCCTACAATACCCTTAAATGACAAAAAAACCACATAAATTATATGGTTTATGTTGCTATGCAATAAATAATTGTTGCAATACAGCAAAATATTTCTTACAATGGTGCATTGCAACAAATAATGTAACCATTTACTAAATAAAGGATTAATCATGTTCCAGAATCAATTAAACGATCAAATCGCTCAAGCTCAAGCTAAAGCTGTTGAGAATGCTAAACATTTGGCACAAGTTGCTGTTGAAAGTGCTCAAGAATTGGCAGAAATCAACCAAGCTGCTGCTAAAGATGCATTGGCTGCTGCACAAGATGCTAGCTCACAGTTGTTGACCATCAAGGATCCACAGCAATTGTCTAAATTAGCACAGCCTGAAGCTGCTCAAGAAGCTGCTAAGTATGCTGCTGCTTACCAAGCTAAAGTTAGCAAAGTTGTACGTAACGGTAACAAAGAAGTTGCTCAAGTTGTTGACGCTTCTATTGATGACGCACGTGATGACTTAGTTAAGTTTGTTAAGGAAGCTACTAAAACAGCTCCTGCTGGTACTGAGGCATTTGTTTCTGCATTCAAAACTGCATTCGAAACTTCACTCCAACAATTTGACCAAGTACGCGCAACTGCAACTGATGCATTTGCAAACTTTGAGAAAAGCGTTGACGCTGCATTGGCTAACATTCAAGGCCAATACGCTGTAGCTAAACCAGCTGCTAAAAGCCGTAAAGCTGCTTAACTAGTTTTAATGCGTTAATGAAAAAACCGCCTTCGGGCGGTTTTTTGTTTTCATCGAATTAGCTTGAACCCTATAAATATTGGTCTATGGGGCTTAATACGCTGTCCCATCAACCGCTTTGAGGTAGCCCTTAATGTACTGAGGCGGTATATAGACAACAGTGCTAACACCAGCTTTGGAAGAGACGGTTAACTGAAAACCTTCTTTCATATTCTGCTTCAGAAACTCATCGCTTAACTTCACGGATAAAAGCTCTTTAAACATGCAGCCTCTTGATTCGCATAGACCGGCTTCTCTCGAAATCACTTTAAAAGAAGTCACTGGACCATTGAGTAGGCTTGCGGAATCGTAGTTACGCATTTGCGTGTAATAGGTTAGGTGTATCTGGAGTTCATAGGTTTTCGCACCATTAGCAGATTGTTCGCTACGAAGATTAAACATCTCGTAAGTATTGGATTCATCCGTCGTATTGATTGATGGACCAATATAAGATTTGCCACCAGAGCTATTGGGGGTGGCGATCGTTGATTGGTAAACATCGTTTACTTCCCATGAGCTGATCTTTTTATCATTGTTTGCGCAGGCGACAAGCCCAAGACTGACAGCTAGTAATAATGCAAAACGGTACATATTTGGCTCCTTAGATCACCAAATCATACTATCGTCCGCCCCAAGTGGGTATTTCCCTCGTATTTTCACGTATCGATGAATTGCTGCCCAAACCTAGGGTTTGTCATAGTAAAAATACTATACTTCACAACTTCACAATTACTGAAGTTGTGATATAGTGAAGTTTCTGGGAGGGGAAATGAAAAGACAGATACCGAAAACACATCAAGCCTTGGAGTGGATAGGCAAGGGCCTGAGCGCAGCTCAGGCTGCTAGAAAGATGGAGATTTCAGAATCCAGCGTTTATGCCGCTCTCAGAAAAACGAAGGCAAAAGATATGGGCTGTTGCCCAACGTGTGGTCACAAAATAAGGAACTAAGATGAAAAAGACTCTATTAGCTGCTGTAACTATTTCCGTCGCAGCATTTGCGTACGCGAATACATCATCAGACTCATCTGCCTTGGTATCGCAGCAGTGCAAGATTTCTGCTGAAGCAGTATCTACCTTAAAGGGATTGCAATATGGCAACACTTCGATTCGTAAGGATGTCGCAAATTTGATTGATCGTCACCTTAAGACTCAAGAGAATAGAGATGTAGCGCATAAGAAGCTCAACCTGATGGTGGATGATAAGTCCACTGATGCAGGTGCTCTAGAAGTGAAATACTGCTCTTAACTAATTGATAGGGCAGCAAATAAAAACCCCGCTTGAATGCGGGGTGTGGGTAGCTACCCTTTAATAATAGGCCGATTAATTTTTGAGCTTAGATAAAAACGCTTTAATAGCTTTCTTTTGAAGTTCACTCTCTTCTGGGATTGCACCAGCCCTCGATAAATGGCCCATTGGTAGACGATTATTATCATTGGACTTATGGGCTAGGGCATTGAGCGAACTTAAGGCGAGGGCGCATACTAAAGCCTTCATAATGGATGAATGCATTGCTATCACCATTTTATTATTGTTTATTTATAGTAGGTATTTTGAATGCCCCAGGCTTTTGAGTGCGCAGAGTGCGGAAACCCTAGGGGCTTGATGGGGCCTTGCCAGCATTGTGCAAGTGAAGCGCTTCCAGAAGCATTTGTTGATACCATAGAGATCAATATCAAACGGGGTCTACCCACGGTTGAGGAGGCGCTAGAACAGCTCACCGAATATCTGCGGATGGCTAGTGAGCTTGGCATCAAGGCAATTATCTTGATACATGGCTATGGATCCTCAGGTGAGGGTGGACGCATCAAATGGGCTATTCATGATGCGCTGGAAAACAATCATTATGCAGATCGCGTAGAGGAGTATTTTTTCGGAGAGCAGGTTCCGTATGGTAGCGGGGCATGTCAGGCATTACTAAAGCAACGACCAGGCTTAAAACAGTATCTGAAGCACTTCAAGGCTGGTAATGCCGGAATGACCGTTTTATTGTTGGGTTCAGACCGCAGAAGTGCTTAGAATAGAAGTGTCCTTAGGAAATCAGTCATGACCACAAAAAAATCAGAACACGTCTTAACGCAAGACGCACTATCATCAAGTGCTGACCAGCTAATTGGTGAATTTAAATCGCTAATGGCCGATGCCGAAGCCTTGATTAAGGCCACAGAGGATCATCCCAGTGAAACCATTAACGCTATCCGCATTAAAGCACTGGAAACAATGACTGGCGCCAAAGAGAGTCTCTCTAACCTAGAGGGCACCTTGACGGAAAAGGCTAAAGTGGTTGCTGAGGGTGCAGATGATTTTGTACACCGCAATCCTTGGGAGGCCGTTGGTGTTGCTGCAGGTTTAGGCTTATTGATTGGTCTTTTTATTCGTCGTCGCTAATTTCATATGTCCCAAGAAAATTTACTATCCTCGATTAAAAATCTTGCAGCTACTGGCGCATCAATTGCTCAAACGCGCTTAGAACTTTTATCAGTTGATGTTCAAATTGCTCGAAGCAAATTTATCAGCCTATTAGTCATGATTGTGAGTGCATTGTTCTTCTTATTTTTTGGTCTTGTGATGCTTGCTTTATTAATCGTAATTTACAGTTGGGAATCTGATCGCTTGTTGGCCTTGAGCTTGCTCACTGCAGGCTTCATCTCGATTGGTTTGGTATTGACGATTATGATTAAGCAATCTTTGCGAACGATGCCAAAATTATTTGAAGCTTCTATCGCTGAGCTAGCAAAAGATGCGAAAGAGTTATCGCGTTAAGCCTTATGAGTGAATCATTAAAGGCCTTACAGGCTCGCCGTCAAGAGCTTCAAGAGAAATCCGCACGTGAGCGCAGAGTCTTTTCTGAGCACTTTGAGCCCTGGGAAAAACCGCTCTCCTGGGCTGACAAAGGTATTGATGCCTTCCATTTTTTAAGGGACAATCCGCTGCTATGGACTAGTGCCTTTGCAGCTTTAGCGCATTACAAGCCGAAATTAGCAAGCAAAGTATTGGCAGTAGGTTGGGGCGCTATGAAGTTACTAAAAGGCGCCAAGAAGTTAGTCTAGATAATGACAGCTTACTAACTCACTAGTACTGTTTTATTGGATATCCCATTTTCTTTGAGAATGGTGCTGCCATTGAGTGCACCAATCTCAAGAAGCGTAATGGCGCCGCATACAGTAAATCCAGCATTTCGGAGTAGCTTATCAGCAGCAATCAGCGTTCCACCCGTTGCCAATACATCGTCCATTAATAACACCCGAGCCTCTTTTGGGATTGTTGACTGCTGAATCTCCAAGGAGTCTTTGCCATACTCCAATCCGTAGAATTCTCGATGGGATGCTAGGGGAAGCTTATTGGGTTTTCTGGCAATGATTAAGCCTTTGTTAGCATGTAGAGCAAGGGCGGAGCCAAAGATAAAGCCACGAGATTCAACTCCTAGAATGTGGGTATAGTCAAATGATTGGGCTAAATCATGAAGTTTTGTAATGGCCTCTTTAAAAGCAGCAGGATTCGCCAGTAAAGGGGAGATGTCTCTAAATAGAATTCCGGGTTTCGGAAAGTCGGGCACACCGGGTAGATAATCTAACAAATTCATATATGGCAGACATGAAAACGAATTACCTCATTATTACCGCATTAGAGAGCGAGCTCAAGCGCTCGGCACTTCCATTGGGCGTGGATATAGTCTATTCCGGCATTGGCAAGATCAACGCCACGATTGCGAGTATCAAAGCGATTCATCAATATGCTCCGCAGCACATTATTAATTTTGGTACCGCTGGCAAAGTCAATTCTCAACTCCATGGCTTATTAGATATTGCGAAGGTCATTCAGCGTGATATGAATACCGAGCCTTTGGCTCCTCGTGGGCAAACGCCTTTTTGTAATAAGCCTTCTCAATATCTCTCTTTTGGGAAATACGTTTGTGGTACCGGCGATAGCTTTGTTACCTCACATGATCCTTGGCTTCAGTCTCAAGGGGTTGATGTGGTGGATATGGAGTTATTTGCTATTGCCGCCACAGCCCACCAGCATGATATTCCCTGGCAAGCACTCAAATATATTACCGATGATGCTAACGAAAACTCGGCAAATGATTGGCAGGATAAAGTCAATCAAGGCCAAGATTTATTTATCGATCGACTCAAGCAGTTATTGAGCTAGTGCTGAATCATAAAGAGTATGAGTAACTCAAAACCTTGGCTAAAGAATTATCCTGATGGGGTCCCCTCTGAGATTGGAGAGCCTTCTTATGCCTCTCTCACTGAATTTTTAGAGGAATGTTTTGAGCGCTTCGGTAATCGCAAAGCAGTAGAGTCGATGAGCAAGTTTTTCACCTACAGGCAGATCGATCGACTTTCAAGAGACTTCGCTTCTTATTTACACACTTTGGGTTTAGAAAAGGGTGCTCGTGTAGCGCTAATGTACCCAAACGTCATTGAATACATCATCGCGATGTTGGGTACCTTGCGAGCAGGCTATGTGGTTGTCAATATCAATCCGCTCTATACCCCACGTGAGCTCGAAGCTCAACTACACGACAGTGGTTCCAGTGTCTTGATCATGATGGAAAACTTTGCCAATACCTATCAGCAGATTGCAGAACAAACTCCACTAAAGCAGGTCATTATTAGTAGTCCTGGTGAGTTATTGGGTATTAAGGGCTCCATTGTTAATTGGGTGGCGCGTAATATTAAAAAGATGATTCCTGCTTGGGATCTGCAGCATATTCAATTTAAAGAGACGCTTGAGATAGGGAGTCAACATGTTTTTCATAAGCCAGTAATTGGGTTAGATGATATTGCCTTTTTGCAATACACCGGCGGCACAACTGGTACATCCAAAGGGGCAGTTTTGCTCCATCGCAATATTCTCTCAAATGTAATTCAGATTGAAGCCTGGTTAAACCCAGGTTTAAAACACAAACCTGATCAGCAGCTGAATTTCTTATGCGCCTTACCCATGACGCATATCTTTGCCTTAACAGCATGCGCACTTTTGGGAATTGCTAAGGGCGGTTTATTGGTATTGGTTGCAAACCCACGAGATATCGATGGCTTCATTAAGTCATTAATGAAGCATCCTCAGATTAATATCTTCCCAGGTGTCAATACACTCTTTCATGCATTGATACACCGTCCTGAATTTAAACGGGTCAAGCTTCCCAATTTATTAGTCACGATTGGTGGTGGCATGGCAGTGCATAAGAAAACTGCCGATCATTGGCAGGCACTGACTGGCTGCCCGATAGCTCAAGGCTATGGCCTCTCTGAAACTTCACCGGTGGTTTGCGTCAACAGCCCTCTAGAGCGCCATTTCACAGGGCATATCGGCATGCCCATGCCGAGCACTGATGTCGTGATTTTGGATGATGATGAAGTAGAGCTTTTACAAGGCACTCCTGGTGAGATTTGTATTAAGGGCCCCCAAGTCATGGCAGGCTACTGGAATAAACCTGAAGAAACTTCGCACTGCATGACTAAAGACGGGTACTTCAAATCTGGAGATATAGGTCTCATTACTCCAGAAGGACATATCCAAATCGTAGATCGTAAAAAAGACATGATTGTGGTGGCTGGCTTTAAGGTATTCCCAAATGATGTGGAGGATGTTTTATCTCAAATGCAGGGAATTAAAGAGTGCGCAGTCATTGGCGTTCCACACCGCAAGTTGGGTGAGATAGTGAAGGCTTATGTTGTCAAATCAAATCACCACATCACTGAGTCCGACATTTTGCAATACTGCAAAGAGCATCTCACTAGTTATAAGCGACCTAGAAAAGTCGTCTTTATTCACGAGCTTCCTAAGTCCAATGTTGGTAAGATCCTGCGCCGTGAACTCCGAAATATTTGAGTTCTCTGCTGTCTAATACTAGATACATGATTACTTGCTAGGTGTCTTGCCCACCATCTTAGCGGCCCTCAAGAAGTCAAAGTCCACGCCCTTATCTGCTTGGGTAACCGTATCGAGGAAAAGCTTTTTATAACCTCGTTCGGCTGTAGGCGGGGTAATGGGATTCTCATTTGCACGCTTTGCTAACTCTTCATCCGATATTAGCAGGCTGATCTCGCGGTTTTGAACGCTGAGTCGAATGCGATCGCCGTTGCGCACATAAGCCAAAGGGCCACCGATAGCGGATTCAGGGGTCACGTGCAACACAATGGTTCCAAAAGCAGTGCCACTCATTCGACCATCAGAGATACGTACGATATCCTTTACGCCAGCACGCGCTAGCTTCATCGGTATTGGAATATATCCAGCCTCTGGCATTCCTGGTGCACCTTTAGGTCCAATATTTTTAAGGACGATGATGTCATCTGCCGAGACATCTAAGTCTGGACTATCAATTCGGTTTGCTAAGTCTTCTGAGTTTTCAAAGACAACAGCACGACCCTCGTGCTCCATTAGTTTTTCATTAGCAGCGGACTGCTTGATGATGGCGCCGCCAGGAGCAAGATTGCCATGAAGTACTGCAATACTGCCGCGTGGATAAATTGGATTATCAATTTTACGAACGACATCTTGTTTAAAGCTTGGAGGTCCTGCATCAATCTCTTCGCCAAGTGTTCTACCGGTAACCGTCATAGTGTTTAGCTTTAAAAGTGGCTTGAGCTCTCTTAAAAGTGTCGTCATACCACCAGCATCATGAAAGTTTTCCATGTAATGATCGCCTGAAGGCTTTAAGTCGACCAAGACCGGAGTCTCATTACCCATTTTGTCGAGCGCATCTAAATCTATCTCTAGACCCATGCGTCCAGCAATGGCAGCTAGGTGAACAATACCGTTGGTTGATCCGCCAATTGCAAGTAAGACACGCATGGCATTCTCGAATGCATCGGCAGTGAGTATTTTGTCGATGGTTAACCCCTCTTTTGCCATCTGCACTGCGCATGCACCCGTTTCTTCAGCAACCCGGATACGATCTGCTGTGACTGCAGGCGGTGTTGCTCCACCCGGCACAGTCATTCCCAGCGCTTCAGAGATGCAAGCCATCGTGCTAGCAGTACCCATGACTGAGCAGGTACCTACGCTAGCAACCAACTGGTCATTCACTTCATCTTTTTCTGTTTCATCAATCTCGCCGGCACGGAACTTGCCCCAGTAGCGACGACAGTCTGTGCACGCACCAACCCGTTCGCTGCGATGAGAGCCAGTCAGCATGGACCCTGTAATCAATTGAATCGCTGGCAGACCAGCAGATGCTGCGCCCATCATTTGAGCGGGAACAGTCTTATCGCAACCGCCAATCATCACTACGGCATCCATTGGTTGTGCACGTAGCATCTCTTCAGTATCCATAGACATGAGATTGCGCAAATACATACTGGTTGGGGCGGCAAAACTCTCATGAATGGAAATTGTGGGGAACTCCATGGAAAGGCCGCCAGCCAACATCACACCACGTTTAACAGCCTCTAATAGTTGGGGCATATTTCCGTGACAAGGGTTATAGGCGCTACCAGTATTGATAATGCCAATCACTGGTCTATCCAAAGCACTATTTGTGTAGCCGGCACCTTTGATAAATGCCTTGCGCAAAAAGAGCGAGAAGCCTTTATCACCATAACTTGTTAAACCTTTTCGTAAACCGGTCTCAGGTGGGGTTTTATTATCTTTAGGCTTAGAGCTCATTGTTGTCTCGAATAATGATGATTAAAAGGCTGTTTTGATTATTGTAGCCATCCTAGCCATGCCTCACCTAGGGTGTGCCACCCCAGCGATACTGCCAAGATATCCCAACTGCGTTATAGCTTGTATCCGTGCGCGAATAGACCCCTTTGCTACCACTGAGGCGAATGGAGTTCTGTTTATTAATTGGATAGGAAAGGGTGCTACCAAAGCGCCAGTTTTCTTGAACGCCATTGACTGGATTACCGTTGATATAGGTTTGCCCGCCCGTATAGTATGTTGCATCAGCTGAAATCCATGCGGTATTGGGGAAGTAATAAATTACATGGGTTTCGCCAGAGTAGATTGGATTCTGTGAAAGGGTATTACTACCCAAATAACTGGTATTACTGGTGTAAATCGTTGCCATGCCAGCAAGTTCTAGTCTCCATGGGCCGACGGCTTGAGAAAATCCCATGGCTGGCTGAATCAAAGAGCGATTGGCGCCAACATTAATCATTTGATTGTTGTTGTACTCGCCCCATGGGATGGTCGCAGCAATGCTCGCCCCAATAATGAGGTCTTGTTGGTAGTTCTGGAACTCACTATTTGTTAGAGCGGGAGCGCCATAGAGATTGACAGAAGCTTTGATCATCGGATCGGATAAACCTTCGGCAGAGGCGTTAATGGTTTGTCCGCCAACCCGACCAGTACCTGTGAGCTCTGAATAAGGCACAACCAAGGTGAGTCTGCCAGATTGACCTGCAACATCAATCACATGTGTGAGGCTAAGTGCTTGAGTATTCAGAGTGTAAGAACCACTCTTAGCTTGTGCAATTCCACCAGTGACAAAGCTCATGCCAATCGGTGCATTGGAATAGGCGCGTGCCTCGATCTCTTGAGCATATGAACTGATGGAGGCGAATGCTAGCAAAGCCCCAAATAGCAGGCTTAGAAAGCGACCGGCAGGGAGTTTGGTCTTGCTGGTTAGTTTGTAATACAGGATCAAGTTAGGATTTGGAGCCAAATAGAATGGCTACAGTAGCGTTTGACCCAAGCTTGAGTTTCATACCAATGAACACTAAGTAGGGCCAAACAATTAACCAATAAACCATTGCCATTGCAAAAACACGCAGCGGATTATTTTGGCCAAATGCAGTCATGGAGATTAAAAACTCTTTTCCATGAATAAGCCCATCGATACCAGCCTCTAGATAGTTCAGCATGAGAACAATAATTAAGTACAGCATTGATTCAATAAAAAGAGATTTGATAATCCCATTGTTCTTGTCGACCTTAATTGGAAATACCGCTTGAGCGATCAGCATAAATTTTGCACATAATGCTGCTTTAATTAAGGACATCCCAAATGGAGCCAATGGAATAGGTCGCTCATCAAGAGAGGTCAAAGCCAGAAAAGTTAAGGAGCAAAACCAGGTTCCAAAATAAACCGTTAGGGCAAATGCCTTTTTGGCCTCCTCTATTAATCCTTCCTTAAAGCTATGTTTTATTGGAGACGTAGTCGAGGTATTGGTCATATAAGAATTAAATATTTAAGCGTTGCAACAAGATTCGCCGCTGGAGCAAGCGGAAGAAGTTTCAACGGGTGCAGGCTCATGTGTATAGCGAGCGATGTAGGCTTTTTTGCCTTTGAGCGATATCTTGATCCAAACAAAATGTCCTGATCCAGGGGCAACAGTGATAGGCTCACCAGCCATATTCCACATTGCATCCAGTACGACATCCTGATTGCCGTGAGGTTCAATTACTTCGAGCTTATCGCCAACGGAGAAACGGTTCTTGACATCCACTTTTACACGACCGCTAGCTTGATCAACATCCAAGGTTTCACCTACATACAGGCTTCTGCCTGAGAGTGAGTAACCTCGCATGTAGAGTTGATAGTCCTTGTCATGATGGCGTTCATAAAATCCGTCGGTATAACCACGGTTTGCTAAACCCTCAAGATTGCCGAGCAGGCTTGTATCAAAGGGTCGGCCAGCAACAGCATCATCAATAGCTGAGCGATAAGCTTGGACGGTACGTGAAACGTAATAAGGGGATTTAGTGCGGCCCTCAATCTTGAAAGAATCCACACCCATTTTGCTTAGTCTTTCAATATGCTCAACGGCACGCAAATCTTTTGAGTTCATGATGTAGGTACCATGCTCATCTTCTTCCATCGGCATTAATTCATCCGGCCTTCTGGCTTCCTGGAGTAGAACCACATCACCACTTTGGTTTTGCTGACCAGGTTTTACTTTGTAATCCCAGCGGCAGGCGTTCGTGCAAGCCCCTTGATTTGAATCGCGATGAGACATGTAACCCGACAGTAGGCAGCGACCTGAATAGGCGATACACAGCGCACCATGGACAAATACTTCAAGTTCCATCTCTGGACAATCTTGGCGAACCTCTTCAATCTCATCAAAAGACAGTTCACGAGACAAAATGACGCGACTGATACCTACGGAGCGCCAAAATTTAGCAGAAGCCCCGTTAACTGTATTGGCTTGAACTGACAAATGAATTGGCATATCTGGCCATGCTTCTCGCGCCATCATGATTAGGCCTGGGTCAGACATGATTAGTGCATCGGGTTTCAGTGCTACAACGGGTGACATATCTCGAATGTAAGTACGCGTCTTGCCGCCGTGCGGTAATAAGTTAGAAACAAGATAAAACTTCTTGCCTAAATCATGTGCGGTATCGATACCTTGTTTGAGAACTTCTATTTTGCCGAAATCATTATTACGAACTCGCAAGGAGTAGCGAGGTTGTCCGGCATAAATGGCATCCGCTCCAAAATCAAAAGCGGTTTCGAGCATTTGAAGACTGCCCGCAGGGGCTAGGAGTTCTGGCGTTTTCATCATGAGGCTATTTTAATGCCTGCTTAGCCGATTTGCTTACAGATCAATCACCCTAAACTAGGTCCAAAATACCCAATTTAAGGGGGACAAGGCAAATTATCTATTCGTCAGCGATGCTGTTACGCAGAATGCCAATGGATTCAATCTCAATTTCGCAGATATCACCAGGTTTCATAAAGACAGGGGGTGTTCTAGCGTAGCCAACACCTGCAGGGGTTCCCGTGATCACTACATCGCCTGGTTCTAAAGTCATGCATTCAGAAATCAACACAATGGTTTCTGCAACACCCCAGAGAAAATCTTTGGTGTTAGCGTTTTGCATGATTTGACCATTTAAACGCGATTGAATATTAAGTCCATGGCAAGCGCTTGGAAGCTCATCAGGCGTCACTAGCCAAGGACCAAATGCGCCGGTCTGATCAAAATTTTTACCAATCGTCCACTGAGTTGTCTTGCGCTGGTAGTCGCGAATACTACCGTCATTAAAAATACTGTAACCAGCAATGCAATCTAATGCATTGTCTAAAGTGAGGTGCCGCACTTTTTTACCAACAACAAAAGCTAACTCCGCCTCGTAATCCAGTTTGTCTGAAACTTTGGGGCGCAGGATAGGAGAAAGATGTGCGGTCATTGAGCTAGGGCCGCGCATGAAAAAACTCGGGTACTCGGGCCGTGCGTTACCACCTTCTTTTGCATGGTCGGCATAGTTCAGGCCCATACAGACAATTTTCCCTGGTCTTTCGATAGGTACTTTAAAAGTTATGGCGCTGAGCTTTCCACCTACTGCATTGACATTAGCTAGCGCTGCCGCTGCGCGATCCATGATTTCTTTTGAATGAATCATGTCTTGTAAGTTTTTGGGGAGAAGGGGGTCAGTAGCACATAAATCGATATAGCTGTCTGCATTACCTTTTGAAAGTGCTCCAACACTCTCATAACCATTGGAGCCCTTAAAACCAAATAAGCGCATGTCTGTATCTCCGATTCATTACCAATTGGATTGGTTTAGTTCTTGTTAGTCCCATCAGTATATGTCAGTTAATAGTGCTCGCAGGTTGCCTAAACAGGCCCTAGGATTGCCCCCGAGTGATTAAAGTGTGATAACTTTCTAGCAAGCACTATCAAAGAACACCATAAATAAAAAGGCATAAGAAAACGATGGAGACGCCAAGCATGATGCTTAACGGTGGCCAAATTCTGGCAAACGCACTTGTCAGGCAGGGAGTAGATACTGCCTTTGGCGTTCCTGGCGAAAGTTTCTTGCCTCTATTAAATGGTTTGGTGGATCACTCCAACTTTCGTTTTATTACCTGTCGGCAAGAAGGTGGTGCTGCGTATATGGCAGAGGCCTACGCTAAATTAACAGGTCAGTCAGGTGTAGTGATGGTTACCCGTGGACCGGGCGCATCCAATGCGATGATTGGTATGCACACCGCTTATCAAGATTCAACTCCAATGGTGTTATTGGTAGGTCAAGTTGGCACTGATATGGTGGAGCGCGAAGCGTTTCAAGAAATTGACTATCGCCGCATGTATTCCGAATGCGCAAAGTGGGTAGGGAGCATTGATCGTGTAGACCGCATTGATGAATTTGTTTCCCATGCATTTCATGTGGCACAGGCAGGCCGTAAAGGTCCCGTAGTTTTGGCGTTGCCCGAAGACGTTCTGTATATGTCTGGACAAGAAAACCCAGTCAAGCCTGCACATATTGTGCAACCGGGTTTAGATACGAATGCTTTTGCTCAAGCAATGCAAGCTTTTGTAACAGCAAAAAAACCGATAGTGATTGCCGGTGGCGGTAACTGGAATCAATCAGCTTGTGAAGATTTAAGAGCATGGGCAAATAGCGAAGGTGTACCTATTGCCACGAGTTTTCGCTCTCAAGACATCATGGATAACCTTGATCCAGCATTTGCGGGTGATTTAGGAATCGGTGCCAATCCAGCCCTAGTAAAACGTATTCAAGAAGCGGACGTTGTTCTTGTGATTGGTGAGCGCCTAGGAGAAATGACCACGGCTGGCTACAGCATCTTGTCTGTTCCACAGACGAGAGCGACCTTAATTCATGTACTTTCTGGTCCCGAAGAGTTGGGCCGCGTTTATCGTCCAGATTTTGCGCTCAATTGCAGTCCAGAAAATTTCTGTGCGGCATTGAAGTCAGTGAGGATGGCTAAGGGTCATGATTCGGAGGCAATGAAGGCAGCTCATGCAGAGTATTTGGCATTTGCAAGCCCGATGACCGTTCCGGGCGACATGCAATTGGCCCAGATTATGAGCTCATTACCAAAATCTATCCCTCGTGATTCCATTCTCACAAATGGAGCAGGTAACTTTGCAACTTGGTTGCACCGTTTTTATCCTTATGGCCCCTATAAAACTCAATTGGCTCCAGCCAATGGCTCTATGGGTTACGGTTTGCCTGCAGCTATTGCTGCAAAGATTGTTAGCCCTGAAAAAGTGGCTATTGCAGTTTGCGGCGATGGCGATTTTATGATGAACTGTCAGGAGCTAGCAACTGCAGCGCGCTATGATGCCTTCCCGATTGTCTTTATTGTTAACAACAGTATGCTCGGAACAATCCGTATGCATCAAGAGAGAGAATTTAAGTCCCGCGTGATTGCGACTGGTTTAACGAACCCTGACTTTGTAAAGTTTGCAGATAGCTTTGGGATGCCCGGCTATCGGATTACCAAGACAGAAGAGTTTGCGCCTATCTTTGCTAAGGCACTTGCAAGCAAAAAGGGAGCATTAATTGAAATTGTGCTCGATCAAGAGGTTATATCACCAAGTAAGCTGCTTTCCCAGTTGGGCAAATAGAACATAAGCTAAACAGTAAAGCAAAAGGGCAATAAAAAAGAGGAGCTGGGCTCCTCTTTTTGTTTGGCAAATTAGAGGGTTAATCTACTTTTGCCCCAGAGTCTTTTACAACCTTAGTCCATTTCGCAATTTCATTTTTAATGAAGGTTGCGAACTGTGCTGGTGTATTGCCAACGGGTTGCGCACCCATTGCTAGATACTTTTCTCTGACTGATGGGCTATTAATTGCAGCCATCAATGTAGTGCTATCTTTCATCAGAATATCGGCAGGCATATTTGCAGGACCAACAACGCCAAACCATGAGGTTGCTTCATAGCCTGGCAAATTGGCAGCTTCAGCAATGGTGGGTAAATCTGGAAAGGCAGGTGAGCGTTTAGCACTTGTTACTGCCAATGCTTTTAGACGTCCAGCACGAATGTAATTAATTGAAGAGGGCAGATTGTCAAACATGATGTCTACGTTACCAGCCATCAAATCAGTCACTGCAGGAGGGCTGCCTTTATATGGCAAGTGAACCATATAGGTTTTAGTCATTGACTTAAAGAGCTCACCGGCCATATGGATTGAAGTGCCATTACCACTGGATGCCATATTGACTTTACCTGGGTTGGCTCTGGCATAAGCAATCAAATCATTCACGCTGTTGATATTATTTTTAGAAGCAAATTCTGGATTCAGAACCAAGACGTTTGGTAATTCAGCAACCAAAGTAATGGGCGTGAAATCCTTGATCGGATCAAACGGCATCTTTCCACCACCTTGAGTGTAGAGCGGTAAGTTAATGCCGTGCGTGCCAACAGATGCCATTAACCAGGTGTAACCATCGGGCGATGATTTGGCAACAACCTCAGCGCCGATATTGCCGCCAGCACCCGGTTTGTTATCAATAACCACGTTCCACTTCACGGTATTGAGAAGTTCATTTTGTAAAGGTCTAGCAATATTGTCGGTAGCGCCACCTGCAGGAAAAGGCACTACAAACCGGATTGGCTTATTTGGGTAATCAGATTGTGCGAAAGAGGTTTGAGTGCCCCCCAGCAATACAGCAAGTACAGAGAATAGTTGTACTGTTCGCCCAAACACACTAAAAAGACTGCTGTAAATCATTGCTATCTCCTATTTATTGGAATCATTCTGATGATGATTTCTAATGTCTTAATTTAAGCATAACAGAGCAAATTGAGGGACTATAAATGAAAAAGGGCCCAGATTTCTCTGGACCCTTCACATATTTGGCTCCTCGACCTGGGCTCGAACCAGGGACCTACGGATTAACAGTCCGGCGCTCTACCGACTGAGCTATCGAGGAATAAGCCGATATTATAGCAAGATGCGTTCACTACTTCCGACATCCGTACAGATCCCCAAAGTACTCACCATTGCTGGCTCAGACAGTGGTGGCGGGGCAGGGGTTCAGGCTGACATTAAGGTCATCACCGCTCTTGGTGGGTATGGGATGTCTGTGATCACGGCAATTACTGCTCAAAATACCCTCGGAGTCACACGCATTCAGGATATTGATCTCGATGTTGTCGAGGCTCAAATCGATGCAGTTTTATTGGATATAGGTGCTGATATCGTCAAGATCGGCATGTTGGCCAGTCCAGAAATCGTTCGCACAGTTGCCAAAACATTGCGCAAATATGGCATCAAGCGAATAGTTTTAGATCCTGTATTACGCGCTACTTCTGGCGCCAGTTTGGGTGGTGACGATACTGCTCAAGCGATGATCGCTGATTTATTTCCAATAGCAACGCTCATTACACCTAACCTAGATGAGGCATCTTTGTTATTGGGCCGAGATATTGCTGCCCCAGATGATTTCAAATTGGCAGCGCAAGAATTACTGGATATGGGCCCACAAGCAGTTTTAATTAAAGGTGGTCATCTTGACGCAACACATACTCAACTTACTGATTACTTAATGTGGCGAACGATTGAAGATAGTCTTGAGGTCGTTCAATCGAAAGAGTTCAAACATTATCGTGTTAATACTGCCAATACCCACGGTACAGGCTGTTCGCTTGCTTCTGCGATTGCAACTTACCTAGCGGATGGTCATGATTTACCTCACTCGGTTGCTAAAGCAATTGCCTATGTAGAAGCTGGACTAGAAGCTGGGCGCTTTCTCAGTATTGGAGAGGGCCCAGGGCCCCTGTGGCATATGCATGATTTCTACCCAACGGCTTTGTTAGACGAGAAAGAGAAAAACTAATTACTTTAAGCGAAGCTCAAGCTTGCATTAATTCCTGTAAGTGCTTCACCGCAGCCTTAGGGTCCTTAGCTTGGGTAATGGCTCTTACTACCGCAACCGAGCCTACGCCACTCTTAGATACCGCATGAATACTGTCTTGGTCGATTCCGCCAATCGCTACTAATGGATAGTGACTCATTAATTTAGCGTATTGATAAAGCCTACCAAGTCCTTGTGGGGCAGTGGGCATTTTCTTGAGATTGGTTGGAAAGATAGCACCCATTGCAATATAGCTAGGGCAAAAACGATCCGCAATCACAAGCTCTGAATAGCCATGAGTGCTTAAGCCGAGTCTTAATCCTGCCCCCCGAATTTTCTCCAGATCAGCAGTTTCTAAATCTTCTTGACCCAGATGAACCCCATAAGCTTCTGCGTCAATTGCTTCTTCCCAGTAGTCATTAATAAAGAGCAGGGTCTTGCTACTCTCAACCGCTTTCACAGACTCTTTAATTTGCCTTCTAATTTTGTATCGATCTTCAGACTTAAAGCGTAATTGCACAGTAGGGATTTCTGCATCAACCATGCGCTTTACCCAGTCGGCATCTGGCATGACACCATAGAGTCCCAGACGCTTTGGACATTCCTTAAATGCATTGGGGTTCATATTGCGAGTCCAGGGCAGTAAATCAAATTGCTCTGGTCTGCTGGGCCATTTAAACGGATCAAAGCCCCCATCGTGCAAGGTCATGCGAGACCAAGCCTTGCCTAATACTTTGGCATCGGACTCAATAAAGCCCATCTCAATTGCAGCGAGAGCACCAGCAAGTTCGTAATGATCGGCAGCTGCTTCATTATCAATTCGTGGCGGTGGTGAGTTTATTGAAAATGCGGGAATCGGAATGCAAAGATCGTTGCTACGATGAGCCTGAATAATTTGATCGGCAAGGTCGCGTATGAGACTCATCTGTTTGTCCTTAAGCTTGATGCCAAAAGGGGGTGCCTACTAGTGGTGTACTTGCTTGTGCAGATTCTTGGGGCTTCATTGCGCCAGAAAGGTAAGCGGTGCGACCAGCATCGACTGCCATTGCAAATGATTTGGCCATGGCAACAGGATCGTTGGATAGGGCAACGGCAGTATTGAGTAACACACCATCAAAGCCCCATTCCATGACAGTGCAAGCATGTGAAGGTAGGCCTAGTCCAGCATCAACAATCAAGGGCACTTTAATGCGGTCACGCAATAATTTCATTGCATAGGGATTGAGCGGGCCTTGACCTGTGCCAATCGGTGCTGCCCAAGGCATGATTGCCTGACAACCCACATCAACTAAGCGTTGGCACAAAATTAAATCTTCAGTGCAGTATGGCAGAACCTTGAAACCCTCTTTAATCAAGATTTCTGCCGTTTGCACAAGACGTAGGGTGTCGGGTTGCAGAGTGTAATCATCACCAATAAGCTCTAACTTAATCCAATCACTCTCAAAAACTTCGCGCGCCATATGAGCGGTCGTGATTACTTCTTGAGGACTGTGGCAGCCAGCGGTATTTGGCAATACGGGTACGGCCATCTTCTTGAGTAAGTCCCAAAAACCGCTGTGCGCTTCAGTAGTGCTGGTGCCTTGACGACGTAGGCTAACCGTAATCATCGCGGGATTCGCGCTTTCTACAGCATTCTCTAGAACCTGTGGGGATGGATAGCGAGAGGTGCCTAAAAGCAAGCGACTAGCAAAACTCTCGCCGTAAAGAACGAGGGCATCGACACTGTTGAGCTTGTTGGGTAATGGGGCGTTCATAAAATGGATAAGCTATCTTAACCGCCTGTAACAGGGGCAATGACTTCAATCTGATCATTTTCATTTAAGGTGAATTGATCGTACTGAGTCTTGGGTACAAAATTCAAATTAACAGCTACTGCAAACGGTGGCTTGGCATTAATCAAAGAAAGTGCATCCGAGATCATGCTCTGACCCGGAAGTTCATATTCAATTTGATTCACCACTACACGCATAAGCCTGCCTCTTTACTACTGGTATTTCCAATTAAACCAAGATTACTCGTTAGGTTGAGACCTAATTCAAGAGCCGTATTGCTTTGACCGCTTTCCAGGATCTCCAATGTGCAATCTAAAACTGCAGGAGAAATCATAAATCCATGGCGATATAGGCCATTGATCATGATCAAATCCGATAACCCTTTCTCTTTCTGAATCCGAATTTCTGGTAAGTTATTTTTTAAGGTAGGGCGACATTGGGTGGCCATTTCCAAGATGCGGGCTTCCGCAAAGCCACTGTGGACGGTATATACCGCACTCAATAATTCCATAGCCGAGCGCACGCTCATTTCGGAAAGATCATCTGACTCAATTTCAGTTGCGCCAACAACATAGACATCATTCTCTTTTGGGGCAATATAAATTGGGTAGCGAGGATGAATTAAACGAGTGGGGCGACGCAATTTAACCTCAGGCGCATACAAGCGTATAACTTCGCCTCGCACACCACGCAAGCTATTGACGGACGATGACCAAGCATTCTTAGCGCCATTGCCACGGCAATCTATAACCGATTGATAAATGCCATCTGCACGTAATTGCTCTGGATCAACCGCCATATTCCAATGGCAATTGACTTTTAGGGTATTGAGTTCATGTAAAAGGGCGTCGAGTAGTTGACGATTATCGAGCTGCCCTTCATTTGGTAAATACAAGCCTTGCATAAAGCGATCAGCAACACCAGGTTCAATATCTCGTATGTCTGAACTATTCAGTTTTTGAGGAAGCGCTAGTTGAGAATTGTTACGACAATTTTTTTCTAAATGTTTCGTAAAGCGTTCAGCTTCATTCGCATCTTGTCTGTGCCACAAAATCAGCGTGCCATCTTGCTGAAAAAATACTGGCGAAGAAAGCTGTTCAATTAACTGTTTCCAGCGTGGCAAGCTATGTATGCCCATACGTACGACAGAGTCTTCGGTAATCGCGGATTCCGCAAGCGGGGCCAGCATAGCCGCAGCAATGCGAGCTGCTGCAGTGCTGGCATCAGAGCTGCCTTGATCAAATACATCAACCTTTTCACCACGCTGCGCAAGCGCAACCGCTAGCAGCCGACCCATGAGGCCGGCGCCAACGATGGCATATTTGCTATGCATGGCAGGCTGATTCATGAGGCTTACTGATAAATTTCGCTACCGCGTTTGCGGAACTCAGCAGACATTTCTTCCATGCCCTTAGTGGCCTCTGTCACTTCAGCAATCGGAATCACTTTAGAGCCTTGCTTAGGATTGCCATCAGCATCCAATGTCGCTGCATAGTCACGTACTTCTTGAGTGATCTTCATGGAGCAAAACTTCGGACCGCACATGGAGCAGAAATGTGCAATCTTGGCACCTTCCGCTGGCAAAGTTGCATCATGATATTCACGTGCACGCTCTGGATCTAAGCCTAGATTAAATTGATCTTCCCAGCGGAACTCAAAGCGTGCTTTGGAAAGGGCGTTATCGCGCACTTGAGCACCAGGCAAGCCTTTTGCAAGGTCAGCGCCATGAGCGGCAATCTTGTAGGTAATGATGCCTTCACGAACATCTTCCTTGTCTGGTAAGCCCAAATGCTCTTTCGGTGTGACATAGCAAAGCATCGCTGTGCCATACCAACCAATTTGAGCTGCGCCAATGCCACTGGTAATGTGATCATAGCCAGGGGCGATGTCGGTAATCAATGGTCCAAGAGTGTAGAAGGGGGCTTCTAAACAATGTTTGAGCTCTTCGGTCATATTCTCTTCAATGCGTTGCATTGGAACGTGACCAGGACCTTCAATCATGACTTGAACATCATGCTTCCATGCTTTAGCAGTGAGTTCACCAAGGGTATGGAGTTCGCCAAATTGTGCGGCATCATTCGAATCTGCAATACAGCCAGGACGCAAACCATCACCCAAACTAAAGGAGACGTCATAAGCCTTCATGATTTCGCAAATCTCATCAAACTTGGTGTAGAGGAAGTTCTCTTTGTGATGTGCAAGACACCATTTAGCCATGATAGAGCCGCCGCGTGAAACGATGCCGGTGATGCGATCGGCTGTTAGCGGTACATAGCGTAGCAAGACACCAGCATGAATGGTGAAGTAGTCAACACCTTGCTCTGCTTGTTCGACTAGGGTATCGCGGAACATCTCCCATGTGAGATCTTCTGCAATGCCACCGGTCTTATCTAATGCCTGATAAATCGGAACCGTACCAATGGGTACAGGTGAGTTACGAATAATCCACTCACGGGTTTCATGAATGTGCTTACCTGTGGATAGATCCATGATGGTATCTGCACCCCAACGGATCGACCAAACCATTTTCTCTACTTCTTCGTTGATGGAGGAGGTCACCGCAGAGTTACCTAAATTGCCATTGATCTTTACGCGGAAGTTGCGACCAATAATCATTGGCTCAAGTTCAGGGTGATTGATATTGGCAGGAATGATGGCGCGTCCAGTAGCAATCTCGGAGCGCACAAACTCACCGGTAACAATGTCAGGCAGGTTGGCCCCATACCCTTTGCCAGGATGCTGTTTGAGTAGTTGTTTGTAAGCAGGGTCTTTGCGTAATTGCTCCAGACCCATGGATTCACGCAGGGCAACGTATTCCATCTCAGGAGTAACGATGCCCTTACGGGCGTAATACATTTGGCTGACGTTATGTCCTGATTTAGCAACCCGAGGTGCGCTAATGTGAGCAAAGCGTAAACTTTGTGTTGCTTCGTCTTTTGAGCGCGCAACGCCGTATTCAGAGCTAGGACCCGCAAGTTGCTCTGTGTCATTGCGTTCTTTAATCCAGGTCTCACGTAATCTTGGTAAACCTTTTTCAAGGTTGATGACAATTTCTGGATCGCTATAAGGACCCGAGGTATCGTAAACAGGTACAGGCGGATTAGCAACCAACTCTTCACCAACCCGAGTTGGTAATTGCTCAATCATGCGGATCGGTGCCTTAATGTCGGCACGTGAACCTTGCAAGTAGGTTTTCGTTGAGGCCGGGTAGGCAAATTTTTGACCGAAGTCACGCTCCAAACTTTTCAGACTTGGAATTTCATGTTTGGTTTTTTGGTTATCTTTGCTCACGTCCATCTCCTTACTGTTTTAGATGGACGAAACCGGGTGTCGGTCTGATGTAACTCCCCACGCCAGCATTACCTGGATCGGGTTCTAGGGTCTTTCTCAGCACCTCGGAGCTAAATCCGCTCTTAAGGGCACCCCTGTTTCATCCTTAAGTGAGATTTAACCACGAAAAGGGTCACGGTCGCATGACGTTGATCAAGAGGGCCAAACGTAAGCTGAAATGGCTACTTATTGCGCCGCAGAATGAAATCTGCCGTAACAAACGCCGCATCGCTAGTAAATTCATCGGCCAAGATACGGGCAGCAGCTTCTGCATATGAAACCTCAATAAAACCGCTGACTTCGCCATCATGGTTAGTGGGTATGAAATTATTGGCAAGCTCAAGGTCGTAGACAAAGAGCTGCTCATCATGAAAGCCTCTGCCTGAGATCGGACGGCGCATATGAATGCGCCCAACAGGTTCGATTTCATCGGCAATTTGGGGTGGTACACCCGCTTCCTCCCAAAGTTCACGCCTTGCGCTCACCCAAGGAGTTTCATCTGCAGTAATTCCGCCGGCAGCAATGTTATCTAGCTTGCCAGGATCGGTGGGTTTATTTTCACTACGCCTGCCAAGCCAAATGGTGTTGTTCTTCGTGTACCCATTGATATGGGTTGCCATACTCCGAAATCCAAAGGTGCGAAACGCAGCACGCTCAAGTCGAAAATACTTGTGCCCATTTTGGTCTACCCAAGCAAAATCTTCGTTACGCCATCCAGGGATAAAACCACCTAAGCGCATGAAGTTGGCTAACTGATTAAGGCTTGCTGATAGCTCCCTTGGTTTGCCCAAGTGAATTGTTAAACGATCATTTCCCATGAAAATGAGTGGAACCGCTTGCTTTTTAAGTGACCCTTGTAAATAGGGAATGAAATCCGGATTTAAATGTCCAATTGCCTGTTCTTCAGTAGACTCGCGTGCAAAATAAATGGGCATGTAATCTGCGGGAGCAGAGCGAGCCGTGTTTTGGAGCATTTCCTCAAGGGCGGCAATAGTACTGGTAGATAAAGCAGTCATTGATTGGAGTTTAAGGGAACTTGGCTTAATCCGCAGGCATTTGTCAATGATTCCTAACACATCGACATCAAGAAATATTTTTTTGCACTTGCAAAAAATCTTCATGACTTTTGCTGATTATTTAAGCAAGCTAGATCAGTCTATACAAATCTGCGACTTACGAAAACTTTTGTGGATTTATCCACATAGCCTGTGGATAACTCTGATTATTTTGATGGTCCCGCCGACAGGAATCGAACCTGTATCCCACGCTTAGGAGGCATGTGCACTATCCATTGTGCTACGGCGAGTTGTCAATATTTTCTAGCTTGATACAACAATCGTGCTAGGGAAAACCTGATTGCAATGCAATTTATAAATGATTAATTGACCTTTTACCAACCACATAAAGCCCAAACTTGAGTACTAATGGCGATCATCATATCTGGCGCGTAGTATGCAGAAAAAATGAATAAGAAGATGAGTAATGCAAAACCATAAGCGATCGACTTCCAAATACTAGCTTTTTGTTGTTTAAGCATTTGCAGTTCGGACGATTGCACGTTCTTTTACGGGTAGATTTACCAGCGAAGCAAAAACACCTAGTCCAATAGCAATTTCCCAAACGATCAAATAGGATCCTGTGCGATCAAATAAATAGCCGCCTAAGAAAGCGCCACAGAAACTACCAAGCTGATGAGAGAAAAACACCAAACCTGAAAGCATCGTTAAATACTTCACACCAAAGATTTGGGCCACGATCCCATTTGTCAATGGAATGGTGGACAACCAAAGAAAGCCCATGACTGCCGCAAATACATAGGTGCTTATGGGGCTAGGTGGTATTAATAAAAATGCAGTAATCGCAAACGCACGACCTAAATAAATGCTTGAAAGTAAATACCGCTTCGGAAAGCGTTGCCCGAGATACCCAGAGCTATAAGTGCCAAAGATGTTAAAGAGTCCAATTAGGGCGAGTGCGGTAGTGGCTACCACAGGCGCTCCTACGGCTGGGTAAACCGCAGAGAGATCTTTGAGGTAGGGTGCTAAATGCACTGCAATAAAGACAACCTGGAAACCACAAACAAAGTAACCTAATGTCAGCAACTGAAAACTTGGATTGCCAACGGCTTCTTTCAATGCTTCTTTAATTGTTTGATCGCCTAGATTGTGATTGTGTACAAAGTTTTTCTCGCGCAGCATAAATGCTGTTGGAATCATGAGGCTGGCCATCAAGCCCAGCATTAAGAGTGCATCTTGTGCGCCAAACGCACTTAACAACCCTTGTTCTGCCGGAATCATAAGGAACTGACCAAATGAACCAGCGGCTGCCGCAATACCCATTGCCCAGACTCTTTTATCAGCAGGAACATTGCGACCTAGAATTCCATAAACCACGCTATAGGTGGTGGCAGTTTGCGCTAGGCCAATCAACAAACCACCTGCAATCGTAAAATTGAGTGCGTCTGTAGAAATTGCCATGCCAGCTAAACCAAGCGCATAAAGTACGCCACCAGCAATCATGATCTTGAATGCGCCATAACGATCTGCTAAAGCACCAGTGATAGGTTGTACCGCACCCCAAATCAAATTTTGCAATGCAATCGTTAAAGCAAAGGTCTCACGACCCCAGCCGTTAGCCATGGTGACTGGTAAATTAAATAATCCGAATCCATGGCGGATGCCCATCGACAGTGTGACCATGAGTCCGCCATAAATCAGGACTTGTTTCATGGTGAGTGAGGGCTTAGGGCTAGCGCTCATTAAATGATTCCTTTGGTGCGAAGGTCTTTAATAGACTCATCATCTAAATGCAGTCTTTCATGCAGCACTTCTTCAGTATGTTGGCCGAGAGTAGGTGGTGCCATCCGCACTTCTGTGGGGGTCTTAGAGAGTTTCATTGGGCTGGCTACTAATTTCATATTGCCTACCGTTGGATGCGGAACATTAATTTGCACATTTCTGGCGATCACCTGTTCGTTCTCAAATACTTCTTTGAAATTATTAATTGGGCCGCACGGAACATTTGCTTGTTCCAGTAGCGCAATCCATTCACCTTTGGTTTTTTTACGGGTCATTGCCTCTAGTAATGGAACTAATTTTTTACGATGCTGCACACGCAAAGGATTTGTTAGGTAAAGCGGATTGTCTGCCAGATGAGCCTCGCCACCAGCAGTCACAAAATGACGATACTGCCCATCATTGCCTGCTGCTACGATCATCCAGCCATCAGAGGTTGGAAAAGTCTGGTAGGGAACGATGATGGGTGAGGCATTGCCCCAGCGGCGCGGAACTTCACCTGAAGTTAAGTAAGCGCTAGAGATATTCGCCATCACTGCAATTTGCGTGTCGAGCAAAGACATGTCAATGTATTGACCTTCGCCAGTGTGATCGCGATGCACTACTGCTGCAAGGATGGCGGTCGAAGCATACATACCCGTAAAGATATCGGCAATTGCAACGCCAGACTTTTGAGGGCTAGCCCCTTCAAAGTCATCCGCTTCACCTGTCACACTCATGAAGCCACCAATACCCTGAATAATGAAGTCGTAACCAGGGCGATGCGAATAAGGACCTGTTTGACCAAAGCCGGTAATTGAGCAGTAGATCAGATCGGGTTTAATTTTTTTCAGGCTTTCATAATCAAGGCCGTATTTAGCCAGATCGCCTACTTTGTAATTTTCGATGACGACATCGGATTCTGCTGCCAGCTGTCGAATGATGTCCTGACCCTCGGGTTTGCTGATATCAACTGTGATGGAGCGCTTATTGCGGTTGATACAAATAAAATAGGCAGATTCCTCAGTTTCATGGCCATTGGCATCTTTGGCAAAGGGAGGGCCCCAATGGCGCGTGTCGTCTCCAGCGCCAGGACGCTCAACTTTAATTACGTCAGCGCCCAAATCCGCTAGGTTCTGAGCACACCAAGGACCCGCAAGCACGCGGCTGAGGTCTAAAACACGAATATGACTTAAGGCTCCCATACCCCAATTTTGGCATGGATGGCAGGGGAATTCGGGAAAAGTTCGGACTTAGACTCAGACATGACTACAATTTGCGCGCATGGCTACCCGTAAAACTTCTGAATACAGCGAATCATCGATTCAGGTCCTAAAAGGGCTGGAACCAGTCCGTCAGCGGCCTGGGATGTACACCCGAACTGACAACCCCCTTCATATCATCCAGGAGGTCTTGGATAACGCTTCTGACGAGGCTTTAGGTGGCTTTGGTAAGCAAATCATCGTTACTTTGCATTCAGATGGTAGCGTCAGTGTGGAAGATGACGGTCGTGGTATTCCTGTTGGAATGCACCCCACTGAAAAATTGCCCGTAGTTGAAATTGTATTTACACAGCTGCATGCTGGTGGCAAATTTGAAAAAGGTACCGGTGGTGCTTATGCATTCTCTGGCGGCTTGCATGGCGTTGGCGTTTCAGTGACTAATGCGCTCTCAAAACGATTAGAAGTGACTGTATGGCGTGATGGCCAAGTTTCTACGTTGACATTTGCCGATGGCAAAGTGATTGAGAAACTGAAATCCAAACCTTCTTCTAAAGAAGATAAGTCACATGGCACACGCGTACGCGCTTGGCCAGATGGCAAGTATTTTGATAGCTCTGCTATCCCAATGGCAGACTTGATTCGTTTGCTGAGATCGAAAGCTGTTTTGTTGCCTGGTGTGAAGGTAACGTTAATTCAAGAGAAGTCAGGTGATAGCCAAACTTGGCAATATGCACAAGGTTTGCGTGGCTACCTCAATGAGGCAATTGCTCAAGCAGGTCATGGGCCCGAGGTCATTCCACCATTCGAAGGTGAGCAATATGCCACTGGTACTGGTGAAGATGATTCCTTTGCTGAAGGCGAGGGCGCAGCATGGGTTGTAAGCTGGACAGAAGATGGCGCACCAGTGCGTGAAAGTTATGTGAACTTGATTCCGACTCCAGCTGGTGGAACGCATGAAAGTGGTTTGCGTGAAGGCCTCTTTAATGCCGTTAAAGGTTTTATTGAAATGCACGCATTACAACCTAAGGGTGTGAAGCTGATGCCGGAAGATGTCTTTGCACGCGCTTCCTTTATTTTGTCTGCCAAAGTATTGGATCCACAATTCCAGGGCCAGATCAAAGAACGTTTAAATTCTCGTGATGCGGTGCGTTTAGTTTCTGGTTACGCAAAATCTGCACTAGAGCTTTGGCTCAATCAACACGTTGACTATGGTCGTAAATTGGCGGACTTGGTGATCAAACAAGCCCAAGCAAGAACCCGCGCTGGACAAAAAGTCGAGAAGAAAAAATCTTCTGGTGTGGCCGTACTTCCTGGGAAACTCACGGATTGCGAGAGCGAAGATATCGCTCAAAACGAAATCTTTTTAGTTGAGGGCGATTCCGCGGGCGGCTCGGCTAAGATGGGTCGTAATAAGGAATATCAGGCGATTTTGCCCCTGCGCGGCAAGGTTTTGAATACCTGGGAGGCAGAGCGCGACCGTTTGTTTGCCAATAATGAAGTGCATGACATTGCCGTGGCCATTGGCGTCGACCCGCATGGGCCTAACGACAACCCAGACTTATCGAATTTACGTTACGGCAAAGTGTGCATCCTGTCTGATGCGGACGTCGATGGCGCACATATTCAAGTATTGCTATTGACGCTGTTCTATAAACATTTCCCTAAACTAATTGAGTTGGGTCATGTTCATATTTCACGACCACCTCTATTTAGAGTTGATGCTCCGGCACGCGGCAAAAAGCCAGCGCAAAAGATTTATGCACTTGATGCTAATGAACTTCAAGCAATCGAGGATAAGTTGCGCAAAGACGGCGTAAAAGAATCCGCATGGCAAATCTCCCGCTTTAAAGGTTTGGGTGAGATGAGTGCAGAACAATTATGGGATACCACTCTTAATCCGGATACGCGCCGTTTGCTACCAGTAACTCTGGGTTCTTGGACCGAAGATGAAACTTTTAAAACAATGGATATGTTGATGGGCAAATCTGAGTCAGGTGCACGCCGTGATTGGCTTGAAGAGCGCGGCAATGAAGTTGAGGCAGATATTTAATGGCAACGAAAAAGACCACGGGCAAGAAGCCAGCAGCAGAACAAGCAGATTTATTTTCATCTCCCATTGAAGAGATGGAGATTGTTGAAGTCGATGAGGCTTCAGTACCCAAGGCGAGCTTAACCAACACTCCCAATGGCCCTAAAGATCCGCATGATCCAAAGACCATAGATTTGAATGAAGACAATAAAGATAGTCTGACACTTGCTGTGTACGCAGAGCGCGCCTATTTAGATTATGCGATTAGCGTAGTCAAAGGGCGTGCCCTACCAGATGTATCGGATGGTCAGAAACCTGTCCAGCGCCGTATTTTGTTCTCGATGAGTGAAATGGGCTTGCGAGCAGATGCTAAACCCGTGAAGAGCGCTCGTGTGGTTGGTGATGTATTAGGTAAATTCCATCCTCACGGCGATCAATCTGCGTATGACGCACTTGTGCGCTTGGCACAAAGCTTCTCGCTTCGCTACCCATTAATTGATGGTCAAGGTAACTTTGGTTCCCGTGATGGGGATGGTGCAGCGGCGATGCGATATACCGAAGCCCGTTTAACCAAAATTGCTGGCCTGCTGCTTAGTGAAATTGATGAAGGCACGGTAGACTTTGCGCCGAACTATGATGGTTCTTTCCAAGAGCCGAAGTTGCTACCAGCCCGTTTGCCATTTGTATTGTTAAACGGTGCTTCTGGTATTGCAGTAGGTATGGCTACTGAGATCCCTTCGCATAACCTGCGTGAAGTTGCTTTAGCTGCGATTGCTTTGATGAAGTCACCTAAGCTCTCGACGGCTGATTTACTTGAAATCATGCCAGGACCAGACTATCCAGGCGGCGGTCAAATCATTTCTTCTGCTGCAGAGATTGCTCAGATCTATGAAACCGGTCGTGGTAGCGTTAAAGTTCGTGCGCGTTGGTCAGTAGAGGAGTTGGCGCGTGGTCAATGGCAAGTTGTCGTCAACGAACTGCCTCCATCTGCATCTTCTCAACGTGTATTGCAAGAGATTGAAGAAATCACCAATCCTAAGGTGAAAGTTGGCAAGAAAACCTTAACTCCAGAGCAAAACAACCTCAAGTCAACAATCTTGAATGTACTTGATGGCGTTCGTGATGAATCCAGCAAGGATGCTGCTGTGCGTCTGGTATTTGAGCCAAAGAGTAAGAATATTGATGTTAATGAGTTCGTTAATCTCTTATTAGCTCATACCTCGCTTGAATCTAATGCGCCAATGAACTTGGTGATGATTGGTAATGACGGGCGTCCACGTCAAAAAGGCCTTAAAGAGATTATTTCTGAGTGGATTGAGTTCCGAGTGGCCACGGTTACTCGTCGTACCCAGTTCCGTTTGGGCAAAGTCAAAGACCGGATGCATATATTGGAAGGGCGCTTAACGGTTCTTCTGAATATCGATAAGGTGATTAAGATCATTCGCAATAGCGATGAGCCAAAAGCCGATTTGATTAAAGAATTTAAGCTTACTGATCGCCAGGCCGAAGACATTCTAGATATTCGCTTGCGTCAATTAGCGCGTTTAGAGGGCATCAAGATTGAGCAAGAACTCAAAGAGCTCAAATCAGAGCGCGATGATCTAGAAGGCTTGTTGCAGAGCGATACGGTTTTACGTAAACGGATCATCAAAGAAATTGAATCCGATATCAAAGACTTTGGTGATGATCGTCGCACCTTAATACAAGAAGATAAGCGTGCAATTGCAGAAACCAAGGTGATCGATGAGCCAGTAACCGTGATCGTCTCTCAAAAGGGATGGGTGCGAGTACGTCAAGGTCATGAGCATGATGCAACGCAATTTAGCTTTAAGGCTGGCGATGCCCTTTATGAAACCTTTGAGGTTCGAACAGTGGATGTAATACAAGGCTTTGGCAGTGATGGTCGGGTCTATACCGTGCCTGTGAGCGAGTTGCCGGGTGCTCGCGGTGACGGTTCGCCATTGACTAGCTTTGTTAATCTAGCTCCTGGTTCACAAATGGTGGCGTATTACGCAGGTCAACCGGACGACTTAGTTTTACTTTCTACAAAAGCTGGTTACGGCTTCTTGGCTAATGTGGCCGATATGAGTACACGAAATAAGGCTGGTAAATCCTTTATCACTTTAGATGCCAAGGTTCCTGGTGATGCGCCATTGGGCGCAACCAAGGTGCAGGTTGGTATGAAGCAGGTTGCTTGCTTGTCTCAAGCTTCTAAGTTATTGGTATTCCCATTAGATGAACTCAAGCGCTTACCAACTGGTGGTAAAGGCGTCATCTTGATGGGCCTAGACGATAAAGAATTTATAGCGTCAGCCATTGCGGTAGGCCCTAATGGGGCTACATACTCTGGGGCGGGACGTGCAGGTAAGCCAACTGAACTGAGTTTAGATGCTAAAACACTCAAATCTTTTGCCGGTAACCGTGCACGTAAGGGGCACTTTGTTGAGCCACGCCTTAAGGATGGAAAGCTCAAAGCAAACTAACAACGCGAATGAATAGCTTAGATTTTCTTTGGCACGGTAATGCCGTACTTCACGGCAATCACTTCCGCCAAAATCGATACTGCGATTTCTGGTGGAGTGAGGGCGCCAATATTAAGACCCACTGGGCCATGTAAGCGTTCCACCTCTTCTTTGCTTACATCAAAATCGAGTAAACGCTCTTTGCGTTTCTGAGTATTTTTTCGACTACCCAAAGCGCCCACATAAAAAGCAGGGGACTTGAGCGCTTCCATCAATGCCATGTCATCAAGCTTGGGATCATGCGTTAAAGCCACGACAGCGGTGTGTGGGTCAACTCCAATTGCAAGCAATACATCGTCTGGCATTCCTTTAATGAAGGTCACATCGTTTCGGTTAAGGCCTTCGGCATATTCTTCTCGAGGGTCAATCACGATGACCTCAAAATCGGAGGCTAATGCAAAGTCAGCCGTATACAAAGATAGTTGGCCCGCACCAATGATGACCATGCGCCAACGTGGACCGTAGGTCGTGCTCATTTCAGAGTCCGTATACGTAAATTCATCGTTACGGTTACCAGCTTCTAAGGTCGATTTGCCGCTAGCAATATTGACAATACGTTTTGTTACTTGGTGCGAAGAAATGCCTACTAGAAGTTTTTCTAAAATTGCTAATTGAGGCTTAGGCTCTACAAGAAGACGAAGCGTTCCGCCGCAGGGAAGACCAAATCTAGCGGCTTCCTCTTGGCTCACGCCATAGACAACCATTTCTGGAGTATTGCGCGTGAGAATTTCAGATTGAACTCGGCTAATAAGATCATCCTCAACGCAGCCACCAGAAACGGAGCCTGCTACCTGACCATCATGCCGAATTGCTAACCAGGAGCCTACAGGGCGAGGTGCCGAGCCCCAAGTTTGTACCACGGTAGCGATGGCAACAGGGTGGCCGGCTTTGAGCCAGCTAACTGCGGATTTGAGGACGCTTAAATCGGTGCTATTCATTCAAGTTCTTTTGATATTTCGTAGTGAGTTCTATTTTCTTATTTATTATCACTCTAATGAGTGCAACCCGTATATCTTCAGACCCGAGGCTGGCAATTGTTCTATTGGCAGCCGGTGAGGGCAGCCGCATGGGCTCCATTCCAAAAGCCTTGCTACTGAAGGATGGCAAAACTCTGCTGCAAGGCTTTTGTGAGATGGTGCAAGAGCTAAGACCGGTTGAGTTTGTGGTGCTTACGGGATTTCATGCGCAGGCGATTGAGGCTGAGCTGGCAAAGATTGGCAAAGCACTCAATATTGCTGTGACTGTTCAACATAATTTCAATGCACAGAATGGCCAAGGTTCTTCAGTACGACTAGCGCTAGAGAGTTTGCAGTCTCAGTTTGATGTGCTTGCGGTCTGCCTCAGTGACCAGCCTAATATTGGGCATGAGGAGATTGAGTATTTGCTTGGACAATTTTCAAAACGCCAGACTAATCAAGAAATCATCATGCCCGAAGTAAATGGGCAACGTGGCAACCCCGTACTCTTTTCCAAAAAGGCTGTGGAGAATATTTTGTCAATACCAGGTATGGTTTGCCGAGCTTATATGGATCAGCATCCTGAGCTGATCACAGTCTGTGAAATTGATAATCCAGCCTATGTTTTGGATGCCGATACCGAAGCAGATATTCAAAAGCTCGGAATCACACGCGCTTAAATCTCAGCGATTAATTCAATCTCAACGCAGGCACCCAATGGGATTTGGGCTACACCAAAAGCACTGCGAGCATGTTTACCCGCATCACCAAATACTTCAAACAGCAGCTCTGAGCAACCATTCACAACGAGATGTTGCTCAGTGTATTCACTTGTGGAGTTCACTAAGCCCATGACTTTAACAATGCGCTTGACTTTGTCGAGTGAGCCCAGATGATTTTGTAGTGTAGATATTAAATCAATGGCAATAGAGCGAGCGGCAGCTTTGCCTGTCTCGGTGTCCATATCTTTACCTAGCTTACCAACCCAAGGCTTGCCATCACGCTTGGCAATATGGCCAGACAAAAATACAGTATTGCCAGTCGTTGCAGCCATCACGTAGGCAGCAGCAGGAGGCCCAGGAGGTGGTAAATCAATGCCAAGGGCTTTCAGGCGTTCGCTAATATTGCTCATAGTGATATTTCTGTGTAAGTAAATAAATTGAGTAGCAATCTTACTGGTAAATTACTTTGAAAGCGTACGCATGGCGCTCTCAAGGCCACTAAGGGTGACTGGATACATGCGATCTTTCATGAGATTTTTCATAATGTCGATGGATTGGCGATACTGCCAAATCGACTCAGGTTCTGGGTTAAGCCAGACAAAATGTGGGAAATGATTTAAGAGGCGATTGACCCAAACTGCGCCAGCTTCTTTATTGTTGTATTCCACCGAGCCATTGGCGCTCAGAATCTCGTAAGGCGACATCGTGGCATCACCCACAAAAATCAGCTTGTAATCCGGACCATATTTGTTAATGATGTCTTGAGTGGAGGTAAGCTGATCTCTGCGGCGGCGATTGCTTTGCCAAAGGTTTTCATAAATACAGTTATGAAAGTAGTAATACTCTAAATGCTTGAACTCAGCTTTAGCGGCGGAGAAGAGCTCACCGATCTGCTTAATATGGTCGTCCATAGATCCGCCAACATCCATCAGCAATAACACTTTGACCTGGTTATGACGCTCGGGGCGCATCTGAATATCCAACATACCAGCATTAGCAGCCGTAGAGTGAATCGTCTTATCTAGATCAAGCTCCAGCACTGAGCCTTCCCGAGCAAAGCGGCGGAGGCGACGTAATGCAACCTTAATATTGCGTGTGCCTAGGGCTAAATCACCGTCGTAATCTTTAAATTCTCGAGCTTCCCAGACCTTGATAGCAGTCCGGTTGCCAGCGCTCTCGCCACCAATCCGGATTCCTTCTGGGTGATAGCCGCTGTGACCAAAAGGAGAGGATCCACCAGCCCCAATCCATTTGTTACCTCCGCCATGCCACTCTTTTTGCTCTTTGAACAACTCTTCAAGTCGCTTCTTAAGTGCTTCTGGGCCGCCCAATTTTTGCAGCGCCGCCTTTTCCTCATCCGTTAAGACACGTTGTAATTTCTTCTCTAGCCAATCCATTGGTATATCGGGAGATAAAGCAATGATTTGCTCAACGCCTTTAAAGTAGCTCCCAAATACTTGATCAAAGCGATCAAAGTGTTGTTCATCCTTTACCAAAGTCATACGTGAGAGTTGATAAAACTTATCAATCGATGGTTGAATGACGCCTGACTTAAGAGCTTCTAGGAGGGTTAAAAACTCTCTCACGGAAACAGGCACTTTAGCCTCCTTCAAATTGAGAAAGAATTGAATCAGCATGTGCTTGCTCTAAACTGATTTAACGATGGTTGCGATTCATCATGACTAGACGTTCAAATAAATGAATATCTTGTTCATTCTTCAACAAAGCGCCATGCAAAGGGGGCACCACTATCTTGTCATCTTGGCTGTAAAGCGCCTCAGGGGGAATATCTTCAGCCAGCAAGAGCTTGAGCCAGTCTATTAACTCTGATGTAGAGGGTTTCTTCTTAAGTCCCGGTAGGGAGCGGATCTGATAGAAAGCTTTGAGGGCCGCATCTAATAGATCCTGCTTGATATTGGGGTGATGTACGTCCACGATGCTTTGCATGGTTTGAGCATCTGGGAAGGTGATGTAATGAAAGAAACAACGGCGTAAAAAAGCATCTGGTAATTCTTTTTCATTATTCGAAGTAATGATGACTAGAGGGCGGTGCTTGGCCTTAATCAGTTCTCGTGTTTCGTATACATAAAATTCCATGCGATCAATTTCACGCAACAGGTCATTCGGAAATTCAATATCGGCTTTATCAATTTCATCAATCAGGAGTACTGTAGGCTCATCCGCTTCGAAGGCTTGCCACAAAACACCTTTCACAATGTAGTTGCGGATATCTTTGACTTTCTCATCTCCCAGTTGTGAGTCACGCAAACGGCTGACAGCATCGTATTCATACAAACCTTGTTGCGCTTTGGTAGTGGATTTTATGTGCCACTGCAAGAGCGGCATATTCAAAGCGGCTGCAACTTCTTCAGCCAACATCGTTTTTCCTGTGCCGGGTTCACCTTTAATTAGTAGAGGTCTTTGTAGTGCCATCGCTGCATTGACGGCAAGTTTGAGGTCATCGGTCGCAATGTAGCTTTGACTCCCATCAAAACGGCCTGAGGATGGAGGTGATGACTTGGATACGAATTTGTTCATTAGGTGCGTTCGAAAGGTCTTTTATTGGACGTTCAAGTATAGGTAAATCAGGCTAAATTTTCAGTATTTCTAATGATTTTGGGCTCAGGATTGGGTAAACAATGGTTAAGAGGGCGTCTGTCCGCTATACTCTTTCAGATTGATTTAAATCAAACTTATTAATACTGATTTCTATGAAAAAACTCTCAATTCTTTCTAAATTGCTCGTCTGTTCTGGTCTGGTTTTTGTTGGATTCTCTGCCCAGGCTGACGAAGTGAAGGGTAGTGCTGCCGCTGGTAACACTAAAGTTTGGCTCTGCGTTGGTTGCCACTCTATACCCGACTATAGAGCTGACTATCCTTTGGTTTACAGAGTGCCAATGTTGGGCGGCCAAAATGCTGCCTACATTACTACTGCATTATCTGAGTACAAAAAGGGCGAAAGAAAGCACCCAACAATGCGTTCAATTGCTACAAGCCTCTCTGACCAAGACATGGCTGATATTGGCGAATACTATGCTGCGCAGACTGCCAGCTCACCTAACAACCCATTGAAGTGATAGAGGCACGTTTATGAAATTTGCACTAGTTACCGCAGTTCTGCTTTCCAGTATTGGTTTGATTAATGTTGCCAATGCTGCTAGCGCAGATAAAGGCCAAGCTTTGGTTGAGAAGGCGAATTGCGCTTCTTGCCATGGCGCTGGTTTGAATGCTCCGATTATCCCTGCTTATCCAAAATTAGCAGGTCAATATCCTGATTACATCTACTACGCTTTAAAGGCGTACAAAGTAGGTAATGGCAACGCTCAGTACGGTCGTAATAATGCGATTATGAGTTCACAAGTTCAAGCATTCTCGGACGCTGACTTGCATGATATTGCTGCTTATGTAGCTTCCTTGCCTGGAAACTTCGTTATTAAGAAGTAATTCCCGCTGAGCTGTACTTAAAATAAAGGCTTAGAATAATCTTCTAAGCCTTTATTTCTTATAGGTAAATTTTTTATTTCAAGGCCTCAAGACCTCTTGCTAAATGCTTACGCATGGCACTTTCTGCACTAGCCTGATCTCGTTTAAGTAGGGCATTTAGAATACCTCTGTGTTCGATTAATGAATTTTGCAGTCTTCCTGTGCTGGTTAGGGAGTCTCTGCGGTGCAGTTTAAGTACCTTACGCAGGTCTGCAATAACGCCGTTCATCCAGCGATTTCCGGCAATTTCTTGGATTAATTCATGAAATTTCCCATTAATTTCAAAAAATTGCTCAATATCGCGATCTGCAGCAGCTTTTTCTAGACGATGATGCCAATAATCCAACTGGTTTAACTCTTCCTCTGTTGCTTTTGCAGCTGTTTCTCTAGCTGCTTCACCTTCAAGCAGGGAGAGAATGGTAAAAATCTGCTCTAAATCCTTCCTGGCTACCTCAGTTACATAGGCACCACGACGCATCTTGATGGTAACAAGCCCTTCAGAAGCCAAAACCTTGATTGCTTCGCGCATTGGAGTTCGGCTGATGCCAAATTGTTCAGCCAAGCTTTGCTCGTCTAACCAGCTACCAGGTGGTAATTGTTTGGCAAATATTTGTTCCCGAAGTCGATCAGCGACGTCTTCGTAAAGTGGGCGATTATTCATTTTTGTATTCATAATTATGAATACATGATAACTAGACAATTTTTAAATAGTCAAGCAGAATTACAAAATCTTATATGCAATGCAACAAAATTTACAGGAGTGTTTTGTGAGTTCAGAAAAGAAAACCCCAACGAGCCCATGGCCATCATTTCCAGAAACGAATCTGGAGGCATGGAAAAAGTCAGCGCAAAAATCTGCTCCAAATGGCGAAGTAGACAAGCTTGGTTGGAAAACTCCCGATGGCATTCAACTCAAAGCGCTTTACACATCTTCAGATACCCAAGGTCTGAATTACACCGATACACTGCCTGGATTTGAGCCTTTTGTACGCGGTCCGCAAGCGACGATGTATTCAGTTCGTCCATGGACGATTCGTCAGTACGCAGGCTTTTCTACTGCAGAAGAATCTAATGCCTTTTATCGCAAAGCATTGGATGCAGGCGGTCAAGGTGTGTCAGTTGCTTTTGACTTAGCAACACACCGAGGTTACGACTCTGATCATCCACGCGTTACTGGTGATGTTGGTAAAGCCGGTGTAGCAATTGATTCCGTTGAAGATATGAAAATTTTGTTTGACGGTATTCCGCTCGATAAAGTTTCTGTATCGATGACCATGAATGGCGCTGTTCTCCCCGTGCTTGCGGGCTATATCGTGGCTGGCGAGGAGCAGGGCGTTAAGCAAGAGCTTTTGTCAGGAACGATTCAGAATGACATTCTGAAAGAGTTCATGGTGCGCAATACGTATATCTATCCACCAGAGCCTTCAATGCGCATCATCGGTGACATTATTGAGTACACAGCAAAACACATGCCGAAATTTAACTCAATCTCGATCTCGGGTTATCACATGCAAGAAGCTGGTGCGAACCAAGTATTGGAATTAGCATTCACATTAGCAGATGGCAAAGAGTATGTAAAAACAGCGCTAGCAAAAGGTTTGGATGTTGACGGTTTTGCTGGACGTCTGTCGTTCTTCTTCGCAATTGGGATGAACTTCTATTTAGAGGTAGCCAAATTGCGTGCGGCACGTTTGTTGTGGTGGCGCATTATGAAATCATTTGAACCTAAAAATCCAAAGTCTTTGATGTTGCGTACGCACTGTCAAACATCGGGTTGGTCATTAACAGAACAAGACCCATATAACAACGTAGTGAGAACCACTGTTGAAGCCATGGCTGCGGTCTTTGGTGGCACCCAATCCTTACATACCAACTCTCTAGATGAGGCAATCGCTTTGCCGTCAGAGTTCTCAAGCCGAATTGCCCGAAATACCCAGTTGATTCTGCAAGAAGAAACTCATATCACTAGCGTGATCGATCCATGGGCGGGTTCATACATGATGGAGAACCTCACTCAAGAGATGGCTGATAAGGCCTGGGAAATTATTCAAGAAGTCGATGCCATGGGTGGCATGACGAAGGCTGTAGAAAGTGGTTGGGCTAAGCTTAAGATTGAAGCAGCGGCAGCAGAAAAACAAGCCAAGATCGACTCAGGCTCAGATGTCATTGTTGGTGTTAACAAATACAAACTCGGCAAAGAAGATCTCGTTGATGTCTTGATGATCGATAACGATAAGGTCCGTGAAGGTCAAGTTGCGCGTTTGAAAGATATCAAAGCTAAGCGCGATAGTAAAAATGTAGAGACCGCGTTAGAAGCATTAACCAAGGCTGCTGAGGACAACTCTGGCAATTTATTGGAGTTATCCGTTAACGCAATTCGTTTGCGTGCAACCGTTGGGGAAGTCTCTGATGCATTGGAAAAAGTTTACGGGCGCCATCGCGCCGATACTCAAAAGGTGACCGGAGTGTATGCAGCCGCTTATGACTCAGCTGAGGGCTGGGCAAAACTACAAACAGAAATCGCCGACTTTGCTAAAGACTTTGGTCGTCGTCCGCGGGTGATGATTGCCAAGCTTGGTCAGGATGGTCACGACCGTGGTGCCAAAGTAGTAGCTACTGCCTATGCAGACTTAGGCTTTGACGTTGACATCGGACCTTTGTTCCAAACTCCAGAAGAGTGTGCTCGACAGGCGATTGAGAATGACGTCCACGCTTTAGGCGTTTCAACTTTAGCGGCTGGTCATAAAACATTGGTTCCAGCCATCATTGCCGAACTCAAGAAGCAAGGCTCTGATGACATCATCGTCTTCGTTGGAGGCGTGATTCCAAGACAAGACTATGAGTTCCTTTATGAAGCAGGTGTTAAAGGAATCTATGGTCCAGGCACACCAATCCCAGCTTCGGCTAAGGATGTGCTTGAGCAAATTCGTAAATCCGTAAAACCGGTTTAATCCAAGCTTAAAGCACCGTGAGCATGCTCGAAGCCGCTGATCTTGCATTAGTAAATGATCTGACTGGTGCGCCAACGCTAAAACAGCGTCGGGCACTGGCCAAAGCCATTACTTTGCTGGAATCAACCCGTTTAGATCATCGTAAACGCGCTGATGAAGTGCTCAATACGCTCTTACCTAAAACAGGCAAGTCCTTTCGCTTGGGTATCTCTGGGGTTCCAGGGGTTGGTAAGTCCACTCTCATTGAAACGCTGGGCCTGTATTTAATTGAAAAGGGCCATCGTGTTGCCGTTCTTGCGATTGACCCATCATCCAGTCTATCTGGTGGTTCTATTTTGGGTGACAAAACCCGGATGGAGCGCTTATCTGTTCTGGAGAATGCATTTATCCGTCCGAGCCCGTCTTCATTGACGCTCGGTGGAGTCGCGGAGAAAACCCGTGAAGCCATGTTAGTCGCTGAAGCCGCTGGCTTTGACATCATCATTGTCGAAACCGTCGGTGTTGGTCAAAGTGAAATTGCTGTGGCTGGTATGACAGATATGTTCTTGCTCTTGCAATTACCAAATGCTGGCGATGATCTGCAGGCAATCAAAAAAGGGGTCATGGAGATTGCCGACTTGATTGTGATCAACAAGGTTGACCTAGACCCTGATGCGGCGATGCGCGCACAACTCTTTATTACTAGTTCATTGCGGTTATTGGGCTTTCAGGGAAATCCTGATCATGCTTCACATAATGAAAATTACTGGCACCCAACCGTTATGACGCTCAGCGCCCTAGAGGGCAAAGGCGTTCCTGAGTTATGGGACAAGGTCACCCACTTTGAAAAACTCCAGCGTGCTAATGGCAAGTTTGACTCACGTCGCAAGCAACAAGCTGGTGCCTGGATGTGGGATCGCATCGATGCAGGACTTAAGAACGCATTTCGTAGTAATGAGGCGGTTCAGTCGCTTCTACCTAGTTTAGTAGCACAAGTTAATCAGGGAACCATGGCGCCTTCAGTAGCAGCAAGACGTCTTTTGGAGTCCATGGGACATGAATTTTTCTAAGGAGTAGGTAATGAAGGAAATCATTCAACAACTAGAAGCAAAGCGCGAGCTCGCACGCTTAGGCGGCGGGCAAAAGCGTATTCAGGCTCAGCATGCTAAGGGTAAGTTAACTGCCCGAGAGCGTATTGAACTTTTGCTTGATGCTGGCACATTCGAAGAATGGGATATGTTCGTTGAGCATCGTTGCCACGATTTTGGAATGGGTGATCAAACTGTTCCAGGTGATGGCGTGGTAACTGGTTATGGAATGATTAACGGTCGTTTGGTGTTTGTATTTTCACAAGACTTTACGGTTCTAGGTGGCTCATTATCGGAAGCGCATGCTGAAAAGATTTGCAAGATCATGGATCAAGCACTCAAAGTTGGCGCACCAGTGATTGGATTAAATGACTCAGGCGGAGCACGTATTCAGGAGGGTGTTGCTTCCTTAGGTGGCTATGCAGAGATCTTCCAGCGTAACGTGACAGCATCAGGGGTGATCCCTCAGATTTCCTTGATCATGGGTCCATCTGCAGGTGGTGCGGTGTATTCACCAGCGTTGACCGACTTTATCTTCATGGTCAAAGACAGTTCCTATATGTTTGTTACGGGCCCAGAAGTGGTTAAGACTGTGACTCATGAAGATGTTACCTCTGAAGAGTTGGGTGGTGCAGTAACGCACTCAACGGTTTCTGGTGTTTGTGACTTGGCATTTGAAAATGATGTGGATGCGATCATGATGTTGCGTCGCTTCTTTAACTACTTACCCTTATCGAATCGCGAAAAACCACCTTTAATCAAAGGCGCAAATCGCACTGAAGAACCAGATTTCTCCTTGGATACCTTGGTGCCTTCCAACCCAAATCAACCTTATGATATGAAAGAGTTGATTGCAAAAATTGCTGACGATGGTGAGTTCTTTGAGCTTCAGCCTGACTATGCAAAGAACATCGTGATTGGCTTTGCACGCATGGAAGGTCGCTCGATTGGTATCGTTGCAAACCAACCTTTAGTTCTAGCCGGTTGCTTGGATATTAAGGCATCTATTAAGGCGGCACGATTCGTGCGCTTTTGTGACGCCTTCAACATTCCAGTAGTGACCTTGGTTGATGTGCCAGGCTTTATGCCGGGAACTGCCCAGGAATATGGCGGCATTATTAAGCATGGCGCTAAATTACTCTACGCCTACGCTGATTGCACGGTTCCTAAAGTAACGTTGATCACCCGTAAAGCCTACGGTGGTGCTTATGACGTAATGGCCTCGAAGCACTTGCGCGGTGATGTCAATTTTGCCTGGCCTTCAGCAGAGATTGCAGTGATGGGCCCCAAAGGCGCAGTAGAAATTATCTTCCGTGAAGAAAAATCGGATCCAGAAAAAATTACTGCCCGTGAAGCCGAGTACAAATCGAAGTTTGCGAATCCTTTTGTGGCAGGCCGTCGCGGCTATATTGACGATGTTATTTTGCCGCATGAAACTCGTAAGCGCATTGCCCGCTCACTTGCAATGCTCAAAGATAAAGATTTGAAGAATCCTGCGCGTAAACACGGCAACATTCCTCTGTAAAGGCGCTGACAAATAATGACTACAAAAATGTTTAAGAAAATTTTGATTGCTAACCGCGGTGAGATTGCTTGCCGTGTCATGAAAACCGCTAAGAAGATGGGCATCAAGACGGTTGCCGTCTATTCTGAGGCTGATAAAGAGGCGCGTCACGTACAAATGGCTGATGAGGCTATCTGCATTGGACCTGCGCCTTCTCGTGAATCCTATCTCGTGATGGATCGCATCATTCAGGCCTGTAAAGATACAGGTGCTGAGGCGGTTCATCCGGGTTACGGCTTCTTGTCTGAGAATGAGCAGTTTGCTAAACGTTGCGAAGAAGAGGGTATTGTCTTTATTGGCCCTAAGCATCAATCAATTGCAGCGATGGGTGACAAAATTGCATCCAAGAAGCTTGCCTTAGAAGCAAAGGTCAATACCATCCCAGGTTACAACGAAGCCATTGATACCAACGAAGAGGCCGTCAAGATCGCCCAAGGCATTGGCTACCCAGTGATGATCAAAGCATCGGCTGGTGGTGGCGGCAAGGGCTTGCGCGTTGCCTTTAACGATAAGGAAGCGGCTGAAGGTTTTGCTGCTTGTAAAACCGAGGCCATGAATAGCTTTGGTGACGACCGCATCTTCATTGAGAAATTTGTTGAAGGCCCACGCCATATTGAAATTCAGGTTTTGGGTGATTCGTATGGCAACGTGGTTTACCTAAACGAACGTGATTGCTCCATTCAGCGTCGTCACCAAAAGGTGATCGAAGAGGCCCCATCACCTTTTATTGATCCTGCTACTCGTAAGGCTATGGGTGAACAAGCTGTTGCTTTGGCAAAAGCGGTGAACTACCAGTCAGCTGGTACGGTGGAATTCGTGGTTGGTAAGGATAAGTCTTTCTACTTCCTTGAGATGAATACTCGCTTACAGGTTGAGCATCCAGTAACTGAGAGTATTACTGGCTTAGACTTGGTTGAGCAGATGATTCGTGTGGCTGCAGGTGAGAAGCTGGCGTTCAAACAGGAAGAGGTAAAGTTGGATGGCTGGTCAATGGAGTGCCGTATTAATGCAGATGACCCATTCCGCAACTTTTTACCTTCGACTGGCCGCCTAGTTAAATACCGTCCACCAGAGTCTATCAATGGTGTACGTGTAGATACTGGCGTGTATGAAGGCGGTGAGATACCGATGTACTACGACTCTATGATTGCGAAGTTAATCGTACATGGTAAAGATCGTACAGAGGCAATTGAGAAGATGCGCTCTGCATTAAATGATTTTGTGATTCGGGGTATTCATTCAAACATCCCATTTCAAGCAGCCCTGTTACAACATCCGCGTTTTGTGAACGGTGATTTCACTACCGGCTTCATTGCTGAAGAATATCCAGAAGGCTTTAAGAAGGATTCTGTACAGCCCGCTGATCCAAAGCGCCTAGCTGCTTTGGCTGCATTCATGCGTTATAGATATCTTGAGCACATCAAAATGATTGATGGCCAATTAGCAGGTCATGAGATGGTGATTGCCAAGAAATTTGTTGTAGTGACTGGCAAAAAGACTGGTTCAATGAATGATCCATATGAAGAGCCAGTGCGCATTGAACTAAAAGATGGTATTTACTCCGTCTATATTGACGATGCTGACGGCGTGAGCCGTTATGACATTGAGAGCGACTGGCGTCCTGGGCAACTTGCTTTGCATGCCACGATTAATCGCACCAGCAAAATAACAGCCCAAGTTGAGCGTAAGGGTGCGCGCTTCTATTTAGTGCTTGATGGTGCGCATTACGAGTGTATGGTACTAAGCCCATTGGGCGCAGAACTTCAGCGCCGTATGCCTGTGAAGCTGCCACCGGATACCTCTAAGTTGGTCATGTCACCCATGCCAGGCTTATTGACCAAGATCGCTGTTAAGGTTGGTGAGGCGGTTACTGCTGGCCAAAAATTAGCCTCGATTGAAGCAATGAAAATGGAAAACACAATCTCTGCTGCTCAAGATGGTGTTGTTTCTGAAATCTGCGCTAAAGAAGGCGATAGTTTAGCGGTAGATCAACTCATCATTCGTTTTGAATAAGAAGGCGATCATGATAGCTAAACCATTTAAAATTTTAGGCATTCAGCAAATTGCTATTGGAGGTGAAAATAAAGATCGCCTCAAAAAGCTTTGGGTTGATATGCTTGGCTTTGAGTACAAGAGTACTTTTGTTTCTGAGCGTGAAAATGTGGATGAAGACATTTGCGCAATTGGTTTTGGCGCACATGAGATTGAAGTTGACCTCATGATGCCTTTGGATATTGAGAAAAAGCCTGCAGTTCACCAAACTCCGTTAAACCATATTGGTTTATGGGTAGATGACCTGCCGAAGGCGGTCGAATGGCTTTCAGCCAATGGCTTACGCTTCGCCCCTGGGGGCATCCGCAAGGGTGCCGGTGGTCATGACATCACCTTTGTACACCCCAAGGGTAACGATGAGTTTCCAATCAGTGGTGAGGGCGTCTTGATTGAGCTTGTACAAGCACCTCCGGAAGTAATTGCGGGATTGCGTTCATAATTTGGTTTTCCGTTAAAAACCAATAAAGCGAGTCTGAATTGACGCAATTATTGGCCATCGACACTTCCTCGGCTTGGTGTTCGGTGGCTTTATCTTTAGGTGATAAAGCACCTGAAATTCGACATGAGCTAGTGTCGGCTGGCGCTAGCCAACTCTTGCTTCCTTGGGTAGAAGATTTACTCGCTCAATCCAATAAAAAATTATCCGATCTCAATGCGATTGCGATTGGTATTGGGCCGGGTGCATTTACAGGGGTTCGCTTAGGAGTGGCTGTTGTACAGGGCCTAGCAATAGCGTCAAATATGCCTGTCTTACCTGTTGCCAGTCTAGATGCGATTGCATCTCAAGTAGTGAAGACTTCAGGCTTTACAAAAATTAATCCAAGTTATTTTGTCGTTGCCGTTGATGCTCGCATGGATGAGATTTACTGGGCCAAGTACGAGACGAAATCTCCTAAATTACTACCCGTACGCGTTGGCGATATTCATCTATCAAAGCCTGAGGATATTGATCTGACGGGGATTCAATACTTGGCTGGTAGCGCTATTAAAGCCTATGCAAAACGATTATTTTCTCAATATTCTCTACCTGATGATGCGCTGGATGCCGACATGAATATCACCGCCTTAGGTATCTTAGATTGCGCAAAGCAGATGTGGGTAAATGGCCAACAGATTAATGTTGCCTACTTGCAACCCCTTTATATTCGCAATAAGGTTGCTTTAACAACCGATGAGCGTGAAATTGCTTTTAAAAGGGTTTAACCGGGATGCCTGCAAATCAAGGTGGCGCTGAACTATCCTTCATGCCCATGCAAGTAGCTGATTTAGATGACGTGTTGGCTATCGAAGGCGTTTCTCATATTCATCCATGGACTAGAGGTAATTTTTCAGATTCGTTGGCAGCAGGTCACTGGGCCTACTGCATACGGCCACAAGCTGATCAGGCCAATATTGAGACCGGAACATTCTTAGACCCCCAGGTGCTCTGGGCATACTGCATTTTATTTCCTGCAGTTGATGAGTTGCATCTTCTCAATATTACGGTTTCACCAAAACTCCGTATGCTAGGACTGGGCTCTCGAATGATGGCGGCCATTGAAGGTGTTGCGGCTCAGCAAAAAATACCCCGCATTATTTTGGAGGTCAGACCTAGTAACGAATCGGCCTTAGCCCTGTACCAAAAGCTGAAATATGAGCAAATTGGAGTCCGCAAAAACTACTATCCTGCCAGCACAGAGTCTAGGGATAGGGAAGATGCAATTGTGATGGCTAAATCGATTAAGCTAGAGCTATGAGCAATACACATTCAAGCTTCTTAAAAGAAATGGGCATTACTGAGTGGACCTCTCGTGATGAGCCTTCAGTAGAGGTCGTTTCTAGTGAAGTTTCAGTAGCTCAGAATGTGATTGCCGATGGCACCCACAATTCCGCTAGGGCTCATTGGTGGTTCTTTGGAGCTCAACCTCAAGGTGATGCTCAAATCTTGTTCCAGAATGTCCTACGTGTTTTGGGTCTAGCTAGCAACGAATGGTCTTGGAAGAGTCCGAACGATAATTTATCCAAAATGCATCTACCTGAGAACGGCATGCCTGTTGTTGCTTTTGCCTTTGGTGGACCCGCTGCACAAAAAATTACAGGCGAACGTGATCCATTGCCCCAGTTACGCGAGACTATTCTGGCCTTAAACACTGGTAATGATGAGGAGATTCCGGTGATTGCTACCTTTGATTTGGCTCAGTTAGCAAGTAAATCCAAAGACAAGGCTATGCTCTGGCAAGATCTCTTGTTGGCTAAATCTGTACTTCAGAATATCTAAGAGTCGAAAGCGATCTTAGTGCTTGTGTTCGCCAATGAGGTGCATGGAGTCATACTCAGCTTGGTTTCGAGCATGGCGCTTAATCACCATCCACATGATCAGGCTAACTACGATGCCGAATCCAACAATCACGTATTGAACTGGTAAATCAAGCCAAATGAGCAATGAATAAATAGCAAGCATTGCTAGCACCGAAATATTTTCATTAAAGTTTTGCACGGCAATTGAGTGACCGGCAGACATGAGAACGTGACCACGATGTTGCAAGAGGGCATTCATCGGAACTACAAAATACCCAGCCAACCAACCCACCAACACAAGTAAGAAATACGCTGGTAATAAATTTAAAGTTACTTCTAGTTTGCCAACACTGAACAGCGTTGTGTTAGGGAGCATGTCTGAGTTATAAATTGCCATGACGCACACAACAAGACCCATAGCAATACCATAGGGGAGAACATTGAGTGACTTCCGCAGTGGCACTCGCCAAGCGGCCCAGACAGCACCGCCAGCTACACCCACAGCAGAGATGGCCTGCAAGATTGCACCTTGAGAAAGGGTCATATGCAGAGCGACTTGGGCCCACTTAATCACGATAAACTGCAAAGTTGCGCCAGCGCCCCAGAACAAGGTGGTTACCGCTAAAGAGATTTGACCAAGGCGATCATCCCAAAGCGTTTTAAAGCAAACCGCAAAATCTTTAATTAATGCAATCGGGTTGGTTTTTTGAGAGACGTAACGAGCACCAGTATCTGGAATCTTGAGATTAATTAATGCAGCAATGACATAAATCATCATAATGATAAGAATGGCAGATTCTGCGGGAGTATCAATACCGGTATCCATGCTTGGGATGTCTAATGCTAAGAGGCTTTGAGATACCGTACTGCTAATCAGAACACCACCCAATACTGTCCCTAAAATAATCGAGCCTACGGTCAGACCTTCAATCCAGCCATTTGCGGCAACCAATTTTTCAGGTGGGAGCAGTTCGGTCAAGATTCCGTATTTAGCAGGCGAATATGCTGCTGCACCAAGACCGACAATCGAATAGGAGAGCAAGGGGTGCCCACCAAAGAGCATAGCCACGCAACCAACAAACTTAATCGTATTGGTAATGAACATTACATTACCCTTTGGGCGGGAGTCTGCAAAGGCACCCACAAATGCAGCGAGCAGAACATAGGACAATACAAAGAATAATTTGAGTAAAGGGGTCATCCAGGCCGGAGCACTTAGCTGGGCCAAGAGAGCAATTGCTGCGATCAGCAGAGCGTTATCAGCAAGCGACGAAAAAAATTGCGCCGCCATAATGATGTAAAAACTACGGTTCATTCGTACAATCTAGTCATTAATAGAATTAAAACATGAAAGGAGGGGTAAAAATGGGTGCTTCAGCTAATAGCTTGATTAATAGACCAATTTTGGCCTCTATTCATACACAGGCCTTTCAGCATAACTTAAACCGAGTACGCGAGCTTGCTCCTGAGTCCAAAATTTGGGCTGTCATCAAAGCTAGGGCATACGGACATTGTTTTGATGCTGCACTTCAGGGTTTGGCCTCTACTGATGGCTTTGCATTGCTCGATATTCAAGATGCCGTTTGGTTAAGAGAACATGGCTGGCAAGGTCGAATTCTGCTGTTGGAAGGCTTATTTCATGAAAATGAACTCGATCTCGCACAAGAGTTACATTGTGATTTAGTGGTTCACTGCGAAGCCCAAATTGAATGGCTTGAGCGTTATGCGGACAAAGTCCATAAATCGATTAGTGTCTTTCTGAAAATGAATACGGGCATGAATCGCTTGGGCTTAAAGCCGGCAGCATACAGGACAGCCTTTCATCGATTGCATGCCGCTGGCTATCGTTTGCATCACATGACTCACTTTGCCAATGCCGATCAAGTTGACCAATTACCAACAGTAGGCGCTCAACAAGAATTATTTAATCAAACTATTGAAGGCTTAGAAGGCCCAACTTCTTTGGCTAACTCTGCTGCAATTCTCTGGCATCGAAATGCTCTAGGTGATTGGGTGCGCCCAGGCATCATGCTCTACGGTGCTTCCCCTACTGGTTTTTATACCGATATTGAACATGCCAACCTAAGATCAGTCATGCAATTGCATAGCGAAATCATTGATATTCAAGATCTCCAGGCGGGCGATCGTATTGGGTACGGTGGACGCTATGAAGCCCCTGAGGCGATGAGAGTTGGAATTGTTGCCTGTGGTTATGCTGATGGCTATCCTCGCCAAGCAAAAGATGGCACACCAGTTTGGTTGCATGATGACAGCAATACTAATGGTGGCGTTATTTGCCCAATCGTGGGACGCGTTTCTATGGATATGCTAACGATTGATTTACGCAATGCTCCGAATGCCAAAATTGGAAGTGTTGTCGAACTGTGGGGAGACAAGGTTCCCGTGGATCAAGTGGCGCAATTCAGTGACACCATAGGTTATGAATTGCTATGTGCTGTAGCCCCAAGGGTTCCAGTAAAAATTATTTAAGACTCCCCCAATAAAAAATCCTCTTAAGTAGAGGATTTTTTATACGTACATCTCGGTTAAACTTGCTTCGCTTTTTGGATTACTAGATTACTGAATTATTTATTCCAGATCTGCCACCACTTGCGCTCTTTTTGAACACGTTGGCCAGTTTCTAACATTTGGCTATCTGGGAAGTTGAGTTTGAATACCCGCGCAGTGTCATTGCTAAGCTGCGTCATGCCCAACTTTTCATAAGACTTGGTCAGGATATAAAGTGCTTCTTCAACCGCAGGAGCGCGGTCATAGTCGCGGATAACTAGCTGAGCGCGGTTAGCAGAGGCCAGGTAAGCCCCACGCTGGTAATAGAAGCGCGCCACAATAACATCGGCCTCAGCAAGCGAGTTCACGATATAGCGCATCCGATCCAGCGAGTCTGGAGCATATTTGCTATCAGGGAAACGCTCAACAACCGTCTTGAAGGATTCAAACGCTTCTTTGGCAGCCTTAGGATCACGCTCACTTAAATCTTGACCAGTAAATTTACCTAACCAACCCAAGTCATCATTGAAGGTAATGAGGCCTTTAAGGTAGTAAGCGTAATCTAAAGTTGGACTACCTTGATGCAATTTAATAAAACGATCGATTGCCACCAAGGCTTGCGCTTGTTCTTGTGCCTTCCAGTAACAATAGGCAGCATTAATTTGCGCTTGTTGTGAATAGGGTCCAAATGGAAAACGGGCTTCTAACTTGTCAAAGTATTTGCCACACTTGGCAAAGTCACCATCATTTAATTTGTCGGTAGCTTCTGAGTAGAGTTTGGATTCCGACCAAATATCGGTGTCGTCTTTTTGGCCGTCGCTACCAGCACATCCACTTAATAGCAATACTGCGCATAGGCACGATAAAAATAGGGTGGATAGCCCAGCAAGCCTTAAACTGGCGTCTGATATTACGTCGGACATAACTGAAAGGCTCTTTAAGCGTGGCATTGCCGCAAACTCCTGATTCGAATCCTGTTGATTATATCGATGAAGAGGATTTCATCTCCCTGGAAATTCCCATGGAGATGGCCGGTGAACGCCTAGACAAGGTGCTAGCAGGCTCTTTGCCAGATTATTCCCGAAATCGGCTCAAGACTTGGGTTGAGGCAGGTGCCGTCATGGTCGATGGCAAGGTCACAAAAGCCCGCTATTTGCTCAGAGGGGGTGAAAGCGTTAAGGTTTTCCCGCAGGAGATGCCAGAGCAGTTTGCTTTTAGTCCCGAAAACATTCCTTTGGATGTAGTTTATGAGGATGACGCTATCCTGGTAATTAATAAGCCTCCAGGCTTGGTGGTTCATCCAGCCGCAGGAAATTGGTCGGGCACATTATTAAATGGCCTCCTCTTTAGGTACCCAGAACTTCAATCCTTGCCACGAGCTGGTATTGTGCATCGCTTAGACAAAGATACCTCGGGCCTGATGGTGGTTGCCAGAACGGCGCAAGCACAAACTTCATTGGTGAGACAGTTGCAAGATAGATCGGTGGGTCGTCGTTACCTTGCGTGGGTGTGGGGCGAAGCGCCAAGCCAAGGAAAAGTGCTTGCAAGCGTTGGTCGAGATCAACGTGATCGTTTGAAGATGGCGGCCGGTAGTCCGCAAGGCAAGCCTGCTGCAACACTATTCCGACGATTAGCTAAAGGATCGTTCAACGATGCAACATTGGCTTTATTGGAGTGCCGACTGGAAACGGGGCGCACTCATCAAATACGTGTGCACCTGGAATCATTGGGTTACCCCTTGCTTGGAGATCCCGTTTACCGGAAGAAGACCCCAGGGGCTGCGAAGACTTTGCCTTTTGAACGTCAGGCCTTACATGCCTTTGCCCTGAGTTTGCAGCACCCCGTAAGCAATGAGCTCGTGAGCTGGTTTCGCTTGCCACCAGAAGATTTAATGAGTCTATTGCCACAAGTCGACATGACAGAATCGGATCTCCCGCAAGAGGCAATAGTGTTGGCGTCCATTCATAATGAACGTACGCATGACTAAATTGGATATGGCTGTCCTTACTGCGCAGTGGGATGCGCCACTTTCCATCCGTACGCGCGTTACCACTAGAAATGGTGGCGTAAGCATGACACCATATTCATCCCTGAATTTGGGTGATCATGTTGGAGATCTTCCGGAAAATGTCTTCACCAATAGAGCGATCATCAGAAAAGCCTTGCCTAATGAGCCCATTTGGTTAAAACAAGTCCATGGTACTCAAGTCAGCACACCTAGCAATCGCTTAATCGAAGCGGACGCAATTGTGAGCAATGTTGCAAATGAAGTCCTGGCGATTATGACAGCTGACTGTTTACCTGTGTTATTCACCAATACATCTGGGACGGAAGTGGGCGCTGCTCATGCAGGTTGGCGGGGTTTATGTGCAGGCGTTCTTGAAAATACTGTGAAAGAGATGCGCAATTTACATCTACATGGTTCAGAAAATATCCTAGCTTGGCTTGGCCCTGCGATAGGTCCTGAAGTATTTGAGGTTGGTCAGGATGTGGTGGACGCGTTTGATGACTTTGGGGTGAATTACCCCCAAGAAGCCTTCACCCCTATTGCTCAAAAGCCTGGGAAGTATCTGGCTAATATCTATATGCTAGCGCGCAGCAGACTACAAGCTGCTGGTGTTGGGCAAATTTACGGTGGCCAATTTTGTACCGTAAGCCAGTCTGATCAGTTTTTCTCCTACCGGCGCGATGGCGTTACTGGAAGGTTTGTTAGTCTTATTTGGATAGCTGATGGCAATTAAGGAGAGTCTTTGACGCTCACCTAGGTGAGGGTTATCACTAGATTCGCCGTCTTGCTAGGGTTATTGCGTATAACTCTATATCTCTTATGGATGGAGAATGGTCTCTCTTAAATGAAGAGATAACTATGTTTGCAGGTATGAATACTGGTGCAACGCCATCTTTGGCACCGCACCATATGGCACTAATTCCACAAGAGCGCTTAGCTGAAATTCAAAAAGAATATTTCACTGAGTTAGCTCATATTGCTACCAATCCAGAGGCAATTGAAGTTAAGGATCGCCGCTTCTCAGGCAAGGCTTGGCATTCCTCATGGAGTAAGGTGATTGCTGCAACTTATTTGCTTAATTCAAAGCATTTGTTATCTCTAGCTAAAGCTGTCGAGACTGATGAGAAGACCCGTCAGAAGATTTTATTTACTACAGAGCAAATGATTGATGCTTTGTCGCCATCTAATTTCATAGCAACAAACCCAGAGGTTCTTGAGAACATCATTAGTACTCAAGGGCAGTCCATTCAAAAAGGGATTGTGAACCTGCTTAGTGATATGAAAAAGGGCAAAGTTTCGATTACCGACGAAAGCGCTTTTGAGGTTGGCAAAAACATTGCCACTACCGAAGGTCATGTGGTGTTTCGTAATGAACTCTTTGAATTGATTCAGTACACCCCGCTAACAGAAACTGTATTTAAGCGCCCTTATTTGATGGTGCCTCCATGTATTAACAAATACTACATCTTGGACTTGCAGCCTGATAACTCGGTTGTGAGACATATGGTTTCCCAAGGTCATACGGTATTTTTGGTCTCTTGGAAAAATCCTGATGCATCAATGGCAGAAGTTAGCTGGGAAGACTATGTAGGCAAGGGCGTTATTAAAGCTATTGAAGTGGTGCAAGACATTGGCGAATCCGAGCAGATCAATATTTTGGGATTCTGTGTTGGCGGAACTCTAACTACTTCAGCTTTAGCAGTCTTGGCAGCACGTGATCAGCACCCTGCTGCAAGCTTGACGCTATTTACTACTTTGCTCGATTTCACCAATACTGGCATCTTAGATGTGTTTATCGACGAAGGTATGGTTGAACTTCGTGAGAATACTATCGGCGGTAAGGGTGGTAAATACGGCATGATGTCTGGTCTTGATTTGGGCAATACTTTCTCATTCTTGCGCCCTAATGATTTGGTGTGGAATTATGTTGTTGAGAATTACTTGAAAGGAAATTCTCCGCCACCATTTGATCTCTTATATTGGAATGGCGACTCAACGAACCTGCCAGGCAATATGTATTGCTGGTATCTACGCCATACTTATTTGCAAAATGATTTGATTAAGCCTGGCAAAGTCACTATCTGCGGCGAAAAGATTGATCTGAGCAAAATTCAATGTCCTGCCTATTTGTATGCATCGCAAGAGGACCATATTGTTCCATGGCAATCTGCTTATGAATCGACCCATATTCTCAAAGGCAAGAACCGCTTTGTCTTAGGTGCATCAGGCCATATAGCCGGAGTCATTAATCCACCTGCCAAGAACAAGCGTTATTACTTTGAGAACAATAAAATTGAGCCAACTGCCGAGGCATGGTTAGAGGGCGCCAAACAAATTCCTGGAAGTTGGTGGCCTAACTACACGAAATGGTTAGAGCAATTTGGCGGCGAGAAAAAACCAGCAAGCACTACTTTTGGTAATGCTAAGCACAAAAAGATGGAAGCTGCTCCAGGTATTTACGTTAAAGAAAAAGCAGCTTAATCAAATCAATAATTAACGAAGGTTTTTTACAAGGGGAAAGCAATGTCTCAGAAAGTCGCATATGTAACTGGTGGTATGGGTGGAATTGGTACTGCTATTTGCCAACGTTTGGCAAAAGATGGATTTAAAGTAATCGCGGGCTGTGGCCCTAATTCACCACGCAAAGACCGCTGGCTTGGTGAGCAAAAGGCGCTTGGTTATGACTTCATTGCCTCTGAAGGTAACGTATCTGACTGGGATAGCACTGTTGCAGCTTTTGAGAAGGTTAAAGCCGAAGTGGGTCGGGTAGACGTATTGGTAAATAATGCGGGCATTACCCGTGACAGCGTTTTCCGCAAGATGACTCCTGATGCATGGAAAGCAGTTATTGATACCAATCTAAATTCCTTGTTTAATGTGACCAAGCAGGTTATCGACGGTATGGTTGATAACAACTGGGGGAGAATTATCAATATTTCTTCCGTGAACGGTCAAAAGGGCCAGTTTGGTCAATGCAACTATTCCACTGCAAAAGCTGGTTTGCATGGTTTCACTATGGCTTTAGCACAAGAGGTTGCTACTAAGGGTGTGACAGTGAACACTGTTTCCCCTGGTTATATCGGTACCGATATGGTCAAGGCAATTCGTGAAGATGTTTTGGAGAAGATTGTTTCGGGTATTCCAGTCAAGCGCTTGGGTACGCCTGATGAGATCGCATCCATTTGCTGCTGGATTGCATCTGATGATGGTGGATATGCTACTGGAGCGGATTTCTCCCTGAATGGCGGTATCCATACTGGCTAATTTCGTCAGAAACGCAGTTTTTGTCTGGGCGCAACACAGCTTATTTACCTTTTGGTCAAACAAGAGATAAACTATGCTGATGTTGCGTTGCAGTAAACAGTAAGGAAAAAAATGGCTACCCGTACCAAAAGAGCTGGTGAAGATCGGCTGATTAAGAAGTACCCCAATCGTCGTCTTTACGATACCCAGACCAGTACATATGTCACATTAGCGGACATCAAGGGTTTGGTCATGACCAATGAGAGCTTTAAGGTAGTCGATGCCAAAACAGATGAAGATCTGACACGCAATATCTTGCTACAAATCATCTTGGAAGAAGAGGCTGGTGGCGCACCTGTGTTCTCAACCCAAATGCTTTCCCAAATCATTCGCTTTTATGGAAACTCCATGCAGGGCTTGATGGGTAATTATCTTGAGAAGACTATGCAGTCTTTCGTTGATATTCACAATAAGCTGGGTGATCAGACTAAGGGCTTAGGTGCTGGCAGCACGCCTGAAGCTTGGTCACAAATGTTGAACCTTCAGAACCCGCTAATGCAGGGTTTGATGGGCAACTATATGGAACAAAGCAAAGATCTATTTGTCAAAATGCAAGAGCACATGCAAAGCTCGCACAATATGTTCGGAAGCTTTCCGTTTACCCCGCAGCCTAGTAAAACTGAAAAAGAATAGTTGTGGCGGGAAAAATTGGTTTTGTGTCCTTGGGATGTCCCAAGGCATTTGTTGATTCTGAACTGATCCTCACGCAGCTGAGCGCTGAGGGATATGAGACTGCTAAAGATTATTCGGGCGCAGATCTTGTCGTAGTAAACACCTGTGGTTTTATTGATTCAGCGGTAGAGGAAAGTCTCTCTGCTATTGGTGAAGCACTTGCTGAAAATGGCAAAGTGATTGTGACAGGCTGTTTGGGCGCTCGCAAGAATGCGGATGGTAGTGATCTGATTCAGAGTGTTCACCCTAAGGTACTTGCCGTTACTGGCCCACACGCCACCGAGGAGGTAATGCAAGCCATTCACTTGCACCTGCCTAAACCGCATGATCCATTCACGGATTTGGTGCCGCCTGCTGGTGTGAAACTTACACCCAAGCATTACGCATACCTCAAAATTTCTGAAGGCTGCAACCACCGTTGTACTTTCTGCATCATTCCCAATTTGCGCGGTGATCTAGTATCACGTCCTATCGGTGAAGTGCTGTTAGAGGCTAAGCGCCTCTTTGAATCTGGCGTAAAAGAATTGCTAGTAGTCTCGCAAGACACCAGTGCTTATGGTGTCGATATTCAATATCGCACGGGCTTTTGGGATGGTAAGCCTGTCAAAACTAGAATGTTTGATTTGGTAAATGCCTTAAATCAAATTGCACGTGAACATCAAGCATGGGTAAGGCTCCATTACGTTTATCCTTATCCCCATGTTGATGACATCCTGCCGTTGATGGCCCAGTTCTCTGAGCATGGCTACGGCGTCTTGCCGTATTTGGATATCCCATTACAGCATGCACATCCAGATGTTTTGAAAAGAATGAAGCGTCCGGCAAGCGGTGAGAAAAATTTAGAGCGTATCTTAGCTTGGCGCCAGGCATGTCCTGATTTAGTGATTCGTAGCACCTTCATTGCTGGATTTCCGGGTGAGACTGAGGAGGAGTTTGACTATCTACTCAACTTCTTGGACGAAGCTCAAATTGATCGCGCGGGATGTTTTGCATACTCTCCAGTCGATGGTGCACTTGCCAATCAACTCGATAATCCGGTACCCGATCAAGTACGAGAAGATCGTAGAGTCAGGTTTATGGCCAAGGCTGAAGAAATTTCTATTAAGCGCTTGGCTAAAAAAGTGGGTAAGCGTATTCAGGTCATCATCGATCGCGTTGATGAATCGGGTGGAATCGGTCGAAGTATCGGTGATGCCCCAGAAATTGATGGTTTAGTGCGGGTTTTACCGCCCAGCAAGCCCTCTAAACGCTATCGGGCAGGCGAAATCATCCGCGCAACGGTTATTAGCTCCCAAGGGCATGACCTAATAGCCGAAACTTGACGATTGTTATAAAAATACTGTTTGTGTCATTTAGTAAGTACAAATTCTGCCTAAATTTTAGGCATAGATAAGGGGATTGATATGAGTCGTGATGTTGTTGTCTTAAGTGCAGTACGTTCCGCAATTGGTGCTTTCAACGGCTCTTTGAGCAGTTTTGAGCCTTCTGAACTTGGCGGAATCGTCATGAAAGAAGCGGTTACTCGCTCAGGTGTAGACCCCGCATTAATTAATTACGTCACTGTTGGCAATACGATTCCAACGGATAGTCGTTACGCTTACGTTGCCCGTGTTGCAGCAATTCAAGCTGGCCTCCCAATGGAGTCTGTAGCGATGGCTTTGAACCGTCTTTGTAGCTCCGGCTTGCAAGCGATTGTGACAACGGCCCAGCAAATTATGTTGGGTGACTGTGACTATGGTGTTGGCGGCGGCGTAGAGGTGATGTCTCGCGGTATGTACGGTTCACCAGCAATGCGTAGTGGTGCTCGTATGGGCGACACGAAGATGCTCGATTTGATGGTAGCTGTGTTGACCGATCCATTTGGTGTTGGTCATATGGGCGTCACTGCAGAGAACCTCGTTGAAAAATGGAAGCTGACTCGTGAAGAGCAAGATGCCTTAGCTGTGGAATCTCACCGTCGTGCAGCGCATGCCATTAAGGAAGGTCGCTTTAAATCACAAATCGTGCCCATCACCATTAAGTCTCGCAAGGGCGATATCGTGTTTGATACTGATGAGCATTGCAAGCCTGACACCACAATGGAAACCTTGGGCAAGATGAAGGCTGTATTCAAAAAAGAGGGCGGCTCAGTAACGGCTGGTAATGCTTCTGGTATTAATGATGGCGCTGCATTCTTTGTATTGGCTGATGCTGAAACAGCGAAGAAGGCTGGTCATAAGCCAATTGCACGTCTAGTTTCTTATGCGGTGGCTGGCGTTCCTAACCACATCATGGGTGAAGGCCCAATTCCTGCAACCAAACTTGCTCTAGAGCGTGCCGGTTTGAAATTGGATCAGATGGATGTGATTGAATCGAATGAAGCGTTCGCGGCACAGGCTTTAGCGGTAACAAAAGGCTTGGGTTTAGATCCTGCGAAAACTAACGTTAACGGTGGTGCGATTGCATTGGGTCACCCAATTGGTTGCTCAGGTGCAGCGATCGCCACTAAAGCGATTCATGAGTTACAGCGTGTTCAGGGCAAATATGCTTTGGTCACAATGTGCATTGGTGGTGGTCAAGGTATCGCGACAATCTTCGAACGCATGTAATTGCACTAAGTAATTAGTAGCAAGGCTGCATCTAAGCCGACATGGTCAAAAGCCGCGTCGGCTTTTTCTTTGACTACGGGTTTAGCTTGGTAAGCAACGCTGATGCCAGATCCACTCATCATGATCAGATCATTAGCGCCATCGCCCACAGTGATTGAATTGGTTTTTGAATAACCTAGGCTACGGCATGCTTCATCTAAGTGTGCTGCTTTAGCTGCCCCATCGACAATGTCTCCGAGAACCCTACCTGTCAGCTTGCCGTCTATGATTTCGAGAGTGTTAGCTTGGGTCTGCTTAAAACCCAAACGTTCGCGCAACTTTTCTGTAAAGAAGGTAAAGCCACCAGAGACGAGTAGGGTGTAGAGACCACGATCATTGGCACCAGCCAAAAGCTCAATTGCCCCAGGATTGGGGCGCAAGCGTTCACGATAGACCGCCTCTAATGCATCAGCATGAACACCCTCAAGCAGGGCAACGCGTTTACGCAAACTTTCCTTAAAATCTTTAATCTCGCCGCGCATCGTGGCTTCGGTAATCTGTGCAACTGCAGATTTTTTACCCGTGAAGTCTGCAATCTCATCAATACATTCAATATTGATTAAGGTGGAGTCCATATCTATAGCCAAAACACGAATATCTTGTGGCACAAGATCAGGATTTAGAAAACACAGATCTATTCTGTAGCCATTGGCAATGGATCGAAGAGATTCTCTTTGGTTTATATCAAGATCTTGATTGCAGCTCCAGCGCTCAAATTGATAGGTGCCATTTGATAATTGACCGCCAAGACTATGCAAGGTCGCACCGAACTGCAAAGCGCGATCTTTAAGTTCAAAAATGAACTTGTCAGCAATGGGCTCTCGAGATAGGGCGACTATAGTTAGGTGCTTATGATACATTTGCATAAGTAAATGATAGTAGATTGTTCGGCTAATGCTCAGTCGGCTTTAGCGATAGTTAGAACTGCAGACTCATTTAAACGACGTAAAACCTGTCTAATGGCATCAAGACGTTGCTCTAGCTTCTCAAACTCCCGGTCTTTTTGTGGCAGAACCTTTAATTTATCCTGACCATTTAATTGAATGTGTTTTGATGTTTGAATTAATTGAATGATCTTCATCGGATCAATCGGTGGATTCGGTATAAATTGAATCTGAATGGCTGCTGTAGTAGCATCAATTTTCTTAATACCAAAGCTAGCCATTTCTAAACGTAAGCGATGGGTCTCATAAAAGGATTTCGCTTGGTCTGGCAAATCACCGAAACGATCGACCAATTCTTCACGCAGACCCATGAGTTCGGAAAAATCATTGCATCCAGCAAAGCGCTTGTATAGAGATAATCGCTCATGAACATCAGGGCAATAATCTTCAGGTAACAGGGCGGGAACCCCTAAATTGACATCGGTTGTTGCCTGTAATGGAGATAGCAGGTCTGGTTCTTTGCCGCTGCGTAATGATTTAACTGCGCGATTCAGCATTTCGGTATACAACTGAAAGCCAATTTCATGAATCTCGCCAGACTGCTTATCGCCCAAGACTTCGCCAGCACCACGAATCTCAAGGTCATGCATTGCTAAATAGAATCCAGAACCCAACTCTTCCATAGCCTGAATTGCATTCAAACGCAATTGGGCTTGTTTGCTTAATGCTTCAGGATCGGGCACTAGGAGGTAAGCATATGCTTGATGATGAGAGCGACCAACACGACCACGTAATTGATGCAACTGTGCCAAACCAAACTTATCAGCACGATGCATGATGATGGTGTTTGCGGTAGGCACATCAATACCGGTTTCAATAATGGTTGTACATAAGAGAATATTGGTGCGTTGTGTGACGAACTCCCGCATGACAGACTCGAGTTCGCGCTCATGCATTTGACCATGTGCCACGCTTATACGAGCTTCAGGAATCAGTTCTTGAAGGGCATGTTTGCGATTTTGAATCGTTTCAACTTCATTATGTAAAAAGTAGACCTGACCACCACGCTTAATTTCACGAAGGACGGCTTCACGTATCACGCCATCGCCTTCTCGTCTAACAAAAGTTTTAATTGCTAGGCGTTTTTGTGGTGCTGTGGCAATGATAGAAAATTCGCGAAGGCCTTCCATTGCCATTCCCAGAGTTCTCGGGATAGGGGTGGCTGTTAAGGTCAAGATATCCACCTCCGCACGCAAGGCTTTTAGGGCATCCTTTTGGCGCACCCCAAAGCGATGCTCTTCATCTACGATGACCAATCCTAAATTGGCAAATTGAGTTTCTTTTGATAACAGCTTATGTGTGCCGATGATGATGTCGGCCTCACCTTTAGCAATAGCCTCAAGAGCAGCATTAATTTCTTTGGTAGTTTTAAAGCGTGATAGCTCGACAATGCGCACTGGCCAATCTGCAAAGCGATCCTTCCAGGTTGCAACATGCTGTTCAGCAAGCAGAGTGGTTGGTGCAAGAATGGCTACTTGCTTTCCGCCCATGACAGCCACAAAGCTGGCGCGTAGGGCAACTTCAGTCTTACCAAAACCAACATCACCACAGACCAATCGATCCATAGGTGTCCCGCTGGTCATATCACCGATAACTGCTGCAATCGCATTGGCTTGATCGGGCGTTTCTTCAAAGCCAAAGCTCTCTGCAAATGCCGCGTAGTCATGAGCCGAGAATTCAAATGCATGGCCCTTACGAATGGCTCTAGCCGCGTAAAGGCCTAACAGCTCTGCAGCCGTGTCTCGTATTTGTTGCGCAGCTTTACGCTTAGCCTTATCCCATTGACCAGATCCAAGCTGATGTAATGGCGCAGAATCTGGATCGGAACCTGCATAACGGGTAACCATTTGTAACTGTTGCACAGGTACATAAAGAGTGGCTTGTCCTGCATATTGCAAATGCAGGAACTCTTCAAAAATAGGCGCTTCTTTAGGGGGTGCTAGATTGAGGAGCACTAAACCTTGATAACGACCGATGCCATGCTCCGTATGAACTACAGGGTCACCAATCTTGAGTTCAGACAAGTCCTTAAAGAGCATGTCTGGATCGGCACTCTCAGACCCCTTACTTTTGCGCCTTTGTCTAGCTGTTGAGGTGAATAGTTCCGCCTCTGTTAGAACCAGTAAGTTTTCAGCTTCCCATAAGAAGCCATTAAACAGTGGGGCGGTCACCAGCCCAAATAAGGCAGCACTCTTAATAAAATCAGCAATGCCTTCGAAGCCCTCAGGTTGGAGTTGATACAAGGGCTTCCCATCTTGGCCTGCAACAGCATTGCTTTCCTCAAGAAGTTGGCGGATCGATTCTTTACGACCTGCACTATCACTACAAATGAGAACGCGTAATTTCTCTTGAGAAACTACCTTACGCAGACGGGAAATTGGATCGGCATCTCGACGATGAACGGCAATATCCGGTACTGGCAGAAATTGCTTTGCTTCATTGGTCTCGTTATCCAAAACAAGACGCGCATAAGGTTTAGATGTGCTGAAGAATTCATCGACATCGAGGAATAATTCTTTTGGCGGAAGAATGGGCCGATCTAAATCGTGCTTAAGAAACTCATAACGCGATACAGTATCTTTCCAGAAACCACGAATCGCTTCTTCTGCATCGCCAATATTGACTAACCAGACTGGATCGCCTGATCTAGGAAAGTAATCAAATAAATTGGATTGCCCTTCAAAGAACAATGGCAGGTAGGACTCAATACCAGCACTCGGAATACCTAGGTTGGCATCCTTGTAGATTGCGCATCTTGTTGGGTCGCCCTCGAATACTTCGCGCCAACGACCTCTAAAGGCAGTGCGAGCTTCATCATTAAAAGGGAACTCATGTCCAGGTAGCAAGCGAACTTCTTTGACTGGATACAAACTGCGTTGGGTATCCGGATCGAAAGAACGAATTTGCTCAATCTCATCGCCGAATAAATCGAGGCGATAGGGAAGGCTTGAGCCCATTGGAAATAAATCAATGAGTCCACCGCGAATACTGTATTCACCGGGACGTATTACTGCGCTTACGGGATCATATCCCGCTTGTTGCAACTGAAGTCTTAGTGCAGATTCATTAAGTTTGTCGCCTTGCCTAAAGAAAAAGGTGTGGCCGGATAAAAATTGCGGCGGTCCTAATCGTTGCAAAGCAGTTGTCACTGGAACCAAAACAATATCGCAGCTTCCATTGAGCAATTCATAAAGCGTAGCCAATCGTTCTGAGACTAAATCTTGGTGCGGTGAAAAATGATCGTAAGGCAGGATTTCCCAGTCAGGCAACAAGCGAACCTTCAGTTGCGGAGCAAATGCTGGGATTTCTTCAACAAGTCTTTGGGCTTCCTGGGCTTGGGCACAAAAAACCACCATGACGGAGAAATCATTGCGATAACGCAGGGCGGATTGAGCGAGGAGGGCCGCATCAGCTGATCCCACTAGCCCCGTAAAGGTAAAGCGCTGCCCAGCCCGTGGCGCGGGTATGGGGGGTGCTAGATTTAATGCATCAGACATCTAGGCTCATTATAGAATCAGGCATGGGCTCAGCAAACCAATCACCTAGGAAGTGCCATGCACTCTTGCCAACGGCAGGAATGGGTTCTCGTCTTGGCGGTGAATTGCCAAAGCAATTTCAAGAGCTAGCTGGTAAGCCGATGTTGGCCTATGCCCTTGAGGCTTTTGTGCAATCCCCTCAGATTGAGTCTATCTGGGTTGGTGTTTCACCTAATTTTATCGACAACCCGATTCTCAAAAGCTTAGCCATGGGCAATAAACCCATTCATTTTTTACCAACAGGTGGCCCAACTAGGCAAGAAACCGTTCGCAATACCCTGGGTGAATTAATGAAGGCTGGGATTGCAGTGGACGATTGGATCTTGGTCCATGATGCCGCCAGACCGGGAATCACACCCACACTTATTGAAAAGTTAATTCAAGCTGTTCATCAATCTACCGCGGGAGGCTTGCTAGCTGTACCACTAGCAGATACCTTAAAGCTAGCAGACCTCGATGCAGCCATTGCTGGAAATCTACCGCATGCTGAAAAAACGATTCCTCGTGATCATCTTTGGCAGGCTCAAACACCGCAAATGTTTGCATTGAAAAAATTACACGATGCCTTAGAAGACGCTATCAGGCTTGAAGCACATGTCACGGATGAAGCAAGCGCAATGGAATTATTGGGCTTTAAGCCATTACTCATTGAAGGTGCTACGCGAAATTTCAAAGTCACTCATCCTGCCGATTGGGAATTAATGCAATTGCTTTTGAGTGCAAGTAAGTAAAAATAAATTAACTAAAGATTTCAACATGACTCAAGCTAACCCACACATTCCACAATTTCGAATTGGTCAAGGTTATGACGTTCACGCTCTTGTTGCTGACCGTAAATTAATCCTAGGTGGCCTTCATGTGCCTTATGAAAAGGGTTTGTTAGGTCACTCTGATGCCGATGCTTTATTGCATGCCTTAACTGACGCTTTATTGGGGGCTGCTGGTTTGAATGATATTGGGCAGCTATTTCCTGATACTGATCCCCAGTTCAAAGATATGGACAGCCGAATCTTGCTACGAGCTGCATTGCAGAAGGTTCAAGCTGCTGGCTATCATGTTGGAAATGTGGATGCCACTATCATTTGCCAAAAGCCTAAATTGGCTGATTTTTTGCCCGAAATGGTTAAAAACATTGCCGCTGATTTGGCTGTTACCCCAAGCCATGTGAACCTAAAGGCAAAAACCAACGAAACCTTAGGTCATTTGGGGCGGGGTGAGGGCATAGCCGTACATGCAGTAGCTTTGCTCTACAAGGCCTAAAAAGCCTCTAAAACCCTAAGCATTGTAGAATTATGGTCTTTAGAGTGAAGTCTAGGCTTGGCAGTGTTTGCGGATATTCGCGAGGATGGCGAAATTGGTAGACGCACCAGGTTTAGGTCCTGACGCCAGAAATGGTGTGGGGGTTCGAGTCCCCCTCCTCGCACCACAAGATTGCTACTTGGCTTGGACTTCACATTTCCAGATTTCAATTAAGAGACGAGAATGGCTGTGCAGATAGAAAATTTAGGTTCGTTAGACCGCAAAATGACTTTGGAATTCGCTCGTGCCGATTTGGCAAAAGCGCGTGAAGCTCGTTTGGCTAAAGTTGGTAAGACCATGAAAATGGCCGGCTTCCGTCCAGGCAAAGTGCCTAAGAATATTGTTGAAAAGCAATATGGCATGCAGGTAGATTTCGAACTCCAGTTTGATAAAGCTTCTGAACTCTTCTATGAGCAAAGCCAAAAAGAGGGTGTTAAGTTAGCCGGCCAACCACGTCTCGAGCCTAAGAGTGAGCTGGATGCTGACACGATAGTATTTGATGCATTCTTTGAAGTGCTACCTGAAGTCAAGATTGGTGATTTTAGTAAAGCTGAAGTAACGAAGTACACAACTGACATTGGCGAAGCTGAGATTGACCGCGCACTTGATGTGTTGCGTAAGCAGCAGGTTCATTACCACCCACGCGGCGAAGCCGGTCCTCATGGTGATGGCGGCGCCAATACAGCTGCTCAAAACGGCGATCAAGTAGTTATCGACTTCGTTGGCAAGATTGATGGCGTTGAGTTTGCTGGCGGTAAAGCTGAGAACTTTGAATACGTTCTAGGTGAAGGTCGTATGCTCCCAGAATTTGAAACCGCTACCTTGGGCCTGAAGGCTGGCGAAAGCAAGTCATTCCCATTAAGCTTCCCAGCGGATTACCACGGTAAAGATGTCGCCGGTAAAACCGCTGAATTCACAATCACTGTGAAGTCTGTTAACTGGGCACATTTGCCTGTTGTTGACGAAGCATTTGCACTCTCCTTAGGTGTTACTGAAGGTGGCGTTGCGAAGATGCGTGAAGAAGTAAAACAAAATTTAGATCGCGAAGTAAAGCGTCGCATCACCACTTTGTTAAAGAGCGAAGTGATGGATAAGCTTAATGAATTATGTGAACTCGATGTACCAAAGTCATTGGTTGCTTCCGAGCAAGAACGCTTGGTTGAGGGTGCTCGTCAGGACCTCGTGCAACGCGGTGTTCCAAATGCTAAAGATGCACCAATTCCAGTAGAAATCTTTGCTGAGCAAGCAACCAAGCGTGTACGTCTTGGCCTGATCTTGGGTGACTTAGTTAAGCAAAACAACCTCGCTGCTACAGCCGATCAAATTAAAGCTGAAATTGATGAGCAAGCCGCTACTTATGAAGATCCCAAAGAAGTGGTTCGTTGGTTCTACAGCAACCCAAGCCGCCTTAAAGATATCGAAAACTTAGTGCTAGAAGACAATGTGATCAAGCATTTCACATCCCTTGCTAAGGTTAACGATAAGGCGATCAGCTTCGAAGAGTTAAGCAAGCTAAACTAAGTTCAACCATTCACCAATAAAGGCCTCAATATGAACCAGAACCATTTTCAATCTGAAGACTTAGAACCTAAAGGATTGGGCTTGGTTCCGATGGTCATTGAGACCTCTGGACGTGGTGAGCGTGCCTACGATATTTATTCTCGTCTTCTAAGAGAGCGGGTAGTTTTTTTGGTTGGTGAAGTAAATGACCAAACCGCAAACTTGGTAATTGCTCAGCTGTTGTTCCTTGAAAGCGAAAACCCAGATAAAGATATTTCGTTGTATATCAATTCCCCAGGTGGCTCTGTATCTGCTGGTTTGGCGATTTATGACACGATGCAATTCATCAAACCACACGTCAGTACTTTATGTATGGGTATGGCTGCTAGCATGGGCGCATTCCTGTTATGTGCCGGTGAAAAAGATAAGCGTTATGCATTACCAAATTCTCGTGTCATGATTCACCAGCCCTTAGGCGGTGCACGCGGTCAGGCTTCTGATATCGAAATTCAGGCTCGTGAGATTTTGTATTTACGTGAGCGTCTGAATAAAATTTTGGCTGATCGTACAGGCCAGTCCATTGAAACCATTGCAAAAGACACTGATCGTGATAACTTCATGTCAGCTGAACAAGCCAAGGATTATGGTTTGATCGACAAAGTAATCGAAAAGCGTCCTTAAGCACACATTTAATATTCTTTGAGCAAATACATTGAGCGATACCAACACCAATTCAAGCGATAAAGTTCTGTATTGCTCATTCTGCGGCAAGAGTCAGCATGAAGTAAAAAAACTAATTGCTGGCCCATCCGTATTTATTTGTGATGAGTGCATTGATCTTTGCACTGACATTATTCAAGAAGAGATCGCCAAGCTTCCCAAGGAAGAGGGTGATAATTCATTACCAACACCACATCAGATCCGTGAAAACCTTGATCAATATGTAATTGGTCAGAATCATGCCAAGAAAACCCTGGCAGTAGCCGTTTACAACCATTACAAGCGTTTGCAGTATTTGCCTAAACCTAAAAAAGAAAAGTTAGATAAAGACGGCAAGCCCGTAGAGGTTTTGGATAAAAAAGAATCCAAGGCTCCTGCTAAGGCGATTGTTGATGGCGTTGAGTTAGCTAAAAGCAATATCTTATTGATTGGTCCAACAGGCTCCGGTAAAACCTTGTTAGCGCAAACATTAGCCCGCATGCTGGATGTGCCATTTGTTATGGCTGACGCAACCACTTTGACTGAAGCTGGCTATGTTGGTGAAGATGTAGAAAACATTATTCAAAAGCTTTTACAAGCTTGCGATTACAACGTAGAAAAAGCGCAGCGCGGTATTGTTTACATCGATGAGATCGATAAGATTTCTCGTAAGTCTGATAACCCATCAATCACACGTGACGTATCGGGTGAAGGTGTTCAGCAGGCTTTGCTCAAGCTTGTTGAGGGCACGATGGCCTCTGTTCCTCCACAGGGCGGTCGTAAGCACCCCAATCAAGATTTCTTGCAGGTCGATACTACAAACATCCTATTTATTTGCGGTGGCGCTTTTGATGGCTTAGAAAAAGTCATTCAACAACGCACTGCAAAAACTGGAATTGGTTTTAATGCGGTTGTTCCAGGCAAAGATGATCGCGGGGTGAGCGATTTGCTAATTGAAGTTGAGCCAGAAGATTTGATTAAGTTTGGTTTGATACCGGAGTTGATTGGTCGTCTGCCTGTAGTGGCAACATTAGCGCAGCTTGACGAAGAGGCTTTGATTCAGATTCTTACTGAGCCTAAAAATGCACTTGTTAAGCAATACCAGGCACTTCTGACTATGGAAGGCTCCGAACTTGAAGTGCGCCGTGAAGCGCTCTCAGCTATAGCCAAAAAGGCAATCGCTCGCAAAACTGGTGCTCGTGGTCTTCGGTCCATCCTTGAGGGCTCTTTAATGGATGTCATGTATGACTTGCCATCCCTAAAGAATGTTCAGAAGGTTGTGATCGATGAATCGAGCATTGCTGACGGTGGCAAGCCCTTGCTGGTTTACAAGCATGATCTTGAACAGTCGGATTTGAGCAAAAAAGCCTAAATTCTTAGGGTTTTCGCTATTTTTGGGGCATATTTGCCCCTTTTTAGCACTTCTCACCCTTGAAATTCCCAAAGTGCTACCCATATAGGTAGTATGCTACTCAAGAATAATGTCTGTATCTAGTGTTTATTCAACAGAATCCCACTAGATAAAGACGCTTGAGGATTGATTACTTTGGAGGAATTGCCCTATGCCTGGCCACTTATTACTACCCTCTGAACCCATTCAACTACCGTTACTCCCATTGCGGGATGTAGTTGTCTTCCCTCATATGGTGATCCCCCTGTTTGTGGGTCGCCCAAAGTCCATCAAGGCGCTTGAAGCTGCAATGGAAACTGGTAAGAACGTCCTATTGGTTGCCCAAAAGACCGCTGCAAAAGATGAGCCTGGAATTGAGGATCTCTATGAGGTCGGTTGCATTGCCAATATTTTGCAAATGCTCAAACTTCCTGACGGTACCGTTAAGGTCCTTGTTGAGGGTGTGCAACGCGCAGAAGTTAGTCAGATTGAGGATAGTCTTGGTTACTTCAATTGCGAGGCTACGCCTACTGCATTAAATGCGATTGACGCTCATGAAACCGAAGCACTGCGTCGCGCCATCATGGCTCAGTTTGATCAGTACGTAAAACTAAATAAAAAAGTTCCTCAAGAAATTCTGTCGTCCCTTGGCGGGATTGATGACCCAAGTCGTTTGGCTGATACGATCTGCGCGCACTTGCCTGTCAAGCTAGAGCAGAAACAGCGCTTGCTTGAGATGACCGATGTAGTGCAACGTCTTGAGAGTTTATTGGCTGATCTCGAAAGTGAGATCGATATCTTACAAGTGGAAAAACGGATTCGTGGTCGTGTGAAGCGCCAGATGGAGAAGAGTCAGCGTGAGTACTACTTAAATGAGCAAGTAAAAGCGATTCAAAAAGAACTAGGCGAAGGTGAAGAGGGCGCTGATCTCGAAGAGCTCGAGAAGCGTATTAAAGCTGCGCGTATGCCTAAGGAAGCTCTGAAAAAAGCAGAATCGGAATTGAAGAAGCTCAAGTTGATGTCTCCGATGTCAGCTGAGGCTACAGTGATTCGAAACTTCATCGATACCTTGGTAAATCTGCCTTGGAAGAAAAAAACTAAAATTAATAATGACCTCACCAATGCCGAAAAAGTATTGGACGAAGATCACTATGGCCTAGATAAAGTCAAAGAACGTATTTTGGAGTACCTCGCAGTACAACAGCGCGTTGATCGTGTAAAGGCTCCAATTCTTTGTTTGGTTGGCCCTCCCGGTGTTGGTAAGACCTCTTTGGGTCAATCTATCGCGCGAGCAACTAATCGAAAGTTTGTTCGCATGGCCTTGGGTGGTGTCCGTGATGAGTCTGAGATTCGCGGTCATCGCCGAACCTATATTGGCTCTATGCCTGGCAAGATTTTGACCAGCTTAACTAAAGTAGGCGTTCGCAATCCATTATTTCTCTTGGATGAAGTTGACAAGATGGGCATGGATTTCCGTGGTGATCCTGCGAGTGCCTTACTGGAGGTTTTGGATCCAGAGCAGAACCACACCTTCCAGGATCACTATGTAGAGGTAGATTTTGATTTATCCGATGTGATGTTTGTTGCGACATCGAACTCATTAAACATTCCTGGTCCTTTATTAGATCGTCTGGAGATCATTCGTTTGGCAGGTTATACGGAAGATGAGAAGACCAGCATCGCTGTCAACTACCTAATTCCAAAGCAAATCAAAAATAATGGTTTGAAAAAGGATGAGCTCAAGATTGAAGAAAGCGCTGTTCGTAACATGATTCGCTACTACACCCGTGAGGCTGGTGTGCGCTCTCTGGAAAGAGAGGTTAGCAAGATTTGCCGTAAGGTAGTTAAGCTTCTTCTCTTAAAGAAAGAGGCCGCGCCAGTGGTTGTCAACGCCGACAATTTAGAGAAGTTCTTATCGGTTCGTATGTTTGACTTTGGCCTAGCCGGTAAAGAGAATCAAGTTGGTCAGGTCACTGGATTAGCTTGGACTGAAGTGGGTGGCGATCTTCTGACGATTGAAGCTGCGACGATGCCTGGCAAGGGTATCATTACCCGTACCGGCTCAATCGGCGATGTGATGAAAGAATCTGTTGAAGCTGCTCGGACAGTTGTTCGCTCCAGAGCCAAACGCCTTGGTATTTCCGATGAGGCATTTGAGAAGAAGGATATTCACATTCACTTCCCGGATGGCGCGACACCAAAAGATGGTCCATCAGCTGGTATCGCTATTACAACCGCATTAGTTTCAGTCTTTACAGGCATTCCTATTCGCGCAGATGTGGCAATGACTGGCGAAATTACTTTGCGCGGTGAAGTGCTTCCAATCGGCGGCTTAAAAGAGAAGTTATTGGCAGCACATCGTGGCGGTATCAAGTTGGCTCTGATCCCGGAAGAAAACGTGAAGGATCTGATTGATATTCCTGATAACGTCAAGAATGCGATTGAGATTGTTCCAGTTCGTTGGATTGATAAGGTTCTTGAACTGGCATTAGAACGCATGCCAGAGGCTTTGCCTGACCCAACACCCGAGGAGTTAGCCAAGAAGGCTTCCGAGGCTAGCAAAGCCAAGGAAAGCGTTTCCTCTGGAGATGTGCTCAAGCATTAAATTGTTCTTGCTAGAAAGCGGATATTCGCTAAAACCACCATACATATTCTGGTGGTTTTAGCGGGTTTTAGTCTAGAAATCCCCGTTTAGGTTACAATTCCAGCTGTAATATTTTGGGGCGCTTAGCTCAGTTGGTAGAGCGTCTGCCTTACACGCAGAATGTCGGGAGTTCGAGCCTCTCAGCGCCCACCAAATATTCACAGTCTCAAGCCTATTCATGGCTTTCACCTGAAATCTCTTTCTCCCTAGTAAACTCGTATGATTCCCGTTTATTTAAACGCGTTATTACTAATAATTACTAGCGAACTTATTCATGTTTGATACCGTCCGTAAGCATCAAAAATTACTTCAGCTCGTGCTGATGTTGTTCATTGTTCCGTCATTTGTTATGTTTGGTATATCCAGTTATTCCGGCTTTATGGATAAAGAGACCGATCTTATCAAGGTGAATGGCAAGCCGATTACAGCTCAAGAAGTGGATAACGCGGCAAAACGTCAAGCTGAGCGCGTTGGCGGTAATTTACAAATTGCTCAAAGTCTGCAATTTAGACAGGCTATCTTAAATGAGTTATTGCAACAAAGAATTTTAGGATTTGCTGTTGTTAATCTTCGCCTGCAAGTGGGTAAAGAAGCTTTAATTCAGAGTTTACAAGGCATTCCGCAAATTCGTGCTTTATATCGACAAGATGGTAGCTTTGATGATGTTCGCTTTAAGCAATTACTTGCGAGTAATGGTTTAAATGAAGAGCAGTTCTATGCTAGCCAGGCTTTTGATCTCAAGATTGGTCAGTTAGTAAATTCAGTGGCGCGCACTGAAATTGGTACACCGAAATTATCTGAAATTGTCTCTACACTTTATGAGACAGAGCGCCAGGTTCAGGCTTTGTCTTTTAATGCAAAAGATTATTTGTCGAAAGTAAATCCAAGTCCTGAGGAGCTACAGGCCTTCTATAACGCAAATGCTAAGCTATTTGAGAGTCCTGAATATGTGGACGTGGAGTACATCGTTCTGAAGGCTGACCCCAAAGAAGATGCAAAAGCTTTTAGCGAAAAGGCAGATCAATTTGTCAATATGACCTATGACCAATCAGACAGTCTTAAGCCTGCTGCAGATAAGTTAAAACTCTCCGTTCAAACCCAAAAGGGTTTAACTCGATCTGGGCCTTTAGGCGTATCTCGAGATCACCCGCTTGCTAATCCTAAGGTTGTTCAATCCTTGTTTGGCGATGAGGCCTTAAAAAACAAACGCAATATTGAAGCGGTACAGACAGCCCCTGGTGTTTTTGTTTCAGCTCGTGTGGTTACTTTCCACCCAGCACAAGTCTTACCTTTTAAAGATGTTGCAGCTGAAGTAAAGCGTCAAGTCAGTCAACGCGCAGCTGAGAAATTGGCAATAGCGGCTGCCGCAGAGCGCTATGCTGCTTTAGAAAAAGATCCTAAGAGCGCAAGTGGTTTCGCCGCTCCAATTTGGGTATCACGTAATAAGCCGGCCAATTTAGTTGGATCAGCTTTAGATGATGTGATGTCCATTAATCCAGATAAATTTCCTGCAGTGGTATCTGTAAGCAATCCTGGTGTTGGCGCAACTTTGTATCGTGTTGATCAGGTGCGTCAGCCTACGGGCGTTGATGCCAAGGTGCACAAGGCGCAAGCCCAACAGATTCAGGCGCTCGCCGCCCAATCTGAATTTGCCGGATTCATGTCTTACTGGCGCGATGCTGCTGGCGTAAAGGTCATTAATCCTTTAAAGCCGCCATCGAATAACTCAGGAACCTAATATTACTGGGGTTGTTGAAGTAACGATTGATATGGGGCCATAGCGCCCCATACGTTTTTAAAGAGAATGGATTGCGCTGTGACATTTGGGTGAATGTTGTCACTTTGAAATAAATCTTTATTACTTGCTACCCCAGCCATGAAGAATGGTAACAGCTCAATACCTTCCTGACTTGCAAGCTTAGGATAAAGATCTTTAAATTGTTTAGTGTATTGCTGTCCATAATTTGGCGGTATTTGCATCCCCATTAGCAGTACTTTTGCACCAGACTGTTTACTCAATGCAATCATCTTTTGTAGATTATTTTGAGTTTGTTCTATCGAGAGGCCGCGCAAGGCATCATTGGCACCAAGCTCCAATAAAACAATCCTAGGTTTTTTGGATTCCAACAGGGCGGGAAGACGAGTAAGACCGCCAGAGCTAGTCTCGCCGCTGATACTGGCATTAAAGACCTTCCATGGACTGGCTTGTTTCTCTAGCTGGACTTCAAGTAACTTTACCCAGCCCGACCCTCTGGGAAGACCATATTCAGCTGAGAGGCTGTCTCCCATGACCAAGATGACTGGGTTTGCATGGGAAGCTGTGACAATGGGCATTAACAGGCAAAATAAGCCTATCGATATTAATTTTTTAATCCAGCAGGTCAGCCAGCCTTGATTCATCTATGAGTATTCCAGCAAAAGTATTAAGCGCCAATCACCTAGGTAAAGAAGTCTTATCTAGCGACGGTGTAATAAGCATTTTGCACGACATTTGTTTTGACATTGCTCAAGGTGAAAGTGTGGCTATCACTGGGGCCTCAGGATCTGGCAAAAGTACATTACTCGGCCTCTTGGCTGGACTGGATCTGCCAAGCTCCGGGAATGTTTCACTAATGGAGCAGGACCTCAATCAGTTAAACGAGGATGGTAGGGCAAAGCTTCGAGCCGCGCATGTAGGCTTCGTATTTCAGTCCTTCCAGTTGCTTTCACATCTCACCGCACTGGAAAATGTGCTTTTGCCGGCCCAGATGATTGGCCGAAATGAAGCTAAAGAAGAGGCGATATCCTGGTTAGAAAGAGTTGGGTTACAGGACCGACTCAACCATTTTCCGAAAACTTTATCTGGAGGCGAGCAGCAGCGGGTTGCTCTTGCACGCGCCTTCATTACCCGACCAGATATTTTGTTTGCGGATGAGCCTACCGGCAGCCTTGATGAGGCGAGTGGGGAGCGAGTGATAAGGCTGCTTTTTGAGCTAAATCAGGCCAACCAATCCACTCTAGTATTGGTCACCCATGATCCCGCCTTGGCCAGTCGGTGCCAGCGCCAACTGCACCTTCAGGGCGGTCAGCTGGCGTAGGCAAAACCTTATAATCTAGGGATGTCTTTTTTCCACTTTTTGCCCGGCGCTGATGCGCTTTCCCCGTTCCGTCAACAGCGACTTTTAGCCTCCTTGGCAGCACAAGGAATTGAGCTCGAATCAATTGAAGCGCAGTATTTGCACTTCATTTGGTCTCATGAGCAGCAAAGCGAGCAAGATCAACAAGTTCTAGCCAGCTTGCTAACCTATGGACAACCTTTTGCCTCAAAAATTAGCCAAGGTAAATCTTGGTTTGCGTTAGGAAAGAGTAGCTCTGCAAATCTCCAAGGCGCGATCGTTATTCCACGTCTAGGAACGGTTTCACCATGGGCGAGTAAGGCGACAGATATTGCACAACAATGTGGCTTAAACGTATTAAGAATTGAACGTGGCGTTCAGTTCGCTTGGAAGAGTAAAAAGCCTTTAAGTCCCGAGCAAGAGCAATTGGTCTTGACAGCGATTCATGATCGAATGACTGAAGCAGTGATTGATTCGGTTGATGCTGCAAATGCTCTCTATCAAACTTTAGATGATCGTCCTTTAACGCGTATTCCTGTTCTCACAGAGGGTAGAGCTGCCTTAGATAAAGCTAATCAAGAGCTAGGCTTAGCACTCTCTGATGATGAGGTTAGCTACTTAACTGAAAACTTTATTCGCTTGAAACGTAATCCCAGTGATGTCGAACTCATTATGTTTGCGCAAGCTAATAGCGAACATTGCCGTCACAAGATTTTTAATTCAAGCTGGACCATTGATGGTGATGATCAAGAGCGCTCACTGTTTGCAATGATCCGTAATACTCATCAGTTACAGCCTGAAGGCACAATCGTTGCCTACTCCGATAACTCAGCGGTAATGGTTGGCTGCGAAGCAGAAACTTGGGTTCCTCAGGGCAATGATCATCGTTACGAAAAAGATACACGTCTTGTTCATACCTTGATGAAGGTGGAGACGCATAATCACCCGACAGCGATTGCTCCATTTCCAGGTGCTTCAACAGGCGCCGGAGGCGAGATTCGTGATGAAGGTGCAACCGGAATTGGTGGCCGACCAAAGGCTGGCTTAACGGGCTTCTCAGTTTCCAATCTGAATATTCCGGGAACTGATCTTCCCTGGGAGAGCGAGCAGTACGGCAAGCCAGAACGCATTGCTAAACCATTGCAGATCATGATTGATGGTCCATTGGGTGGTGCAGCTTTCAATAATGAATTCGGTCGTCCTATTTTGGGTGGATATTTCCGCGTATTTGAGCAGACCTTAGATGGCACGCGCCGCGGATATCACAAACCCATCATGATTGCAGGTGGCATCGGCAGTATCGATTCCATTCATACAGAAAAGAAAGCCATCCAAGCTGGCCATTTATTGATTCAGCTTGGCGGTCCAGGCATGCGCATTGGCATGGGAGGTGCAACTGGTAGCTCTGTAGCAACCGGCACCAATACCGCAGATCTCGACTTTGATTCAGTACAACGTGGCAATCCAGAGATGGAGCGTCGTGCGCAAGAAGTCATTAATGCCTGCCGCGCGCTTGGTGATAACAACCCAATCGTCTCAATTCATGATGTTGGTGCGGGCGGCTTATCGAACGCATTCCCAGAGCTGGCTGATGGTGCAGGCTTAGGCGCCAAGTTCAAGCTTCGCAGCGTTCCTCTAGAAGAAAGCGGTATGAGCCCAGCAGAGATTTGGTGTAACGAATCTCAAGAGCGCTATGTATTGGCAATTGAAGCTAAAAACTTAGATTTATTCAAATCCTTCTGTGAACGTGAGCGTTGCCCATTTGCAGTTGTCGGTGAGGCTACTGCCGAGCGCCAATTGCAACTAGTCGATTCAAAGCAAGCGGATGGAGCTGACGCGGCATTACCGATTGATATGCCGATGGAAGTATTGTTAGGAAAGCCACCGCGAATGCATCGCGATGTAAAGCGCGTTGCACAAGAGTTTGAAGAGCTTGATGTTACCGATGCTGATTTAGCTCAGTCGATTGCGTGGGTTCTACAGCAACCGACTGTAGCAAGCAAATCTTTCTTAATCACTATTGGCGATAGAACTGTTGGCGGCTTAAATGCTCGTGATCAATTTGTCGGACCATGGCAAGTCCCTGTTGCTGACTGTGCAGTCACCTTGATGGATTACAGGGGATACCGCGGTGAAGTCATGACCATGGGTGAGAGAACCCCATTGGCTGTGATTGATGCTCCCGCTGCAGCGCGCATGGCTGTTGGTGAGGCGCTTACCAATTTGTTGGCTGCAGATATACGCCGTCTAGAGGATGTCAAACTTTCGGCAAACTGGATGGCTGCTTGTGGTGCGCCAGGCGAAGATGCAAAGTTATATGACTCGGTTAAAGCCGTTGGCATGGAACTATGTCCAGCACTAGGAATCTCCATTCCCGTTGGTAAAGACTCTTTATCAATGGCTACAGAATGGCACGATGGAAGTGATGCGAAAAAAGTGGTCGCACCCGTTTCATTGATTATTTCTGCATTTGCTTCCGTACAAGATGTTCGCAAGACTGCAACACCATTATTAAAGCTAAAAAATCAAGATGGCTCAGTCTTAGAAACGGAATTAATCCTGATTGATTTAGGCCGTGGCAAGAGTCGTATGGCTGGTAGTATCTTGGCTCAGGTTCTTAATCAATCTGGTAAAGCCGCTCCAGATCTTGATAATCCAGAAGACCTTAAGGCAATGGCTACTGCCATTATTGAGCTTCGCAAAGAAAATAAATTATTGGCTTATCACGATCGTTCTGATGGTGGTTTATTAGCTTGCGTAGCTGAAATGGCTTTTGCATCCCATGTTGGCATTTCGATCAACGTTGATATGATTGCAACCGATCCAGGACAAGAGCCAGATTATGGTGATGCCAAGAACTGGGCTCAGCAAGTATCTGGGCGTCGTCACGAGCAGACCATGCGTGCTTTATTCAATGAAGAGCTTGGCGCAGTAATTCAAGTCCGCAAGGAAGATCGTGATGCTGTCTTTGCCATTTTGCGTAAATTAGGTCTTAGTGCATTTAGCCATGTTATTGGGAAACCCAATAACAATGGCCGCATTGAGATCTGGCGTGACGCTAAGAATATTTTTGCAGAGCCACGCGAAGTGCTGCAAAAGATGTGGACAAATACAAGCTATCAAATTGCTCGCTTAAGAGACAACCCAGCTTGTGCTGATTCAGAATTTGCTTTACTGGATAACTTGTCTGATCCAGGAATGTCACCTAAATTGACTTTTGATATTGCTGAAGATATCGCTGCGCCATTTATTTCCAAAGGCGCACGTCCAAAAGTAGCCATCCTGCGAGAGCAAGGAGTGAACTCTCATGTTGAAATGGCCTATGCAGTGAATTGGGCAGGATTTGATAGTTATGACGTGCATATGTCTGACCTATTAAGCGGAAAAGCCAAGTTAGACGACTTCCGTGGACTGATTGCCTGCGGTGGCTTTAGTTATGGCGATGTTCTAGGTGCAGGTGAGGGTTGGGCCAAAACAATTCTGTTCAATCAGCAATTGCGGGATCAATTTTCCAGCTTCTTTACTCGTCAAGACAGTTTTGCCTTGGGCGTATGCAACGGTTGTCAAATGATGAGCAACCTTGCTGGAATTATTCCGGGAGCTGAAGCTTGGCCTAAATTTACTCGTAACCAATCAGAGCAGTATGAAGCACGCTTGGTGATGGCAGAGGTCATTGCTTCACCATCAATCTTTACGCAAGGCATGGAAGGTAGTCAATTACCAATTGCAATCGCACATGGTGAAGGCTTTGCAAACTTTAGCCAACAGGGCAACCTGGACCAAATTACTAAGCAAGGCTTAGCAACCCTTCGCTTTGTTGATCATCAAGGTAATCCAACTGAAATTTATCCAATGAACCCCAATGGTTCACCAAACGGTTTGACTGGCGTAACTACTCCTGATGGTCGATTTACCGTCATGATGCCGCATCCAGAACGGGTGTTCCGCGCCGCGCAAATGAGCTGGTGTCCACCTGAGTGGCTTGATACTCCAGATGGAGCAAGCCCATGGCTACGCCTTTTTAGAAACGCACGTCGCTGGGCTAATTAATGTCGTTTGCAATGGAGCCGGTAACTTTTTCCGAGAGTGGTGGCATTCGCTATCTGCATTTTGGAAGTGAGTTAATTCAGGGGGCTATGCGCATTCGTGACCCCGATGAAATCTATCTCGAATACAACCAGCAAATGATGGCCTGGCTTCTTTTCTTGGAGACCAAGCCGGGAATGAAGATTGCTCAACTAGGATTAGGCACTGGCGCTCTAACGAAGTTTCAGCATCGTTATTGCCCCGCGGTGAAAACTACAGTGGTTGAGCTAAATCCTGCAGTAATAGTAGCGGCTAGATCAATGTTCTTTACTCCCGATGATGATCGTAGACTTGAAACTCTTCAGACTGATGCCAAAGCTTTTGTAAAATCAAGTAAGAATAAGGGTCGGTTTGATGCCGTACAGGTAGATCTGTATGACGCGATCTGCGACGGACCCGCTGCGAGTTCTCTAGAGTTCTACGAGGGCTGCTACAACATTCTCAAGGCGCCTGGTGTCATGACGGTTAATCTGTTTTCTCGTCACGAGAGTTTTGATATCAACCTTAAAAATATCTGCGAGGCTTTTGATAATCGCGTTTTATTGTTTCCGGAGTCACACGATTGCAATGTAGTGGCAATCGCATTTAAGGGTCCCAAGCTAGAAGCCGAATGGAAAGAAGTATCAAAGCGCGCAAAACTGATTTTAGAAAAAACAGGCCTTCCAACCAATAAATGGGTTTCAGGTATCAGTCGAGAGAACGCAAGACAAGAGAATAGACTTTCGATTTAATATTTCGAAATACAAAAGAAAAAGGCGATCAGAAGATCGCCTTTTAATAACCTAACCCATTTTTGGGTTGAGTAAATTACACAGTGACTGTGTCAGCTACATCGCTAAATGACTTTAGCTTATCAAAGCTCATGTATCTATACACTTCACCAGATTTCGCATCGAGAGCTTTAACTTGCTCCAAATACTCAGCAGGGGTTGGCAAGCGACCCAAGAGGGCTGCTACAGAAGCTAACTCAGCAGAGGCGAGGTAAACACGGGTATCAATACCTAAGCGGTTGGGGAAGTTACGAGTAGAGGTTGATACGGCAGTCGAACCTTTGCGAATCTGCGCTTGGTTACCCATGCACAATGAGCAGCCTGGGCTTTCCATACGTGCACCTGCTGCACCCAAAATGCCGTAGTAGCCTTCTTCCATCAAGACCATTGCATCCATCTTGGTTGGAGGGGCGACCCATAAGCGAGTTGGCATATCTTTCTTGCCTTGCAATACCTGACCAGCTGCACGGAAGTGACCGATGTTAGTCATGCATGAGCCAATAAATACTTCGTCAATCTTATCGCCGGCAACCTCAGACAATACTTTCACATCATCTGGGTCATTAGGGCAGGCGAGGATAGGTTCTTTGATTTCATCGATGTTGATTTCAATGATCTCAGCGTAGTCAGCATTAGGATCTGCTTTGAGCAATTGTGGGTTTGCAATCCAAGCTTCCATGGCTTTGATGCGGCGGCCAAGAGTACGCTTATCTTCATAACCATTGGCAATCATCCACTTCATCAAAGTGATATTGGATTGCATGTATTCGATAATTGGCTCTTTGTTCAAGTGAACAGTACAACCACCAGCAGAACGCTCTGCAGATGCATCAGATAACTCAAATGCTTGTTCAACTTTAAGATCAGGCAAGCCCTCGATTTCAAGGATGCGGCCAGAGAATATATTCTTCTTGCCTTGTTTCTCAACAGTCAACAATCCTTTTTTGATGGCATACAGAGGAATTGCATTTACCAGGTCACGCAAGGTAATACCAGGCTGCATCTTGCCTTTGAAGCGAACCAAAACAGACTCGGGCATATCCAACGGCATAACCCCAGTGGCAGCCGCAAAAGCAACTAAGCCTGAACCTGCTGGGAATGAAATGCCGATTGGGAAACGTGTATGGCTATCGCCACCAGTGCCACAGGTGTCTGGGAGTAACAAGCGATTTAACCAACTATGGATCACGCCATCACCTGGACGTAATGCAACACCGCCACGATTCGTCATGAATGGTGGTAATTCGTGTTGAGTGCGGATATCAACTGGTTTTGGATAGGCAGAAGTGTGGCAAAAGGACTGCATTACCAAATCGGATGAGAAACCTAGGCAAGCCAAGTCTTTCAATTCATCACGAGTCATTGGACCAGTGGTGTCTTGTGAGCCAACTGTTGTCATGCGTGGCTCGCAGTAAGTGCCAGGGCGTACTCCTTGACCTTCTGGCAAGCCGCATGCGCGTCCAACAATCTTCTGTGCCAAGCTGAAACCTTTTTTATTGTCAGGTGGGCTTACCGGTAGACGGAACTCTGTAGAGGCTGGCAAACCCAGTGCCGCACGAGCTTTAGCTGTTAAGCCGCGACCAACGATCAACGGAATACGACCGCCAGCACGTACTTCATCCAAAATTACGGGTGATTTGAGTGAGAAAGTAGTAATCACTTGACCATTTTTGAATACTTTGCCTTCGTATGGACGCAACTCAATCTCATCGCCCATATTCATTTGGGATACATCTAATTCGATCGGTAGTGCACCAGAATCTTCCATGGTGTTAAAGAAGATTGGGGCGATGTTGCCACCAAGACAGACGCCCCCAAAACGCTTATTTGGTACAAAAGGAATATCTTGACCAGTCCACCAGAGCACAGAGTTAGTAGCAGACTTGCGTGATGAACCAGTACCTACAACGTCACCTACGTAAGCAATTTGATTGCCCTTTTTCTGGAGCGCTGCAATTTGTTTCATTGGACCGCGAACGCCAGACTCATCTGGCTCAATACCAGGACGTGGGTTCTTGAGCATGATCGTTGCATGCAATGGAATATCTGGACGACTCCATGCATCAGGTGCGGGTGAGAGATCGTCAGTATTGGTTTCACCAGTTACTTTGAATACAGTGAGCTTCATGGCTTCTGGAACGGCAGGGCGGCTAGTAAACCATTCTGCGTCTGCCCAACTCTTCATGACTGCTTTAGCATTGGCATTGCCTTTTTCAGCAAGCTCGTGAACATCATTGAAGTAGTCGAACATCAAGAGTGTTTTCTTGAGTGCTTCTGCAGCCACAGTGCCGCATTCAGCATCAGTGAGCAATTCAACTAATGGCTTGATGTTGTAACCACCAAGCATGGTTCCCAGTAACTCAGTAGCCTTTACTCGAGAAATCAGTGGAGATTTATCGGTGCCTTTAGCAACTGCATCTAAAAACTCCGCTTTCACCTTCGCCGCTTCATCAACACCTGCTGGTACACGATTGGTAATTAGCTCCACTAACTCCGCCTCTTTTCCTGCTGGCGGGTTTTTTAGTAACTTTACTAATTCAGCGGTTTGATCTTTAGTTAATGGGAGTGCTGGAATGCCGAGGGCAGCTCGTTCAGCTACTTGGGCGTTATAGGCTTCTAACATTGTGTTTCCTATGAGGTAAAAGTGATCAATAGAAAGGCCAAAAGGGCATTTTCACCCGATTTGCTCAATTATAGTTACTAATTTAAGTCTTATTTAACTCTTATATAAGAGTTTAAACCCTAAGCATTATTAGCAGCAGTGAGGCGGCTTCAAACATCTAATTTGGGCTTAAACGACACTTTCTTCTTTAAGGGACCAGACAAGTGCCACAACCCAGCCAATTAGAGACCATCCTAAAAACAGATTTAAAGCAAATATTGCGCCAGTATTTGCCCTTTTTTTATGAAATGCAATGGCAAAAGGCAGGAAATAGAAGAGGGAGAGTAGGGTGATTAAAACAGCGAAGAATAGGCGCATGGTCTTACCTTTCACGTACCCAGGTTTGAGTCCTTCCCAGAAGGGGGATGCCAATATAGGCTCTGAGATCCAATTTAGATCCCTGATCTTTAAGCTTCATCTCTGCCCTGTAGATTTCACCATCATCTGGATCGAGGATTTGTCCGCCAGAATAGGCATCTCCAGTCCTTTTTAGACCAGACAGGATCTCCATGCCTACAACGGACTTTCCTTTTCTGGCGTCTGTACATTTTTCACAAACAAGAGGAGCGTTTGGATCCAGTAATTTGGTGATCACCCCTGAAAAAATACCGTTTTTCTCGGTAATTTGTACGATTGCGGCAGGAGCATTGGTATCGTCGTCAAATGATTTCCAATTCCCAACAATAGAATCCAGAGACTGGGCAGAAACAAGGGCGGATGCGCAGCTCAGAAGAGCCGCGAAAATAAGGAAAAATGGTTGTTTTTTCATAGATTTAAGCAATATTACCTTTTTTCATTTTCTATAAATACCCTTGGCTATCGTTATAATTACTTTTTCCAACAGAGCTTAAGCGATGACCAAATACGTTTTTGTCACTGGTGGTGTGGTTTCTTCTTTAGGGAAAGGAATCGCAGCTGCCTCGCTTGCCGCGATTCTCGAATCCCGCGGCCTGAAAGTCACCCTCCTAAAATTAGACCCCTATATCAACGTGGACCCGGGCACCATGAGCCCACTCCAGCACGGTGAAGTTTTTGTGACCGAGGATGGAGCTGAAACCGATTTGGATTTAGGTCACTACGAGCGCTTTGTCTCGGCAAAGATGCGTAAGAGCAATAACTTCACCACTGGTCAGATTTACGAGTCAGTCATCAGCAAAGAACGCCGTGGTGAATACCTCGGAAAAACCGTTCAAGTAATTCCGCATATTACAAATGAGATTCAAGCATTTGTAGAGCGTGGTGCAAAAGCAAGCCATGACGGTAAAGCCGATATTGCTATTTGTGAAATTGGTGGCACGGTAGGCGATATCGAATCCCTTCCATTTTTGGAAGCTGCACGGCAGATGAGCTTGCGCTTACCGATGCATAGCTGCGCCTTTGTACATCTAACTTTGGTGCCCTTTATCAGTAGCGCTGGCGAGTTAAAAACCAAGCCTACACAACACTCAGTTCAAAAGTTACGTGAGATTGGCATCATGCCAACGGTATTGCTATGTCGTGCTGACAGACCAATCCCTGATGATGAACGAGCAAAAATCTCCCTCTTCTCCAACGTCCGCGAAGAGGCTGTCATCTCAGTTTGGGATGTTGATACGATTTATAAGATTCCTGAAATGCTGCATGCACAAGGCATGGATGATTTGATTTGCCGAGAGTTGCAAATTAATGCCAAGCCTGCCGATCTTTCAGTTTGGGCGAAGTTGGTTTATGAGTTAGCCAATCCAAAACATGAGGTCACCATTGGCATGGTTGGTAAGTATGTTGAACTCACCGAATCCTATAAGTCATTAATTGAAGCATTACGTCATGCAGGCATTCATACCCATACTAAGGTAAACATCAATTACATCGATTCTGAAGTGATTGAAAAAGATGGGATTGAGTGCCTTAAAAAGCTTGATGCCATTTTGGTTCCAGGCGGATTTGGTAAGCGCGGCACTGAAGGAAAGATTGCAGCAATTCGTTATGCTCGTGAAAACCATGTGCCTTATTTAGGTATTTGCTTAGGCATGCAGTTAGCTGTAATTGAATTTGCTCGACATGTAGCCGATATTGCAAAAGCTAACAGCACCGAATTTGATCCAGAAACTGAGAGTCCAGTTGTAGCTTTGATTACCGAATGGCTTGATAGAGAAGGTCGTGTAGAGAAGCGCACCAATGAATCGGATCTTGGTGGCACGATGCGCTTAGGTTCACAACGTTGTCCAGTCAAAGCAAATACACTCGCGCATCGCATTTATGGCGCTGAAGTCAATGAACGTCATCGCCATCGTTATGAAGTCAATAATATTTATGTGCCTAAGCTTGAGCAGTCTGGTCTGATTATTTCCGCAAGAACGCCGAATGAATCTTTGCCTGAAATGATGGAATTACCTGAGGCTATGCATCCCTGGTTCTTTGGAGTGCAATTTCACCCGGAATTCACGTCTACTCCGCGCGATGGTCACCCATTGTTCTCAGCCTTTATCAATGCTGCGCTTGCTCATCAAGATGCTGCATTAAAACAAGTTGCTTAAGAGGAAACGATGAGCACATTTAAGCTTTGTGGTTTTAATGTTGGCTTAGATCAACGGTTTTTTCTGATTGCTGGTCCCTGCGTTATCGAATCTGAGCAATCCGCCATTGATATTGCTGGTGAACTTAAAGAGCTCACAAGTGCACTAAAGATCCCCTTTATTTATAAGTCTTCCTTCGATAAAGCCAATCGCTCATCAGGCACATCCTTTCGCGGACTTGGCATGGAAAAGGGTCTAGAAATCTTAGCCAAGGTTAAGAAGCAAGTTGGCGTTCCCGTTCTAACGGACGTGCATGATATTAGTGAAATTACAGCCGTAGCAAGCGTGGTAGACGTTTTGCAAACCCCCGCTTTTTTATGCAGACAAACTGATTTCATTCGTGCCTGCGCGCAAAGTGGTAAGCCAGTCAACTTTAAAAAAGGTCAGTTTCTTTCTCCGCATGAGATGCTCAATGTGATCGAGAAGGCAAGAGTAGCTGCTGCTGAAAAAAATCTTCCAGACCAATTTATGGTTTGTGAGCGTGGCGCCTCATTTGGTTACAACAATTTAGTTTCCGATATGCGCAGCCTTGCAATCTTACGTGAATCGAATGCCCCAGTAGTGTTTGATGCCACACATTCAGTGCAGTTGCCTGGCGGACAAGGCAATTCAAGCGGCGGTCAACGCGAGTTTGTACCTGTATTGGCTCGAGCCGCAGTGGCTGTAGGTATTAGCGGCCTCTTTATGGAGACCCATCCTGATCCCGCGAATGCGCTGTCTGATGGGCCTAATGCTGTACCTCTGAATCGAATGAAGGAGTTATTAGAGTCCCTGGTGGCAATCGATACGGTCGTGAAGTCGACTGGTCCATTTTTAGAGAATAGTTTTAAGTAATTTAGTTTATTAACAAGCCCATTTCATATTGTTTTAAGGAGAAGGTGCATGAGCGCCATTGTTGACATCATCGGTAGAGAAATTTTAGATTCACGCGGTAACCCAACGGTTGAGTGCGATGTATTACTTGAATCAGGTGTTATGGGTCGTGCAGCAGTCCCATCTGGTGCCTCTACAGGTTCTCGTGAAGCAATCGAATTGCGCGATGGAGACAAGTCTCGTTATTTAGGTAAAGGCGTTCTCAAAGCGGTTCAGAACATTAATGTTGAGATCGCCGAAACTATTCTAGGTCTAGATGCTAGTGAGCAAGCCTTCTTAGATAAGACATTGATCGATCTAGATGGCACCCATAACAAAGCACGTTTGGGGGCTAATGCCACTTTAGCTGTATCCATGGCAGTTGCTAGAGCCGCCGCTGAAGAGGCGGGCCTACCTTTGTATCGTTATTTTGGTGGCTCAGGTGGCATGCAGTTGCCAGTCCCAATGATGAATATCGTCAATGGTGGTGCCCATGCGAATAACAGCTTAGACATTCAAGAATTCATGGTAATGCCAGTAGGTGCTGAAAACTTCCGTGACGCGTTGCGTTGTGGTGCTGAAATTTTCCATGAACTCAAAAAGATTATTGGCGCCCAAGGTATGCCAACTACTGTAGGTGATGAAGGTGGCTTTGCACCTAATTTCAAGAGTAATCAGGAATGCTTGCAAACCATCATGAAGGCCATTGAAGGCGCTGGGTATCAAGCTGGTGAGGATGTTCTTCTGGCTCTGGATTGTGCCGCAAGCGAGTTTTATAAAGACGGTAAATACCATTTATCTGGCGAAGGCCTTCAATTATCTTCAAGTGAATTTTCAGACTACCTCGGCAACCTCGCTGACCAGTTCCCAATCGTGTCGATTGAGGATGGTATGCATGAAAGTGATTGGGATGGCTGGGCTGACATTACCAAGAAACTCGGCAAGAAAATTCAATTGGTTGGTGATGACCTTTTCGTAACCAACACTCGTATTCTCAAAGAAGGGATTGAAAAAGGGATTGCTAATTCCATCCTGATTAAGATTAATCAGATCGGCACCTTGACCGAGACCTTTGCTGCCATTGAAATGGCCAAGCGCGCAAACTACACTGCGGTGATCTCGCATCGCTCCGGTGAGACAGAAGACAGTACGATTGCCGATATCGCAGTTGGTACAAATGCCGGTCAAATAAAGACAGGTTCATTGTCCCGTTCTGACCGTATCGCTAAATACAATCAACTCTTGCGCATCGAAGAAGATTTGGGTGACGTTGCGACATACCCAGGTAAGTCTGTTTTCTATAATCTGAAGCGATAAGCATTTAAGCCTCTATGCGTATCGTCATCTACTCCATGCTGGTATTGCTGATTGCAATTCAGTATCCACTTTGGTTGGGTAAGGGTGGGTGGCTTAAGGTATACGAGATGGAAAAACAAGTCGAGCTACAAGAGGCTAAAAATAGCCTCTTGGCTTTACGTAATGCGAAATTAGCGGGTGATGTTAAAGATTTAAAAGATGGCACCCGTGCTATTGAGGAACGTGCACGAGTTGAGCATGGTCTCATTAAAGACGGCGAGTTCTTTGTGCAAATCTTACCCGCTGATAAGGCTGCAACAGCACAAGCTACCAAACAGTGAACTTAATGACCGCCTGATGGTGGCCTGGTGGCATCACTTAATAAATCGGTCTTAAAAACCTGCAGACAGTCAATAGCATCAAAGCGATACGTCTTGGCGCAAAAATCACAGATAGTTTCCACGGCGCCTTGTTCGTCGAGAATGCTTTTTACTTCTTCCTCGCCAAGCATACGCAGTACATCTGCCACTTTAGTCCGCGAACAGCGACAAGAAAAGCGTATTGGGCGGGCAGGGAAGCTACGTACACCATTTTTTGCTGACTCTTCTAAAAATAGACGTCTCAAAATTGTTTCCGGAGAAAGGGTAAGCAATTCTTCATCAGTAATCGTTTCTCCAAGAGTTTGAATGCGCGACCATCCCTCTGCAGCTACCTGAGGGTCTAAGTGTGCATGACCACCAGAGTTTGGTAAACGTTGCAACAATAAGCCACCTACATTGCTGTCATTGGATGACAGCCAAATGCGAGTGTCTAATTGCTCAGAGTTTTGCATATAAAGTGCAATAGCTTCAGCTGCGCTGGTAACGGGCTGGATTACATCACCACGCTGTTCCTGAAGGGCAACAATCCCTTGATAAGGGGGTTGGCCTGGCTCACGATCTGCCGGGTCCAGCGTAATTACGAGCCTGCCTGAGTTGCTGGCGTCTAATAACTCACCTAGACTTGCGTTTTCAGAAATCTCGCAGGCATCGACTGAAAGTTTGACCGTTGCACGCATCGTTAGGTCGGACTTGCATTCAACCACCAATAGTTGCACAGGACCTTTACTCTGAGCCTGAATGATGAGGGTGCCATCAAATTTCAGGCTTGCACTTAAAAGGGTGGCTGCGCCAACAAAATCACCCAAAATGCGTCGCACAGCAGGAGGGTCATTGCGACGCTCTAAAACGGCCTGCCAGGCTGTTCCAATCGAGACTATTTCCCCGCGGACCGGGGCGCCATCACACATAAATACAAGCAATTCATTCATAAATGAAAGTATCCACGTTTTTTGAATTTGGTGTCATTTTGGCTGACCTGAGATAATACGGTTTATGCATATTCGTACACGTTTCGCCCCTAGTCCCACGGGCTTTATTCATCTAGGAAACCTTCGCAGCGCTCTCTACCCATGGGCCTTTGCACGCCACAATAAAGGCGATTTCATACTTCGCATAGAAGACACTGATTTAGAACGCTCTACACAAGAGGCTGTGGATGTCATCATTGAGGGTATGGCGTGGTTGGGTATGGATATTGATGAGGGACCCATCTACCAAATGCAGCGCATTGATCGCTATCGTGAGGTGATCAAACAAATGCTGGAGTCTGGATTAGCCTACCCCTGTTATATGAGCGAGGAGGAACTGAATAAACTTCGTGATCAGCAGATGGCCAATAAAGAAAAGCCCCGTTATAACGGTATGTGGAGACCAGAACAAGGCAAAACCTTACCAGCCATTCCTGAAGGAGTATTGCCAGTTATTCGGTTTAAGAATCCAATTGGTGGTTCAGTTATTTGGGAAGATGCCGTAAAAGGGCAAATTGAAATTTCCAATGACGAGTTGGATGACTTAGTCATTGCAAGACCAGATGGCACGCCGACCTATAACTTTTGTGTAGTTGTGGATGATTTGGACATGAAGATTACCCACGTCATTCGTGGCGATGATCATGTCAACAATACTCCACGCCAAATTAACATTATGAAAGCCCTGGGTGGTACACCCCCGGTCTATGCCCATCTACCAACAGTCTTAAATGACTCTGGTGAGAAGATGAGTAAACGCAATGGCGCCATGAGTGTGCGCGATTATCAAAAAGCAGGTTACCTACCTGAAGCCATCTTGAATTACTTGGCCCGCTTGGGTTGGTCACATGGTGATGCAGAGGTATTTACCAAAGAACAATTTGTGAATTGGTTTGACTTAGATAGCTTAGGCCGTTCTCCTGCGCAACATAATCCAGAGAAATTGCTTTGGTTAAACCACCAATATATTCAAAATTCTGATTCGGTGAAATTGGCAGAGGCAACAAAACCGTTTGCTCATGAATTGGGAATTGATACTGAATCAGGTCCAAATTTTGTTCAAGTAGTTGGTTTGTTAAAGGACCGTGCAAACACGCTTATTGAGATAGCGGAGGGATCTAAATTATTCTACCTACCAGCACCTCAGTTAACTACAGAACAAATTACTGCAAATATTCCTGCGACAGTTATTCCTGCCCTCAGTGATTTGATTGAGGCAATCAAAAAGGCTGACCCAAGTAAGGAAGCTTATAGTGCAGCATTTAAACAAGTTCTAGCTCAGCATCAACTGAAAATGCCGGCCTTAGCAATGCCTGTTCGCTATGCATTATTTGCGACTACTCAGACTCCTGCCATCGATTCTGTGCTGGTTGTTTTGGGTAAAGAAGAGGCTGTAAATAGGCTCTCCAAGGTGGTCCAATAGCCAATTTGCGCACTTGCACAAAAATAGGCTAAAATCTTGGATTGTTTTGAGTGTCTTGTGGTTTTATTGCGGGATTTCGGGGGTATAGCTCAGCTGGGAGAGCGCTTGCATGGCATGCAAGAGGTCAGCGGTTCGATCCCGCTTATCTCCACCAAGTAAGCAGGACAAAGGCATTAAGTAGTAGTCCAGGTCCCCATCGTCTAGAGGCCTAGGACATCACCCTTTCACGGTGAGTACGGGGGTTCGAATCCCCCTGGGGACGCCAAATTTTTTTGGTTGTTGTAAATGTTTTGTTTGTTGTAATTTGGAGCGGTAGTTCAGTTGGTTAGAATATCTGCCTGTCACGCAGAGGGTCGCGGGTTCGAGTCCCGTCCGTTCCGCCAAATTCCAAAATAAAAAGCCTCCAAATCGGAGGCTTTTTATTTATCTCTATCAGGCTCGTGTTCGTAGCGGTTTCGGGGTCATCTCGCTATAGTAATTTTCAGAGCCTAGATTGCCGCCGGCTGATTTAGTAAGAAAACGTAATACTTCATTCAAAACGATTTCACGCTCATTATCAATGGTAACAATGTGGTAGCTATTGCCGAGCCAAATCGCTCTTCGTAAATCAGATTTTGCGTTAGCAAGAATCTTCTCAGCAGACCATATTGTGCAAGTGTCATCCTCAACAGATTGAACAATGAGAAGCCTAGATGTAATTGAATTCAAATTCTTAGTTACATAAGACATCAAGCCCTTAGCTTCATGAAGATGTCTTGCGGTAATGAGTGGGGCGCCTACTTCAGACAGCTCGTGAGCCTTAAACTTGTCCCGAATCCGTCTACGCAAATCAGGATTCTTAATGCCAAATGGTTCACGTTCTGAATATTCCCAATTTCTAATGCCAAAGTTATAGGCAATATCTAAAAGAAAACGATACCAAGGGACGGACCAGCCGTCATAGCGCAATACAGGCGAGAGCAAGGCGATGGATGAGATATCCGTCCTTTGGCTGGCAACTGCAAGAGCTAGAGTTGAGCCCATACTAATTCCAGCTAAGTTAATCGTTTTGTAATGATTTTTAAGCTCATCAATTTTGTTATGAACCTGGCTAATCCAATTTTCATAGCTATCGGCAGGGGTGCCATACAGATAGCCATTAATCTCTGGAATGCATGTTTCATAGCCATTGGCATTTAAGAAACTCGGTAATTGGCCGAGCTCTAAACCGCCGCCATTCAAACCCGGCAGGAGTAAGGTAATGCTCTCTTTTAAAATTTCGGATGGAATTCTGTAAGGCATTTCACACAACGTCTCAAATTTGGTATTTAATAGTAGTTATATGCTAAGAATACACCGAGTCAGAAATCTATGAAACATAATCTCAACGCCTATAGATGGTGCCCCAATAAGGGTGCTGGGTATTTAAATGCTTGCATAGGTGTATTTTTTGCCTTTTGTGTTCGCCTGGGTCTTCAACCACATATTGAGGAGGCGCTTCCGCTTTTTTTCTTCCAAATTAATACGATTGTGATCGCCTTCTTTTTTGGAACTGGGCCCGCACTGCTGTCGGTTGCTATCAGCATCCCATTAATATCCTATTTCTTTATGGCGCCATTTGGGCAATTTACCGTGATTGATTCAAGGGATATTTCTGTATTGTTTGTTTATGCAACCTATACCATATTGGTCTGCTTCTTGGTAGAGTGGCTTCGGCGCGAACAGTACAACGCCAAAATGGCTATTTTGGTAAGCGAATCTCGATTTAAGTTAATGGTAGAAGGCGATGCCAAAATTCGGGAACTTATTAAAAAAACACCCCCCCTCAAGCCTAACTAATTCATAGGTTAATAATGACTATTTAGCCTTGGCTTTCGGTGCAGCGAGATAGAGGGGTTGCACTACCGGCATGAGTTCTGAGAGTTGTTCAATCCGGGTGTCTCCAGAGGGGTGTGTTGATAAAAACTCTAAAGTGCCTTTGCCTTGCGTTGCTTTATTCATTTTTTGCCAAACACTTATCGCCGCTTGTGGGTTATAACCAGCCCTAGCAGCAAGTTCTATACCTATTGCATCTGCTTCACTTTCATTTTGCCGTGAGTTTGGTAGTACCAATATGTACTGTGAGGCCTGATTGGCTGCGCTGATGGCTGATCCATAGCTACCAGCCGCTGCGATTGCGATATTAACAACTGCGCTTTGTGCCATAGCCTGAGATAAGCGCTCACGACCATGTTCGCGTAAAGCATGTGCGATTTCGTGACCCATGATGGCAGCAATCTCATCATCGCTTAGATTGAGCTGCTCAATTAAACCAGTATAAAAAGTGATCTTGCCACCAGGTGCGCAAGTTGCGTTCAAAATGGGTGCATCAATTAATACCAATTGCCAATTCCATTGATGAGTGTCATCACGAAAAACTCCTGTTTGGGAGATAAGGCGATTGGAGATTGTCTTTAAGCGACTGTATTCAGGGCCCGAAGTTACTAGGATATTTTTTTCTTTGGCCTTTTGGTTCTGCTCGTTATAGCTAATAGCAGAAAGTCGATCGACCTCAGAAGCAGAAACGACCAGGAATTGAGAGCGGTTTACGCCTACAGCCCCTGACCGCGTGGTATTAGCACAGGCCAGGAGGAGGGTACTTAATAGACTAATTAGAAAAAGCTTAAACCAAACTACCTTTAACTGCATTGAAATAACTTATTTTTTGGGTGTAGTAATTGAGGCAGCCATTGCATCGTAATAAATGACTTTTACTTGCTCGCCAACATTAACGTCAGCCAAGAGCGCTGGATTTTTTACAGTGACAGTAGTAATTTTTCCGCTTGGTCCTTTTACAGAAACCAATTTCTTATCACGATTAACTTCTACAATATCAGCGATGATAGTTGTTTTATTAGCAATCGTTTCTGATGGTTTTTCATTCGCCTTGGAGCTTGTAACAGTATTTGTCTCCACCTTACTGCGAATGCCATCACTCTTAGTTTTAATCAATTCAATTGCAACTGCCAATTCATATGTGACGCTGAGACGATCGCCTTTTTTAATTTGATCGAAATTCTTGATTTCTGGTCCAGCTACGAATTTAGATTCACCTTCTTTGTTTTTAAAGAAAATAGTACGCGTCTTTTTATCAACCTTTACTACGCTTCCTTCATAGAGCTGATAACTATTATCAACAGCTGCGGCATCAATCACCATTGGCTTGCTTGCAGCAGGGCTTGGTTGCGCAATCGCAGCGGAAGAGCAGAGCAGTGCTACTGAAGATGCCAAGAAGATTTGGGCTAATTTGAGATTCATGATTTTCCTTTATTGATAAAAGTATCTAATTTCAATATTAGCTTATTTTTATTGCATTTCTGGTTAGAAATGCTTGTTTTTGTACTCAGGAAGGAATTTCACATCTTTGTTAAGATTCATCAATCATTTTTACGCTAAACAAGGTTCCTGATGCCAAAATTTGCCGCCAACTTAACCATGCTATTCAATGAAGTTCCTTTTTTGGATCGCTTTGAAAAGGCAAGCTCCGCTGGATTTAAGGCTGTTGAATTTCTTTTCCCATACCCATTTGCCGCTAATGAAATCAAGCAAAAGTTAGATCAAAATCAACTCTCACTGGTCTTGCATAACTTGCCTGCTGGCGACTGGGACGCTGGTGAGCGTGGAATCGCATGTCTTCCTGACCGCAAGGAGGAATTTCGTGCGGGAGTTGCTAAGGCAATTGAGTACGCTAAGGTGCTGGGCGTTCATCAGTTAAATTGTCTAGCCGGTAAAGTTCCTACAGGGGCTGATCAAAAATTAGCGCATGCTACTTTTGTTGAAAATTTGCGCTACGCTGCAGCTGAACTCAAAAAAAACCATTTACGTTTATTAATTGAACCCATTAATACCTTTGATATTCCTGGATTCTTTTTGAATATCACTCAGCAGGCGATTGATATTCTTTCTGAGGTGGGTGCAGATAATGTATTCGTTCAATATGATATCTATCATGCGCAACGTATGGAGGGCGAGTTGGCGAATACCATCGAAAAGCATTTCGCAAAAATTGCTCACATTCAATTAGCCGATAATCCCGGTCGAAATGAGCCAGGTACTGGGGAAATCAATTACGCATATTTATTTAAATTTCTTGACCGCATTGGGTACCAAGGTTGGATTGGCTGCGAGTACAAGCCTGCTACAACTACTGAAGCCGGACTTGGCTGGATCAAGCAATTTAATTCCTAAATAATATTTACAAATCAATATTTTCAAATCGGAGACACTATGAGCAATCAATTAAAACTGGGATTCATTGGCTTAGGCATCATGGGCGCCCCAATGGCTAGTCATCTGATCAACGCAGGTCATCAGGTCTTTATCAATACCCGCAGCAAAGTACCGACAGATTTAGCAAGCTCAAAAGCAACTCAATGCAAAAGCCCAAAAGAGGTTGCTGAAAATGCAGACATCATTTTTACGATGGTTCCTGATACTCCAGATGTTGATAAGGTCTTATTTGGTGAGAATGGCGTTGCATCTGGTTTAAGCAAGGGTAAGATCGTTGTAGACATGAGCTCTATTTCTCCAATCGCCACTAAAGAATTTGCCAAGAAGATAAATGCCCTTAGTTGCGATTACTTAGATGCGCCAGTATCCGGTGGTGAAGTTGGCGCTAAAAATGCTACGCTTTCGATTATGGTGGGTGGTGACGAGAGCATTTTTAATAGGGTGAAGCCTGTTTTTGATTTGATGGGCAAAAATATTAATTTAGTTGGCGCTAATGGCGATGGCCAAACCGCTAAAGTTGCCAACCAAATTATTGTTGCTTTGAATATTGAAGCTGTAGCAGAGGCACTATTATTTGCATCTAAGGCTGGTGCCGATCCAGCCAAGGTTCGTCAAGCTTTGATGGGTGGCTTTGCAGGATCTAAGATTCTTGAGGTGCACGGTGAGCGCATGGTCAAGCGAACGTTTGATCCAGGGTTCCGGATTGAACTACATCAAAAAGATTTAAACCTCGCTCTCAATAGCGCTCGTGCATTAGGCGTATCACTACCGAATACTGCAACTGCCCAAGAATTATTCAATTCATGTTCAGCTCATGGCGGGAAGGCTTGGGATCACTCAGCAATGGTGCGCGCTCTAGAAAAAATGGCCAACTTTGAAATAGGGATGAAGGTTTAAGGTCAAACACTTATGTCTTCAACCCTTCTTGTATACCTACACGGCTTTCGTTCTTCGCCAAGATCTAGCAAAGCGGTAATGACTGGTGAGGCTATCAAAGCATTATCAAGCGCTGCAAATCCCATCGAATGGTATTGCCCTCAACTGCTTGCTTCGCCTAAAGAAAGCATGGATATGGTAACTGCACATATTGATCAATCTAACTCAGATTGTTTGGCGGTCATTGGATCATCCTTAGGCGGCTTTTACACCAACTACTTAGCTGAAAAATATGCTTGCAAAGCAGTGGTATTAAACCCTGCTGTACGAGCAGCACGTGAGCTTGCTCCCCATGTTGGCATGATGACTGCTTATGACAGCGATGAGCCATTTGATTTTCGTCCTGAATACATTGACGAATTGAGAGCTCTTCAAGTGGAGATAATTACCAATCCTGCTCGCTATTTTCTAATTGCCGCTAAGGGTGACGAACTACTAGATTGGCATGAGATGGTTGATTTTTACCCTGGTGCAAAGCAGTTAGTGCTAGAGGGTAGCGATCATGGAATCGCCGATTATGCAGACCACCTCCCACAAGTCTTAGATTTCATATCCAGCAAATAGGCCCTTTATTGATTGCCTAGCACTTATTCTGTAAGATGATCTAAACGACTGTAGCTACTGTTAGATCAGTCTAGAAAGGAGAGTTTGTGCTGAGCATCTTGAAATTAGACGCAGGTGGAATTCCCCAGGGTTGGGTGAACGCAGAGGAAGCAACCAAACATTACGCTGATAGCAGTGTGCTTTGGACGCTCGGTGATCCAATTATGAAAATGCGTGGCGGTATCTCGCGCTCAAGTGGGCTTCAGTCAGTTATCGAGCTTCACTCCATCATTGCGGTAAAAGGTACATCCAAAATCAATCTTTTTGATGTTGTGCCTGTCATTACAAAACACAAGCTCTTTAAACGTGACCGCGGTTTATGCGCCTATTGTGGTGACACTATCCATGAGAACCAAGCGGAAGCCGAGCACATTATTCCTAATAGTAGAGGTGGAAAATATTCATGGATGAATTTGGTCATCTCTTGCCGCCCTTGTAATCAGCGTAAAGGTAACCGCACACCCGAACAAGCTGGTATGGGTTTGCTTTACACACCCTATATGCCAAGCCTTTATGAGGATATGATCTTGAGAGGACGCAACATCTTGGCTGATCAGATGGACTTTTTGGCTGCCAACTTGCCAAAAAATAGTCGATTGCTTGAGGGCTTTTCCTGAATCGAACTCCCGTGCAATTAAGTTTCATGCCCAAAATCCGCACCCAGTCGTTGCGGATTATTTTCATTGCCTTGCTGCTTTCTTTGCTGGGGCACTTAATCCTCTTTTTTGGAATTCCATTTTTTCCCTTTGGCAGCCCGCCTGAGATTTCAGAAGATCTCATTATCAGAACAGAAATTAAAGTTGAGCCCCCTAAAAAAATTCAGATGGCTAAGGCACCAAAGAAGAGGACGCTTGATGATCCAAGCTCAAAAGGTTTTAATCAAAACCCTGTTCCCGGTGAACAGGGCGGATCTTTTGATCAAGCAGGGGTTGCATTCAAATTACCCCAATCAGGCATTCTTTATTACGACGCTTATGTTGATGGCCAAAAGTATCAAACGGCTGAAATTGATTGGATTGCTGACGGTAACTCCTATCGTTTGTACATCAATATTCCATATGCATTCGTAGGCCCATTTATTTTTGAGTCTCGAGGTACGGTTGATTCATATGGCCTTGCCCCCATTATTTATTGGTCTCAGCGCGGCACTAGGGCGCCAAGGTACTCACGTTTTGATCGAGATGAAAAGGGAGGAGGGCAGATGTACTTCTCCGAAAAGCCAGAATTTACGCCTGCAATTGTTCCGGGAACTCAGGATCGCTTTAGCTTGATGTTTCAATTAGCATCGCTCTTAAATGGCGATAGCAAGATGGATGAATCCGGTAGCATCCGTCAAATTCCTGTGGTTGACTACAACACTCTCGAAAATTGGCAATTTAAGAGTTATGGTGAGGCATTAAACGAGGACATTGCTAATCTAGGCAAGACGGTAAATCGTCATTACGCATTAATGCAAAGAGAGAATGATCCATACAAGCGCCAGGTCGATATTTGGCTAGCAAAAGACCTCGAGTGGCTACCAGGTAGAATTCGGTCACTGGAGGCCAATGGTCGGGTATTGGAGCTGGTTTTTAGGCAGAAGAACCCAGTGCCAGTAGATTTAAGGCCCTAAGAGTCTTAAAAGCCACTACCAGATCGGGGATTTTGGTTCTGATTGTTGTGTCCCAATAAGGCGCCCATCATGGTATACAAGGCTGCTCCCGACATAGAAACAGCAAAGATCCCAGAAAAAGAGATGATGATGGGCAGAATGCGCCATTTTTCTGCCAAGTTGTAATCGCCATAACCAACGGTTGTATACATTTCTCCAGCAAAGTAAAAGGTCTGGGGGTTGGTTGGAAATACCTTTAGGGCAACACAAATATAGGCCCAAACTACGATTTCAGATAAATGAATGGCGATAACCAACAAAATAGCTATGAAATAAGACAGAAAGCTTGCCCCAAAGATCTTCCGCCTAGTCATGACTTCATCGATCCAGTGAAATGCTCCTGCAATACCGAGAACTGCAACAGCATGAACAGCCAACATGAGACACGCAGATACAACCATTACCCAAATCTGACTATTGCCCATGTCTGTATTGATCTCATTCAACAGGGTTGCAAAGCTGGGGAGGTCGGCATTCTGAAATAGGCTAATCATGGCTATTGTTGTTAGTGGTTCTTACAGAAATATCTTATTTGACATAATAATGATTATACGCAAATAGTAATTAGGAAGATTTGTTTGATGTGTACTTCTGTGGCCCTGGATAAGGCTGTTTGTATAGCTTTTGCCAGCGTGATGACAAAGCCTCTGCTATCCATGGCTTTTGATAGATCTCTGCAACCTCAATCACTGAAAAGCCATGAGAATTACGCATGCGGATATCTGCACCGTTATCCAATAGGAACTTAATAAGCTCCTCGTTACCAGCTTGAGCAGCCATCATCAACGGCGTGGTGCCGTTTGGGCTGCGGGAATTCACATCCGCGCCACTGCTAACTAAAAATTGGGCAACCTGTAGTTGTCCTTTGGCGCATGCGTAATGCAACGGTGTCCATCCGATATGGTCAAGTTTGGCCTTATTTTGCTGAACTAAAGTCTTCACAACAGGCAGATCGCCGTCTATAGAAGCCATCATTAACGGCGTTTCACCGTACTTATTAGACAAATCGACATCAATTTTTTTGTCCTTGAGCAAATATTCCGTCACTTTGGTGGATTTATCTCTTATTGCTATAAGCAACATAGGATCGCCTTTGGAATCCACTGTATTTGGGCTTACACCTGCAGCCAACAAAGCTTTTACTTCAGATAAATCATCAAACTTAGCCGCCTTGGTGAAATCATTGATTTGGGTCTCAGTTTGAGCAAAAACGGGTGATGAAAGTCCTAAAACAGCAATAAATGCGGTGGTTTTGATAATATTATTTAACATTAATTAACTGTTCTATCTATTTGAAAACATTGATAAAAATTACTTGAAGTACTGTTTGCCAACTCTTCAACGGAAACGCCTTTAAGGCTGGCGATAAATTCACCTACTTTAGATACCCAGGCTGGTTCATTGGTTTTGCCGCGATATGGAATTGGAGCCAAATAAGGTGAATCCGTCTCAATCAGCATACGATCTAAGGGAACCTGCTTACAAGTCTCCTGAAGGTCCTTGGCGCTCTTAAAAGTCACTATGCCAGAGAATGATATGTAAAAGCCTAGATCCATAGCCTTGCGCGCAACATCCAGGCTTTCGGTAAAGCAGTGCATTACCCCGCCGATACCCTCTGCACCCTCCTCCTTCAGGATTTTGATTGTGTCCTCGGATGCGGAGCGGGTATGAATAATAAGAGGCTTTTTAGACTCAAGGGCTGCCCGAATATGAGTTCTAAATCGCTCCCTTTGCCATTCCATGGATTCATAACTTCGATCACCCATGCGGTAATAGTCAAGTCCTGTTTCGCCAATCGCAACGATCTTGGAGTGCTTTTTGGCGGTATCAACTAAAAATTCCAGAGTGGGTTCAGGCGTATCTTCATAGTCCGGGTGCACGCCAACTGAAGCATAAAGATGGGGATGCTCCTGGGCAAGCTTGAGGACATTTGGAAAATCTGGAATATCAACAGATACACAAAGCGCATGGCTGACTTGCGCTGATTTCATATTAGCCAGCACTTCAGGAAGGCGCGCTTGAAATTCTGGAAAATCGAGATGGCAGTGTGAGTCAATAAACATGACTCTATTTTAGTCTGCCTTGTCTAAAGAAACCTGCCGCTACCCCTCGAATACTTGCTGATATTGGGATAGCAAAGCCTCAATCTGGATACGATTAGCTAGTGGATGGTTTTCTGAGCGACGGGCTTGCACTAAGGCCTTCCAAAAAGCCAAAAGCTTAGGGACTCTGGCGGCATGAGATAGACCTTGTAGTGTAGAGAGGTGTTTAGGGTAATAACGCGCATGCCCACCTTGTGAAACGACTTGTATATCGGAGACCCAACGTTGCATTGTTGCCAGCAAAAATGAAAACTGGGCTTTATGGATCTTTTCAGCTGTCTCAAGCCAAGGAATTCGACCACCCTGCGCCATGGATTGCAGCAACAGCCGAGAAGCTGCAATGGCAATCGTTAGCTCATCCTTCTCATCCTTGTTGTGACGAGCAATGATGGATTCAAGAACGGCATAAGGTGCTCCACCCTGCTCGTCATAAATCGTATCAATATCCGCATCATTGGTTTTGAGGCCTGGGATAGTGAGCACTTGAGACTTTAGCCAAGCCAATCCTTGGTTGCGATCCGGCCTGGGGGCCGTCAATAAGCGGCAACGTGAGCGGATAGTTGGCAAGACACGATCGACGCGATCAGCCAACAGGATAAAGATCGTATTTGCTGGCGGCTCTTCCAGTGATTTCAGTAGGGTATTGGCTGAATCAGAACGCAGTAGCTCTAACGGGTAAATCAAGATAACGCGGTTACCACCACGGTGCGAGCCTATGGAGAGGCTCTCAATTGCACTTCTAGTTTCCTCGATGGAAATATTCTTCTTTTCTTTTTTCTCACTCGGCTCAGCATCAGAATCATCTTTTGAGGCCTTGCCACGTTTTGGCGTGTCTTCAGATTCAAAATCTGCTTGCGGCAAAAGTTTACGATGCGTCTCTGGCACTAATGCAATAAAGTCTGGATGATTGCCAGTATTAAACCAATGGCAAGCTTCGCATTGATTGCAAGGCTTAGAGCTATTACCCGCCTCGCATAGCAATGCCTTAGCGAGTTCCACAGCAAATGAGAACTTACCAATACCAGACTGGCCATGCAACAAAATGGCATTGGGTAACTTGCCAAAGTTCAGACTATCCCAAAGAGGTTTCAGCCACGGCGCTACCTGGCTGTCTTGCTCCATGGGAAACATGAGGTCAGACATTTATAGATGAATATTTAAGGATTGCAATTCTTCCCAGATAACTTCTGGGGTTTTAGTCGCATCCACTAGATGAAAACGCTTCGAATCTTCTTTAGCACGCCGCAAGTATTCTTGACGAACTTTTTCAAAAAAATGTAAATCCATTTTTTCAAATTTATCCGGTGCACGAACCTTTGAGCGACGTGCTTCTGCTATTTCGCCAGGCAAATCAAAAAGGATTGTTAAGTTGGGTTGCAATAAAGATCCATCCGGACGGCCTTGAACCCATCTCTCCAAATCATTTAATTTCTCGATACTCAGACCACGGCCACCACCTTGATACGCAAAGCTTGCATCGGTAAAGCGATCTGAAATCACGATCTTTCCTGCAAGCAATGCAGGTTCAATCACTTGGGCAATATGCTCTCGGCGTGCGGCGAACATGAGCAAAGCTTCTGTTTCCAGATTCATGGGAGCATCCAATAACAAGCCACGTAGCTGTTCGCCCAATGGTGTTCCACCAGGTTCTCGTGTTACAACTACTTCACGATCTGGAAAACGTTTTTGCATGAGCTTGCAAAACGACTCGATATGAGTGCTTTTGCCTGCACCGTCTATACCTTCAAAGCTGACGAAATATCCCGGAAATGTTGATGTCATATTAATTTGATTTTGGAGCTAATTTTCGTTGATAGCGATCAACGGCAGATTCATGCTCGTTGAGGGTTTCAGAAAAGTGACTGCTGCCGTCTCCTTTAGCAACAAAATAAAGAGCCTTGCTTTGGGCGGGATGAACCGTTGCCAAAAGAGATTCTTTGCTGGGCATTGCTATGGGTGTGGGAGGTAAACCTTTGCGCATATAGGTATTGTAGGGACTATCTTTACGAAGATCTGCCTTGCGCAAATTACCATCAAACCGAGGTCCTATCCCATAAATAACCGTCGGATCCGTTTGCAACATCATGCCTTTATTGAGGCGATTTATAAAAACTGCGGCAACAAAGCCTCGGTCACTCGATTTGCCAGTCTCTTTTTCAATAATTGAGGACAAAATGAGCAGCTCATAGGGGGTTTTGAGTGGTGAATTAGAGGGCTTTTGCTCCCAAGCTAGGTTGAGCTGCTTTTGCATGGCCAGGGAGGCGCGCCGATAGATATTGACATCTGACTCGCCTGGATCAAAAACATAGGTGTCTGGAAAAAAAAGGCCCTCATCATTGGGAAAGCTCAGATTCAAGCTTTGCAGTAATGCTTTTGAATTCAACCCTTTGGTTTGATGCACTAATGCAGGATGGGAATCGACTAATGACCGAAGTTGCCAAATCGTCATGCCGGGAATAATGGCAATACTTTCCCTTACGCGATCACCGCGTGCCATCTGTAACAATATTTTTCCTAAACTAGCCCTAATAGGTAATTGATAGGTCCCCGGTTTTAACTTTGAGCCAACAAATAATGCTTTGGCACTTACTTGAAATGCAAGTGTGTAAACGGATATGCCTTGATCCTGCAATTGTTGAGCAATACTAGCCAAACTCGATTGAGGCGCAATTTTGACTTTATAAGCTGGTACATCTTGAATGTTGGCTAGGCTCGGTACAACTGGCCACAAAAATAGGCAGCCATAAATGAACGCCAGCATTCCTATGAATCCAAACGCAAAGCCTCTCAGACTAAGACGCCCTGTCTTTTTCTTCTTAAAAAAGGATCTCCCCTGATTTTTTCTGCGCATCAGGCTATGATAAAAGGGAGATGACCAACATTAGCCAAAATACACAAATTCAAGACCAAATCCCCTCCTCTGGGCGATGCCTCCTGCCACAATGGGGATTGATATTGGTAGAGGGGCCCGATGCCGCAAGCTTCTTGCAGAATCAACTCACGAATTCAGTTTTAGGGCTGCGTCGCACCATTTCGCCCCAAATCGCAGAAACCTATGCAGCCACCAGACTGGTTGGATATTGCAGTCCCAAAGGAAGACTACTCGCAAGTGCGTGGATCACCTTGGCTCCAGTAAGTGAATCATCAGATGATCGCTTTGCTTTGTTTATCTCTAAAGATATTGCAGCAAGTATTGCCAAACGAATAGCGATGTTTGTCTTGCGATCTAAGGTCAAGGTAAGGGATGTGTCTGATCAAATGACCATCTCAGGATATTTTTCTGCAAACAGTGATATTACAAAATTTGAAATAAATAATTCTGCGATTGGATTGCGCTTACCTGATGTATTGGTAAACAGCCAATCTTTTGGTCGCATCTTGGTTGCTCAAGAGAACGTAATGCCCACTGAAGATCACTCATTGATCAATACATGGAATGATTTAGAAGTCCTCAGCGCCATTCCTCGAATCGTGCTGGCAACGCAAGAACAGTTTGTTCCGCAAATGATAAATTTTGAATCTGTTGCTGGAGTTGATTTCAAAAAAGGATGTTATCCAGGCCAAGAAATTGTCGCTCGCAGTCAATATCGCGGCGTGATTAAAAGACGCCTTTTTTTGGCTCATACCGATAGCGCTGCTGATCAAGGCGCCTTTGGTCCAGGAACCGAGTTATTTCATAGCCTAGACCCAAGTCAGCCAGCTGGAATGGTGGTTTTATCGGCCCCATGCACTCAAGAGTTGAATCGGCTGGACTTACAGGTTGAGTGCAAACTGGAGGCACTTGAACAGGGTGAAATTCGCCTAGGAAGTGCTCAAGGACCTGTGTTAAAAATAGATACATTGCCCTACCCTTTAATCGAAATCTAAATATAGGCTGACCAGCTTCCTTTATGTGCCTCATTCTCTTCGCTTGGAATTCGCATCCAGACTATTCCTTAGTCGTTGCGGCTAATCGCGATGAGTTTTATGAGCGTGATACCGAAGGTCTCGCTTATTGGCCAGAGCACCCCCATGTCTTAGCTGGCAGAGATCGCGCAGATGTTTTGGGTAGTCCTGGCACTTGGTTAGGCTTTACTAAAACAGGAAAGTTTGCCGCCCTTACAAACGTTCGCGCTCCAAGCGAAAAAAATCCTGACGCCAGAACTCGTGGTGAATTGTCTTTGTTGTATTTAACAAGCCAAGATAAGCCCGCTTCATTTGTAGAAGTAAACTCGAAGCGCTTCTCTCACTACAACGGCTTTAATTTGTTAATGGCGGACCTCAGCGATCCCGCAAATGCAGAAATGCATTGGGTGAGCAATCGAATCTTGATGGGTCAAAACATCCGCCCCCGCAAAGTGTTTCCAAATCAGCCCCTATCACCAGGAGTGTATGGGCTATCCAATGCCATGCTAGATACCCCCTGGCCCAAGGTAAATCATCGCGTGGCGGCCTTTGCACAAGTATTGGCAATGGATCATGGGCAACTGAAGAGCGCGGACCAATATCTCAAAGTTTTGGCCGATACCCACCATGCGAGCGATCATGAATTACCAAGTACTGGTGTCAGTAAAGAATGGGAAAAAGCGCTCTCCCCTGCTTTTATTAAGACCCCCTCTTACGGTACCCGCTCCAGCACAGTGCTCAGAGTGCGTAAAGATGGTCAGTTTGAAATGGTGGAGCGACGCTTTGATGCAGGTGGTACTGTTGGACACGACGTCATTACTGGTGCTCTAAGTACTGCGCCTGGATCAAACCTGTCGGTTTAAAACAGTTATTCTCAGTTAGTCCGAACGAAGGTCTTCGTTCACGACGCGTTCACCTTTTGTATCACGGGTCGGTAGGCGCTTAATGAACTGAAAGGTTCCTGTCGCCATGCAACATATTTCACCTTGATCGTTATAGAGCTTGGCTTCACAAAATGCCATCGTCGCTGTTCTGCGGACAGTATCCGCCTTCACGCGCAATACGCCATTAGCAGCCTGCATAAAGTTGTTTTTTAATTCAATCGTGACTACGCTGCGGTCACTGGGATCACCAGAACGAGCGGCTACAGCCATTGCTACGTCCATCAAAGTCAACAAAACACCGCCATGTGCAACCGCCCAAGTATTGGTATGTTCAGGCTTGATTGCGAGAAGAATTTCCCCTTTACCCATTTCGGCGCTCAGGAAGCGAACGCCTAAGAGTTTTAGAAAAGGAACATTTAATTCCTCACCTAAATTAGCCAGTTGAGTTTGAGGATTAATTTGGACTTGTTTGTTCATAAGTTGATTTTAGAGGCTTCAGCACCATTTTGGGAATACACCTAGAATAGCCTGATGGCCTTTACCTTAAGCGGCGATGACGCCTGTCAGATAACTCATCCCAGTCCAATTCCTAATCCTTATTGGGTGGCATTTTCTCCTGCTGCTGCAAAGCTCATTGGATTAGAGCTCAATAATGCTGGATTGCCATCCGACTCTTCATGGTTAGAAGTCTTGGCGGGAAATTCCTTGGCTACCACTTATCAGCAATTCCCCAGGCCAATTTCCACTGCATACAGCGGCCATCAATTTGGTGTGTGGGCAGGTCAATTAGGTGATGGCAGAGCCATTCTGCTTGGTGAGATGAATGGTCAAGAGCTGCAATTAAAAGGTGCAGGAAAAACGATGTATTCCCGCATGGGTGATGGTCGTGCCGTCCTGCGCTCTTCCATACGAGAGTTCTTATGCAGTGAAGCAATGCACGCATTGGGTATTCCAACGACACGAGCACTCGCCATTGTTGGCTCCGAGCTTCCCGTTAGGCGAGAAACTATGGAAACTGCCGCTGTTTGTACACGCCTAGCGCCTAGTTTTTTACGCATTGGTCACTTTGAACATTACGCCTCCTTGCAAAATGTTGTTCGTCTCAAGGAGCTGGCGGACTTATTAATCAAGGATCATTACCCAGAGTGCCAGACTAATACTGAGCCCTATTTAGAATTATTCAAACGCATTTGTGAGCGCAATGCCATGTTAGTAGCTCAATGGCAAGCCGTTGGCTTTTGTCATGGAGTTCTCAATAGCGACAATATCAGCGCATTGGGTTTAACGATGGACTATGGTCCCTTTGGATTCTTAGACCAGTTTGAGATTGACCATATTTGCAATCACAGCGATCAAGGCGGTCGATATGCATATCATCGCCAGCCACAAATCATGCACTGGAATATGGCTTGTCTTGCCAGTGGCTTTTTGCCACTATTAGAGCCAACCCATGATGAGCAGAAAGCACAGTCGTTATTGCGCGAAGTATTAGAGACTTTTCCAGTGACCTATGCCCAAGCATGGCAATCTCTTTTTAGGCAAAAGCTAGGTTTTACAACCGAACAAGAAGGTGATATTCGATTGATTGAGCGCTTATTGCAAGCAATGCACGATTCTAAGGTCGATTTCACCTACTTTTTTAGACAACTGAGCGGTGTCCGCCAAGATCAAGTTGTTCAGCAGATTAGTCTGCGAGATCATTTTGTGGACCGTAATGGGATTGATCAATGGTTCACAGACTACCTCACTCGGCTTAAAGCAGAGTCTAGCCAAGATCATCCCAGGAAAATAGCCATGGACTTGATTAATCCTAAATACATTTTGCGCAATCATTTAGCACAAGTTGCCATTGACAAAGCCAAGCATCATGATTTTTCAGAAATTACCACTCTTCTTGAAATACTAAGTAAGCCCTATGATGAGCAATCAGCACATGAGCGATATGCAATGCCTCCTCCACCAGATTTAGAAAAGGTAGAGGTCAGTTGCTCTTCTTGAGGGTTGAGTCAAAATATATACCGTGGAGTAAATATGAAAAAAACAGATCAAGAATACAAACAAATACTCACTGATATTGAATACCGCGTAACTCGAGAAGCAGCAACTGAACGCCCTTTTACCGGTAAGTTCTGGGATCACTGGGATAAAGGCCGGTACTCTTGCGTTTGCTGCGGAACCCCCCTTTTCTTATCTGAGACCAAATTCGATGCGGGCTGTGGTTGGCCAAGTTATAACGCCCCAGAAAATGAGTCCACTATCAAAGAAATTAAAGATACTTCACATGGAATGATTCGTACTGAAGTGCGCTGCGCCAATTGCGATGCTCACTTAGGTCATGTATTTGATGATGGACCAATGCCAACTGGATTGCGCTACTGCATCAACTCTGCCTCACTGAGCTTTGAGCCTAGTAGCAATGCCCAGCTAAACCAAAAGGATTGATTGACACTAGCTGTTCCCATGAGAAATAGTTGGATAATCCGCTTATGAAATTTTTATTTGATCTCTTCCCCATCATCCTGTTCTTTATTGCCTTCAAGCTTGGCGATATCTACACGGCGACTATCGTAGCTATGGTTGCGACTATTGGCCAAATCTTATGGGTGTATTACCGTCACCGCAAGATTGATGCCATGCAATGGGTGAGTCTAGTGATGATCGTGGTCTTCGGAAGCCTTACTATCTTCTTGCATGACAAAACATTTATTCAGTTAAAGCCAACCGCACTTTACTGGCTTTTCTCTGGTGCTCTAGTTATCAGCGCGCAGTTTTTTAATAAAAACTGGATTCAGGTTCTAATGGGCAAACAAGTTACCCTCAAAGCTGAGCATTCACACTCTGTGTGGCGTCAGCTCAATCTTGCTTGGTCTGGATTCTTTTTCTTCATGGGCGCCCTCAATCTTTATATCGCCTTCGAGTATTCTGAAGAGACCTGGGTCAACTTCAAGCTCTTCGGTAGCACAGGATTGTTGATTGCATTTGTGATCATTCAAGGTATTTGGTTGTCTAGGCACATGGAGCATCCGCAGGAATGAGCATCAATCAAGAGCGTATTGCGCTATTTCAAGAAGACTTGGCCAAGGCCTTTGCCATCAAAAAACTCTTGATTGAGGATGAAAGCCACCTTCACGCCGGTCATGCGGGCGCAGCAAGTGGTGGCGGCCACTTTAAGTTGAGCATTGTTGCCCCGGAGTTTGAGGGGATGAACTCTGTAGCCCGTCATCGAGCAATTTATGCTGCTCTAAACCGCCATATTCCTAAAGAAATTCATGCTTTAACGATTTCCGCCCTAACCCCCGAGGAGGCCGGCTTATAGCCTGCTTTACACTCTAGATGTTCATTACTTTTAATCGATTGTCATCATGTTAAAAACCCGTCTTCTTATTTCCGTGAGCGTTGCTGCTACTCTCATTTCAGCGCCATGCTTTGCACAAAACGCAGTGATTGTGAATGGCAAAGCCATTCCTAAAACACAACTGGATAAGCTCGTTCAAAAATCAGGTCAGCCTGATAACCCTCAAGTGCGGGATCAAGCTCGCGAGATGCTTGTTACTAAAGAACTGATCCTTCAAGAAGCCGATAAGCGTGGCGTGATTCAAAAAGAATCTGTACGTGAACAGTTAGAGCAATCCCGTGTGGGCATTTTGGTCGCCGCTGTTTTTGAAGATTATGTTGAAAAAGAAGGCGTTACTGAAGCCGAGCTAAAAGCAGCCTATGAGTCTGTTAAAGCCCAATACACCGGCAAGGAATACCATGTTGAGCATATTCTGGTTGAGAAGGAGGCTGATGCTAAAGCTATCATTGCTCAATTGAAGGCTGGTGGTAATTTTGAAGAGATTGCTAAAGCCAAATCCAAAGATCCCGGCTCTGCCCCAAGCGGTGGTGACTTGGGCTGGGTCACTGAAAAGTCGTTGGTGCCTGAGTTTTCTAAGGCGATGGTGCAACTCAAGCCAGGTCAAGTCACTGATAAACCGGTGAAGTCTCAGTTTGGTTGGCATGTTATCAAGATGATAGATTCTCGTGATATGAAAGCGCCTAGCTTTGAAGAGCTTAAAGCCCAACTAAAACAAATGATTGCTTCTGATCAAAATTGGCAAAAGGCAAAGTTTTCAGAGATGATGCAAAAGTTGCGCGCTAAAGCAAAAATTCAGTAATCGTAGTGAATTAATCTTTTCTGGCTGGGTAGCGGCGAGGCCTCATCTTTTGAATCGCCATACCTGCCAGTCCGCAAGCAAATGCGGACATCACAAAAACATCTCTTGGTTGCGATAGATCCCAGATCCAACCAGCACATAAACCACCAATAGTTCCGCCTAAGCCATAAGACACTGTGGCCATGATGGCTTGCCCCCTCGCCTGCAGGGGCCCAGTAAACCAACGTTGCAATAATTTAGTGGCTGCACTGTGATGCGCGGCAAACGTTGCGGCGTGCATGAGTTGCGCCACAATCAATACAGATGTAATCGGTAAGAATGCAATCAAAATAAACCGAATCACGCCGATGCCAAAGGCGCCTTGTAGCACTACTTCGGCATCTAATCGGCTTAGCACTTTATTTTGGAAGTAAAAGAACAGAACTTCCGCAGCTACTCCTAGAGCCCAAAAGAGTCCGATCTGAAACTTGTTATAGCCCAGGTCAGCCAAATAGAGTGAATAGAACACATATAAGGAGGCATGCGCAAAGATCATGAAAAAGCCAGATACTAAAAACCAACGCACATCTGGATTGAATAGGACAACAAGTAATTCGCCCTTAACCATTTTGCGTCGTTCCATCCTTGGCTCATGCAAGCAAAAAGTAATCAGGGCCAATGCTGATAAAACAACCACGCCTACATAGGGATAAAGCTCAATTCCTTTGCGCTGAAATAGTTCACCAGCAACTAGCACCATCGTAATAAAGCCTATAGAACCCCATAGCCTTAAGCGACCGTAGCGTTTATCAAAAGAATTATCCTTGTATAAGGCATGGATAGTTGCAGTCTCGCCTAGAGGCATTTGACTACTCAGGATGGTGTGCAATACAAACATCCAAATGAAAAAGCTGATGTAGCTATGCAAGAAGAAGATGCATAAAAATACTAATGCAGCTAGGCAAGCGCACACCCTGATGATGCCAATGCGGTTAGATAAATAGTCTGATAACCAACCCCAGCTAAAGGGTCCGACAATGCGGGTAATTTGCAGCATGGACATGAGTACTGCAATCTCAATGACATTAAAGCCGCGTTCTAAAAAGAACAGACTTGCGTATGGAGAAACTAAGCCAACATATGCAAAATATAAAAAGAAAAAGGACCCGAAGGCCCAGCGAAGCACAGGCGTCATCTAGATCTTCTAATTAGTCGCGTTTTGAACCTGGACGAGCTGCTGGAATTGGCGCAACGTCCACTTTCACATCGGCACATTGTGCTCGGTGGCGCAGTGCATGATCCATCAACACCAAAGCCAACATTGCCTCTGCAATTGGAGTTGCACGAATACCAACACAAGGATCGTGGCGACCCTTGGTTTGTACGGTAATCGGCTTGCCATCAAGATCAATTGATTGCTTCGGACTCATGATGCTGGACGTAGGCTTGATTGCAATGGAAACACGAAGATCTTGACCAGTACTAATGCCACCCAGAGTGCCACCAGCATTATTTGTTGCAAAGCCATCCGAAAAAAGCTCATCACCATGCTCACTGCCACGTTGAGCAACGGATTTAAAGCCAGCGCCAATCTCAACACCTTTAACCGCGTTAATACCCATCATGGCATGCGCAATATCTGCATCTAACTTGTCAAATAGCGGCTCGCCAAGACCAATCGGAACATTACGTGCGCGAACTTCAATCTTAGCGCCACAAGAATCCCCTGCTTTACGCAGTTCATCCATATAACTTTCTAATTGCGGAATGATTTGCGCATTCGCCGCAAAGAATGGATTTTGTTCAATCTGAGATGCATCCACAAATGGAATCTCAATTTCACCAAGCTGGCTCATATAGCCATAAAACTCAGTGCCATATTGTTGATTGAGCCATTTTTTGGCGATAGCTGCTGCAGCCACAACCGGTGCGGTTAGGCGTGCAGAAGAACGACCACCACCACGAGGATCACGCAAACCATATTTATGGTGATAAGCGTAATCCGCATGACCAGGGCGGAAAGTTTGGAGAATATCACCGTAGTCTTGGCTACGTTGATCAGTATTGCGAATTAACAGACCAATTGGCGCACCAGTAGTCTTGCCCTCAAAAACGCCGGACAAAATCTCAACTTTGTCTTCTTCTTTGCGTTGGGTAACGTGACGAGAGGTACCTGGTTTACGACGATCCAGGTCAGTTTGTAGGTCAGCTTCACTGAGGAGCATGCCTGGAGGGCAGCCATCGACCACAGCTCCGATTGCCGGACCATGAGATTCACCAAAAGTGGTAACAGTAAAAAGAAGGCCTAAAGTATTTCCTGACATATCGACATTATGTCATTTGTCAGGAATATTGGGCTAGAAACGCTTAATTTGCAGTCTTTTCTGCATCTTCAGGCCAATCTCGAATGTAGGCCTTGAGCATGGTGTTCTCAAAATCTTGTGCTTCAACAACGGATTTAGCAACGTCGTAAAAAGAGATCACGCCCATCAACATCTTTTGATCAACAACTGGGAGATAGCGAGCGTGGTCGACGAGCATCATGCGACGCACTTCATCAATTTCAGTTTCCATATTGCATGTAAGTGGTTTTTGGTTCATCACAGAGCGAACTTGCAAGCCATCCAATTTTCCATGGTGCTTAGCTAATGCGGAAATCACCTCGCGGAAAGTGAGAATGCCAACGAGCTTGTCGTATTCCATTACCACCAGAGAACCAATGTCATGTTCGCTCATCACTAATACGGCAGTCTGCAATGCAGTCTCAGGGGCAACCGTAAATAATGTGCTGCCCTTCACGCGCAAAATGTCACGAACTTTCATTTGGTCTCCAAAGCAATGAATTTATAGCTTCAATATAGACCCAAGCAACCCTTGAATCAAGGGTTTAGAGGCAGGTTTTAGTAACGAATAACCCTAATGACGCCACTTCTAATGCTGGGAAGGTTGGCCACAAGGACTGCTCCTGCCAAGGTAATCCACCACGTAAGGTAGATCCATAAAAGGGCTAAGGGGAAAATAGCAAAGGCACCGTAAACGGTCTTGTAGAAGGCGGTGTGGGTTAGAAAGATCGCGTAGCCAAACTTCATCAGCTCGAAACTCATGGCTGCAAAGAACGCACCAAAAAAAGCATCCTTCCATAGAATTTGTGAATACGGCAGGATTTTGTAAACGACGGTATAGACAACAATAGCCAGCAAGATTGGCGCAACTGTTGCAATCACACTAAATCCAAAGGAAATGGCTTCGGTCCATCCTTCTGAAGCGCTGAACAGTACGCCACTAAGATAAATTCCTATACCCAGCAGAATTGGCCCCAAGATCGTTGCCGAACCATAGATTGCAATCTTTTTATGTAGAGGCCTTCTTTCTTGCACTTTAAAAATTTGATTGAAAGCACCCTCAATCACAGCCAAGGTCATGACGGCAGTAACAAACAAACCAGCCAAACCTAAAAGGGTTAATCCTCTGGCTTGAGCAGAAAATTGATCTAAATAAATAAAAACTTGCTGGTTGATGCCCCCAGGCATATAGGTCTCTAAAAGCCATGTTTTGAAGGCGTTCTTCACCTGAATGACTCTGGGTAGGTAACCTATTAAGATAGTTGCAATGGTGACCATCGGAACTAGCGACAAAATCGTCGTGTACGCCAAGCTGGCTGCTATTTGGTTCAGTTTTTGGTCACGATTGCCCTCCCAGATCTCTTTAGCCAGAGAGAGCCATAATTGGGGGTTACGAAATAAGCGCATCGCCTTATCATAAGAGAAGAATATGAGCCAACACGATATTTTAGTTTTGTACTACTCCCGTTATGGTGCAACCAGGGATTTGGCTCGCCTGATTGCCGAGGGGATTGAGAGTGTTTCAGGAGTCAATGCCCGTCTCAGAACTGTTCCTGCAGTATCTACGGTCTGTGAATCTAGCGAACCAGCGGTTCCTGCTGAAGGCGCCCCGTATGTTGAGTATTCTGATCTACAGGAATGCATCGGCTTGGCATTAGGCTCCCCCACTCGGTTTGGCAATATGGCCGCTCCAATGAAATATTTTTGGGACGGCAGTTCATCTCAATGGTTAAGTGGCGCCTTGATCGGCAAACCTGCATGCGTATTTACCAGTACGGGCAGCATGCATGGCGGTCAAGAAAGTACCCTGCTTACCATGATGATTCCATTACTTCATCACGGCATGATGATTATTGGTTTGCCTTATAGCGAGCCTGATTTAATGTCATCTGCTACTGGTGGTAGCCCTTATGGTGTCACCCATCTTGCTCATGCCGATGGGCGAGCCTCCATTAGCGCAGAAGAGCAACGCTTAGCAAAGGCCCAAGGTAAACGCTTGGCAGAAACCGCTCTCAAGCTGATGAAAGCGTAAACAATATGTACCAAAAGATTCTAGAAAAAAATCCTTATCAACTGCTGGTAACAGCGGCTTTTATTGATCTTTTTATACTCTGTATTGCTTGGGAATGGTTTATCTCACCACTGCGTCCTGGCGGTTCATGGCTAATTCTGAAGGGCGTGCCTTTGTTGTTTGCTATTCCAGGCATCTGGAAAGGCAAGGTCTACACCATGCAGTGGGCTTCGATGCTGATATTGCTTTATATCACCGAAGGCCTAGTACGCATTTTAGAAACCGGTGCTAACTTTTGGATGGCGCTGCTGGAGACGATTTTGGCAACAATCGGTTTTATTTGCTTATTGATTTATCTCAAGCCGATTAAAAAAGAAGCTAAAGCCTTGGCTAAGCAAAAGCTACAAGCTGATTAGTAATGCAAATTTTTCTAGAGCAACTACATCAAGTTCTTGATCAGAAATACATTCTGACTGAGGATCAAGATAAGAACCCTTACCTTACTGATTGGCGCAAGCGCTATACCGGTAAAGCACTAGCGGTTGTCTTGCCAAGAACAGCTCAAGAAGTAGCCCAGATAATTAGACTATGTGCGATCAATCAAGTTGCAGTAGTTCCTCAAGGTGGCCATACCGGATTTTGTGGTGGCGCCACGCCTGACTCCAGCGGGAAGCAGATTGTTCTCAATCTCAAGCGGATGAATACCATCCGTGAAATTGATGTTGCCAACCAAACCATCACTGTTGAAGCCGGTTGCATTTTGCAAGCCATCCAAGAAAAAGCTGCTGCACAAGACTTCTTATTTCCATTAAGTCTTGGTGCTGAGGGTAGCTGCATGATCGGTGGTAACTTGGCTACCAATGCTGGGGGAACCAATGTATTGCGCTATGGCAATACCCGCGATCTCTGTCTTGGGCTGGAGGTGGTAACAGCCAAAGGCGAGATTTGGAATGGTTTAAAGGGTCTACGTAAGGACAATACTGGGTACGACTTACGCGACCTTTTTATTGGCTCTGAGGGCACCCTAGGAATCATTACGGCTGCCGTCATGAAGCTATATCCACTACCGATTTCTCAATGGACTACCTTAGTCGCTGCAGACAGCGTAGTCTCAACCATTACGCTACTAAACTTATTTCAGAAGCGCGCCACTTCATTGCTCACAGGCTTTGAGATGATGACTCAAGAATCCTTGGATCTCAATGAAAAGCATTTCCCGCAGATGGCGAATCCCTTAAAAGGTAATCCGCCCTACACCGTCTTGATTGAATTATCCGATCATGAAAGTGAAGCGCACGTGAGACAACTTCTAGAAACAATTCTGGAGGAGGCATTTGAAGCGAGCTTGATTACGGATGCGGTGATTGCCAATAATCTAGCTCAAGCGAATACTTTTTGGCATATGCGTGAGCACATTACCCTCGCGCAGGCTGAGGAAGGCGCCAACCTCAAACATGACATCACTATCCCTCTTTCAGCCCTAGAGAGCTTCATCGAGGAAACTGATGCCTTAGTAAGGGCTAAATTTCCCGGCGTTCGAATCATCAATTTTGGCCACTTAGGTGATGGCAACCTGCACTACAACATTGCCCCTCCTATAGGTGTCGACCATAAAGCTTTTAACCTGACAAACGAAAAGCCTATTCATGAACTGGTTTATGCCCAGGTTGAACGTTGCCAAGGTTCTATTTCTGCTGAACACGGCGTTGGACAGCTTAAATTGGAGGGTTTAAGAGCGCACAAGGGTGAAGTTGCCCATGAGCTCATGAAAACCTTAAAAAGGGCTCTAGACCCCCAAAATATCCTCAATCCCCACAAAGTGGTCTCGATTTAGGAAATTTCATATTTTTTCCTCTTTTTAGAAAAATTTTAGTTATTCCTGTCATCTCGAGCTCTTTGTGAGGCGTTGTATGCCCATGGAGGTGACAAATATGTCAACAAGACTCAAACGTTGGGCCCGTGCAATTCAACAGATCGACTTGTCCAAAAGGACGCCTGAAGTCGCTATTGGCTACCTAGATAGCAAATACCGCGATATTGCTTGGCGCTATATCCGCATTCTTGGTTTTGAGCGCACCATCAGCTTTATGGCAAGCAACAACTTCCATCCAGAATAAACTTTTACATTAATAATAAAACCTAAATATTTGATTTATTTAGGTTTTTTGTTTTTGGGGCCTATATACCCAAAAAACTAGCAGAATGACCGCAACAGCGGCACAAGCTCCAGAGAAAAGGAACGCTGCCGTTGGGCCACTAATTTCGTATAGCCACCCAAATATCAATGAGGCAGGAAGCAACATTATTCCTGAGCTCAAATTGAACCATCCAAAAGCAGTTCCAGTTAATCCACTTGGCGCTAAATCAGCAACCAATGCCTTCTCAACCCCCTCAGTTGCAGCTTTAAATAATCCATAGAGTGCAAATAATCCAAAAAGCCAAGAAACCGTAAGGCTTGTATAGCCCATTCCTGCGTAAATCAGTGCATATGCAGCCCAGGCTATTGCAATAAAGTTTCTACGACTAAATCGATCTGAAAGGGCTGACAGCGGTGTTCCAAAAATAGTTGTAATTAAGGAGATCGTCGCCCAAAGTAGCGGAATATGTTCTTGCGAAACTCCAAGCTCCCTGGCCCTAAGCAATAAAAACATGTCAGATGAATTACTCAAAGCGAAAAGAGCGACAACTAAGATATAGCGTTTGAATTCAGGGGGGAGACCCTTCATCGACCAAGTAAATTTAGAGGGAGTTTTGCTGGCATCCCGCTTAGGCTCTTTCAAACAAAGCGCAAGAGCAACAGTAAGCACGCCCGGAATAATCGCCCAAAAGAAGATTTCACGAATAGGTACATCTTGTGAAATTAAGAGGGCTGCCAAAATGGGACCTACAACTGCGCCAGCATTATCCATTGAGCGATGTAGGCCAAAAGTAATGCCTCTTTGATTGGCGGAGACACTTTCAGCAAGAAGTGCATCGCGTGGCGAACTTCTAAGACCCTTCCCCAATCTATCAGTAAATCGAATCATTAAAACAAGTAACCATGAATTAGCCAAAGCAATGAGGGGTCTTCCTAGCCCGGCCAACATGTAGCCAAAGACAATCCATGGTTTAGTTTTCTTGGTTCTATCCACTATCACCCCCGATACGAGCTTAAAGAGGCTTGAAGTGGCTTCTGCTACCCCTTCAATGATGCCAAGTGCTTTAGGCCCAACCATCAAGACTGAGGCTAAGTACAAGGGCATCAAGGGATACAGCATTTCACTAGCGGAGTCATTAACGAAGCTAATAAGCCCGATCAACCAAACAGTCCTTGGAAGTGAAAAGAGTGTTTTAAACATGACGAATCAATTTAGCATCAATTTCAAGATAAAGAAAATAGCCTTGCTTTGTCACAATTGCTTGAATCCGTCGGCGATACATCGTAGGATCAACTTGTTCACATATTTAAAGAAAAGACACAGGAAAAGACATGAGTCAAAAGAAATTAGTAAAGCAGTTAATGAAAAAACTCGACAAGCTAGAGTCCGACCGCGAGAAGTTAATCGACAAGCTTGCCAAAGCCCTTGATAAGCTAGAAGAGAAAGAGGCTACTAAAAAAATTGGGGCCAAGAAAAAGGTAGTTAAGAAAGAAACCGTCAAGAAGGCGCCTACAAAGAAAGTTCCTAGAAAAAAACCTGTGGTGAAGAAAAAACCGTCTACGCCAAATCCCGCCGCTGAATCGCAATCTTGAGTATGGCAAAGGTCCAAAAATTAGAATTTCAGGATTCTAATTACGAGGCAGAGCTAAGACTTTTGCAAATAGAGTTAGTAAAGGTCCAACGTCAAATTATCTCTAGCGGGTCAAAACTTCTCATTATTTTGGAGGGGCGTGATACTGCGGGTAAGGATGGCACTATTAAGTGCATAACCGAACACCTAAGTCCACGCGAAACCCACGTTGTTGCTCTTGGCATACCTACTACGCGCGAATCTGGAGAGTGGTACTTTCAACGTTATGTAGCTGAACTCCCCTCCTCTGGTGAAATCATTCTCTTCAATCGTAGCTGGTACAACCGAGCTGGAGTTGAGAGGGTGATGGGGTTTTGCACAGACCTTCAGTACAAGCTATTTATGGATTCGGTAAATGAGTTTGAGGGCTTATTGGTCAGCTCTGGAATTCAAATTATTAAATACTATTTAGATATTGATAAAAAGGAACAAGCAAAGCGCTTGGAGAGCAGAAAAACTGACCCATTAAAACAATGGAAAATTAGTCCAATAGATGAGCAGGCTCAAAAACAATGGAAAGCTTATAGTGTAGCTAGAGACCTCATGCTGAAAAAAACGAGCTCTGCCGATGCGCCCTGGACAGTAGTTCATGCTAATAACAAAAAACTGACCCACCTTAATCTGATTCGAGATTTGTTAAGCAGAATCAGCTATCCAAATAAAGATAAAAAGCTTTTGAAGATAGATGCAGAAATTGTGATGCCATGCCCTCCGCTTGGTAAAAAGCTGCCAAAGGTAGCGCCTTAAGCGATCTTAAGAAAAGAATTGCATAGCCTCAGCAACTACTAGTTCCGGCATCTCTTCGGGGATGTAATGACCGCATGGCACAGATTTGCCGGAGACCTCATTTGCTACCTTTTTCCAGTCGTCTAAAGGTTTAAAGCACTTATTCACCAGCCCATGCTCACCCCAAAGAACGTGTAGTGGCATTTGGAGAATCTTCCCAGCTTCGCGATCAGCCCGATCATGAACTAAATCAATCGTAGCCGCCGCACGATAATCTTCACACATCGCATGCATACTCTGCGGATTACTAGCGCCTGCTAAATATTCCAACCAGCGATCAGGGGTGAATATCCCAGTCCCCGCATGTCGACCCATATGATTCTTTAACCAGTATTCAGGATTGGCACCAATCATGGTTTCCGGGACTGGTTCTGGCTGAATTAAAAAGAACCAATGCCAGTAACCTTTTGCAAACTCCATGGTTGTGTTTTCATACATGCACAGTGTTGGAGAAATATCTAAGACCATCAACTTCTGAATGCTACCTGGGTGGTCCATCGCCATGCGATGTGAAACTCGTCCACCACGATCATGCCCCAAGAGAAAAAATTGTTCATGACCTAAAGCTTTCATGAGCGCAACTTGGTCGGCTGCCATAGCGCGTTTTGAGTATGTTGTATGGTCAGGCTTGCCATGAGGCTTGGATGATGCGCCGTAACCTCGTAAATCTGCAGTAACCACTGTGTAGTGCTTGGCTAGTGCTGGGGCAACCTGATGCCATATAGCTTTAGTTTGAGGAAATCCATGCAAAAGGAGTAATGCTGGACCAGTGCCGCCCACCTGGCATGCAATTTCAATCGGACCATCATCTGATGTAACAGTGATGAGTATTTGCTCAAAGCCCGGTAAAGGAACTGCCATATTTGTCTTGCTTAACGATCAGCAACTGCTTGAATTTCAGCTACCGTCAAATATCCCTTATTGCCAGAATCAATGTAGCTGAAATGATCATAGATGCGTGGCATGCACCCTTTAGCCTCAGCTTTAGTTAGCTTGCCGTCATGATTGGCATCGCATTTAGCAAAGCGCTGAGCAATCTCTTGATTCTTGGTGGCATCGTCAGCGATAGCCGAGATTGGCGTCAACAATATTGCAACTGTCAAAACTAAGAGTGTAAAGATTACTTTCATGTTCAATCCTTATCGTCCGGTAGGAGTTGGGTTGGTAGAAGTTTCCATTGCTACGAGAACCACTTTTTTGGCCATTTCAATAAATGAATTCACTGAACCAGAACCTGTTCTAAACGATTCACCTTGAATAGTGACTAAACCCTCTCCTAATAACTCCTTAGATTGACTATCGGTAATTTTGCTTTCGACCAACAAAGCTGGAGTTTTTGAATTTACGCCTCCTGCATAAGCTGCAGCATTGGCTGCCAAACCAATTGGGGTGAAGTTCCAGGGCTGAAGACTATCGGCCTGACTTTCAGCACCGGTGATACCAACGGTAATGCGAGCAACACCAGGTCCAGGGGCATTCACAATACGAATATTTCCACGAGAATTGACTGCTGCCACCATTGAGTCTTGCAAGGTGATTTGCGCTTGAGAAATCGCCTCAGCACTGACCTCTTTTGTCGCACTCTGATTTAGGTAAATGGGATCCAATATTACCGCTGTATACGCGGAAGGATTAACACCTGAAACACGGTATCTCCAAATGCGAACATCGGATTGACTGGTGGCCATTGGCACCAACACAGAGTAATTTGGCAAAAAGCCAGATCTTGGCATTGGCTCAGAAGCAAGCTTTGGTGTGTTACTACAAGCGGCCAGCAGAACAGCTGCTGATAGTGATGCTGCTACAAAATGGAATTTACGCATGATGCCTTCTTTAAGTGATGCACATTAGTCTGGTGATGGACATGGCAACATGCCACCGGTTTTTTTATGAAGCTGAGGTTTGCAATCGGTTTGAGGTGAAGTTGTAACTGATGATGTCTTTGCTGCCGATGATGGCGTGGATGAATTTGGATTGACTGGAGCATCTACAGCTAAGACTGCGGTACCAGTAGAGACAGCGGCTGGAGCTGGTTTGGCTGGCTCTAAACCCACTGAACGATAAAACGATTTATCCGTTCCTGGACATGGCATTACAGCACCAGTCTTTGGATTGATTACATCCTTACATTGCGGATTTGCTTCAAGTCTAGCCTCTAATTTAGTGACCGTACAGGCTGAGAGCATCAAGCTACCAAGTATCGTAACAATGTATAGCCTGGTATTTGAGCGCATAAGTTTTAGTGAGCCAAAATCTTTGAGAGAAAATCTTTAGCACGATGCGATCTAGCATCTGGATTGCCGAAGAATTCATCTTTGCTGCAGTCCTCGAGAATGCGACCTTGATCCATGAAAATGACACGGTTACTCACCTTGCGTGCAAATCCCATTTCATGGGTCACGCAGCACATGGTCATGCCTTCATTGGCCAGTTTAACCATGACATCCAATACTTCACCCACCATTTCTGGGTCGAGCGCAGAGGTTGGCTCATCAAAGAGCATCACAATCGGATCCATACTCAAAGCTCGTGCAATCGCCACGCGCTGCTGTTGACCGCCTGACAGTTGGCCCGGAAACTTATCCTTATGAGTAATCAAACCAACACGCTCTAAATATTTAAGGCCGTGGGTCTTGGCCTCATCAGCCGAACGGCCAAGCACCTTCATTTGAGCCAAAGTGAGGTTCTCAGTAATGCTCAGATGCGGAAAGAGTTCAAAGTGTTGGAATACCATCCCTACCCTTGCTCTTAACTTAGGAAGATTAGTTTTGGAGTCATGCAAACGAATGCCATCAACAATGATCTCACCAGCCTGAAATGGTTCTAGAGCGTTAATCGTCTTGATCAGCGTTGATTTACCAGAACCAGACGGCCCACAAATTACAACGACCTCGCCTTTTTGAATAGAGGTGCTGCAATCAGTAAGGACCTGAAAGTCGCCGTACCACTTCGAAACGTTTTGAAGTTCAATCATGATGATTTAGAAATAGTGTGCATTAAAAAGAATTAGCGAATGATTGCTACTTTGGATTGGACTTTTCTCACGATTTTTGAAAGCGAGAAGCAAATAATGAAATACGTAAAAGCAGCCAAGATATAGGTCTCCATTGGGCGACCATAGTTCTTACCGGCAATTTCAAAGCCCTTTAGTAAGTCATAGGCGCCGATTGCATAAACCAAGGAGGTATCTTGAAACAAGATGATGGTCTGCGTCATAAAGACCGGAATCATGTTTCTAAAGGCTTGCGGCAAGACAATAAAGCGCATGTTCTGACCGTATGTCATACCTAATGCCTGGGCTGCATAGCCCTGACCTTTTGGCACTGACTGAATACCAGCTCGCACAATCTCAGAGAAGAATGCGCCTTCAAATGCAATAAAGGTAATCGTTGCTGATAAGTCTGCACCTATCGGGCGACCAATCAACATCGGAATTAATAAGAAGAACCAGAGAATTACCATGACCAAGGGAATGGAGCGCATGGTGTTGACGTAAATCGTTGCTGGATAGGCCAGGCTTGGCTTGCCTGACAAACGCATCAAGGCCAAGAAAGTACCAAACAGGATTCCACCAACGGTAGCAATCACCGTCAGCTGCACACTAAACAACATGCCCTTCATGATGTAGTTGGTGAAGAGTTCCCAGTTATAAAAACTGAGGTCTAGGCTCAGCATGATGTCACCATGAAATGATTAATTCGATTCATTTAGTGAGCCGCCGCTTCTGTATTGGCAACAATGAATCCGGGAATGCGGGAACGCTTTTCAATATGTGCCATCACCCGATTGATCGCAAATGCAGATAATGCATAAAGTAATGTCACTGCGAGGTATATCTCAACACCGTGAGAGGTTTCTTCTTGTGCTTGCATCGCAAATAATGTGAGCTCTGGAACAGATACCGCAAATGCTACGGATGAATTCTTAATGAGGTTCATGCTCTCTGATGTCAGGGGTGGGATGACGATACGCAATGCCATTGGTAAGATAATGTAACGATAGCTCTGAAAAGTCGTTAAGCCCAATGCTGTTGCTGCAGCTTTTTGACCAGAAGGTAATGATTGAATACCTGCCCTCACCTGTTCAGCAATCCGCGCCGAGGTGAAGAAGCCCAGTGCAATACTGACCAATAAATAGGATGGAAAGGCCTTTAATGGTGGAATGAATGCGGGGATGACGTGATACCAAAGAAAAACTTGTACCAAGATCGGAATATTTCTAAAGAGCTCAACCCAGGCGGTAGAAAAACGCACCAGAAAACGATTAAGCGCAGTCTCGGGAGGCAATGTTCGCAAGGTACCCATGACAGCGCCAAGCGTTAAAGCAATCAGCAAACCGAGCCCTGCCACAGCCAGGGTCCAGCCCCAGGCTTTCATAAGCCAGTCTAGATAGCTAGGGTCAGCATTTTGACCAATCCCTAATAAAGCGGAGAAGCAGTGATCAACCACTTCTCCATCTAAGGTACTTTTACAAAAGATTCCTAAATCCATAAATCCAATCGCTTAGATATTTACTGAACTGTTTATCGGCGATCTCAATTACTTCTTGTTGTAGTCTTCGGCAGGTTTATCGTTCAAGTTTGCCCAAGCATTTTTAGTTGCTGGTGATAACTCAAGTCCAACGACAATATTCTTTGGGGGGATAGGAGCCAAGAACCACTTGTTCCACAAGCCAGGCATTTTGCCATTTGCAACAATCTTCGCGATCGCAGCATTAACGGCAGCTTTAAATTCTGGATCATCTTTACGAACCATGATGGCGATAGGTTCAGTGCTCAGCACTTCACCAACAATCTTGTAATCTTTTGGATTTTTAGAGTTAGCGATATTACCTGCCAGAATTGAGCCATCCATTACGAATGCATCAGCACGACCAGACTCAAGCAATAAGAAACTGTCAGCATGGTCTTTACCAAATACTTCATCAAAGTTCACGCCATTTGCTCTCTCATGCTTACGTAATAGCTGAACAGATGTTGTACCTGTTGTAGTAGCGACTTTCTTACCATTAAGTTGTGCAATCGAAGTAATACCAGAGTTTGCCTTTACTGCAATGCGCACTTCTTCAACATACAAGGTATTGGCAAAGCCAACGTCTTTTGCGCGAGCCGTATTATTCGTGGTTGTACCGCACTCAATATCTACTGTGCCGTTTTGCACCAAAGGTACACGGTTCTGTGAAGTTACTGGCTGATAGTTGATTCGCAAAGTGCTCATGCCGAGCTTGTCCTTAATATCACCCAAGATCATGCGGCAAACTTCAACGTGGTAACCGTCAAAACGGCTGTCACCAGTTGTATACGACATCGGAATAGATGATTCGCGCACACCCATAGTGACAGCACCGGTAGATTTAATTTTGTCCATCGTAGCGCTTGCAGCTTGTGCACTGATAGCGCTAATAAATAGACCAGCGACCAGGCCTGCTTTAATCAAAGATTTGCTCTTCATCGTTTTCTCCTGTTTTCTACTTCTATAAAGGTTTGGCAAAACTGCCACATCTGCATTTATAGCAAATTTATGATGGGTAAAGGCGTATTAAATACCGCTTTTGAGGCTTTTTTAGAGGATTAGTCTTCTAAGTAGGCTAAAACTAGGGTATTGGAGAATTTGGCCTGCCCAGCACGATTCGAACGTGCGACCTACGCCTTAGAAGGGCGTTGCTCTATCCAGCTGAGCTATAGGCAGTATGAGTGCACTGGGACTGATTGAAACAACTAATAGAGTAAGTGGTCGGAGTACAAGGATTCGAACCTTGGACCCCCTGCTCCCAAAGCAGGTGCGCTACCAGGCTGCGCTACACTCCGACGGAATCAATATTCTACACCGACAGGGCTATTTGAGGCAAATCCTGTAAGATTCGAGGCATGGTTGCCTATTTTTCCAGCAGATTCACAAAGCAAATTCAAGCTACTTTAGCAGTCGCTTTGCTCTTGGTTTGCATGATTGGAACCCACTCGATTGGCTTTGCCCACAGCATTTCACATGTAACGGTTCAACAGCAGGCTGTTACCCAGGCTTCCTCCAGTGAAATTGCATCTACATTCAGTCATAGTTCAGACACATGCCATCTTTTTGATGCCTTAACCTTAGCCGGTTTTATTCCTGATGCATCTACGCAGACTATGGCTGCTGAGCTTGCTAAACCTATATTTGATTTCCCACTTCATTTTGTTTTCGAGCAAGCCGCTCCATCGGCTTATCAATCCCGCGCTCCACCCACCCTCATCCTTTAAGACTAGTGCCAGCCGATTCGGTCAGGCATACCCCGTTTTAATCGTCACCATTTTTGGTGATCTTGGATGAAATATGAAACACAGGCATTACCCCCTTCAGAAATTAGTATTGATATTGCTGGCAATATTGCTGAGTAATCTTGCATGGTCGCAAAGTGATGCTGAGCCAGCTTTGCAATTAAATGTCAGTGGCGTTCGCGATGATGGGCAGGGATTCTTATCGCCAAATAAGGTGCTTTCTGGTGATGAGCTGCAAAATAAACTCAGCGGCACCCTTGGTGCAACCCTTGCAAATGAATTGGGTGTGTCTGCAACTGGCTATGGTGCTGGTGCGTCTAGGCCTGTTATCCGCGGATTAGAAGGTGCGCGGGTTCAGATTTTGCAAAACGGTTTATCTGTGGGTGATGTATCGAGCATTTCAGCCGACCATGCTGTTGCAAATCCAATGCAAAACACCCATCAGATTGAAATTCTGCGCGGTGCCTCTGCACTCATGTATGGTTCTGGCTCTAGTGGCGGCCTGGTTAACGTGGTTAATGATCGCATTGTGACTTCAATGCCTGATGCACTATCGGGAGCAATTAATACCAGCTATGAAACTGCTAACCAAGGCAAAACTGGCAACCTTGAGTTAGATGGGCCTGCAGGACCGCTTGCATTGCATCTAGACTCCACAATCAGTAATTCGAATAATTACCGTATTCCTGGGTATGCTGAACAAGGCGGACCTAATGCGAACTGGGCAATTAATCCGACTGCGCCACCAGTAAACATTCCTTATAGCGGAAAACTGCCCTTCTCTTATAGTAACCAGAATAGCCTTGGGCTTGGAGCATCCTATTTAAGGTCTGATGGTTATACCGGCATTTCTTTAGAGCGTATGAACCACAACTATGGCATACCCACTGCTGAAGGTGGCTTTATTCAGCAATCTCAAAATCGATATGACTTTGCCCATCAAACGAATGATCCTTTTGATGGTTTCTCATCAATTAAAGTCAGCGCTGCTAATACAAACTATCAACATACAGAATTTACCAATAATGGTGTTGCCTCAACGCAATGGAACAATACCGCCACTGAGGCACGCCTAGAACTGGCCCATAAAGAATTACTAGGATCTCGAGGTGTCATTGGTGCGCAACTCACTGGATCAACATTAAATGCAATAGATCTCAGCACTAATAACTATGCAATCGTTCCACAAACAAAATCCAATTCAAGCGCATTATTTTGGGTTGAGGAAGGTCGATACGGAGCATTAAAGACTAATCTAGGTGCTCGCTATAACTATGCTGCCCAGAACCCCAATTCAGCAACTCAATTTCCGAACCCAGGTTCTCAAGGCTTTCAGCCTAATAGTTACGGACCACCAACTATTCAAAACCGACAATTTAATTTGATGTCCTACTCCGCTGGAGGTATGGTTGATGTCACAAGAGGTTATGGCATAGGTCTAGCGTATACGGTTTCACAAAGAGCACCAACACCACAGGAGCTTTACTCGTATGGCCCGCATGACTCTACAGCAACATTTGATATTGGTAATTCAAATTTAGGCACAGAGACTTCCCATAATATTGAGCTAAGCTTTCAAAAAACATTAGGGCTCATTCGTAGCAAAGTGAGCTTGTATCGTAATCAATTCACGAACTACATCTATGGTTTCTATACAGGCTCATACAGTGCGACGAATGATAACTTTTCAGTTGTACAAGCATCGCAGGCCAATGCCAATATTCGGGGTGCTGAAGGTGAGCTGACGTATAACTGGAACCAAACAGGTATTGGTGGTCGTGTATTTGGCGATGTTTTACAAGGTAGCTTTAATGCCGGCGGCAACTTGCCACTTCAACCAGCGCCAAGACTGGGCACAGAATTGGCTTATCAACGAGAGGGTTGGTTAACCAGCGCGACCTATATCTACAGCTATCAACAAAATAGATTAGCAAGCTGGGAGATTGGACCCACCCCTAGTTACAACCTCTTAAATGCCAACCTGTCATATACAGAGCGTATTGGTAAAATCAATTGGACTGGCTACCTGTCCCTGAAGAATCTCCTGAATGAAGAGATTCGTTATGCAACATCACCGATGGCTGTGAGACTCTATGCACCCCAATCTGGAAGAAGTCTAATGGTCGGTGTTAGAGCGGCGTTTTAAAGAAATTTTAAGTACCGAAGATAAATAAAGCTGAGCATACCCGATCCCAAGATCACGAATACGGGATTAATCTTAGTTTTAAAAATTAAGTATAAAGTGAGTAATCCTAATACAGACGTTATGGGGCTAATGATGGATGCCTTGGCTACCGCATAAACTCCAGATGACATTAGCCCGATAGATATGGGCTCAAGCGCATCCTGAATGGAGCGTCGCCACGGGTTATCAGCAAAATGACCCCATAACCGGCCTACGTAAAAACATAAAATACTAGACGGCACAAAAAATGCTATCAGTACAACACCCGCCCCGACTAATCCCGCCACCTTAAAGCCGATGATTAAAACCATCAACATGTTTGGTCCTGGCGCTACTTGCCCAATACTGTAAATATGAACAAATTGAGTGTGATCAATATGGAATTGTTGGGCTAATAGTGTTTGCATCTCCGGCAACACGGCAGTACCACCACCAACAGCCAGGATAGATAAAAGACTGAAAGCAACTACGAGTTGTATTATTAAACTCATCTTGTTGATTTCGGCCTGTATAAATAAATTGAAATTGGCGCCATGATCAACAGCACTATCGGCAAGGATAGCTTTGCAATACTCATTAAACCAAAGGTGCATGCAATAATAACCAGAGATTTAAGATGCTTCCAATGTTGATCACCGATTCGGTATGTGATGGCCGCTAACAAACCACAGGCACCAGCGGCTATTCCAGTCAATAACATGTTGGCTAAAGGATGATCATTATTATTTGTATAGGCAATACCAACAATCAAGACAAATGCTGATCCTGGCATGATCAGACCAATGACAGAAACCACTGCACCCCAAATGCCCCGCAAATGATCCCCCGCAAGCACTGCTAGATTGACTGAATTTAATCCAGGCATAGTTTGACTAATGGCCAAAAAACCCATGAATTCATCCGTACTGAGCCATTTACGTTTATCAATAAGCAAAATTCGTTCATAGGCAATGATTCCGCCGCCGAAACTCACTGCACCAATGATTAAAAACTGAATAAAGAGCTCATAAAGAGTAGGCTCTAGAGCTTGTGCACTTGGTTCGCCCAAACTCATTCAGGCTTTCCATAAATTAAGGCAGTTTTAGTACTACCAATCTCAAGCCATTGAGAAAGTTCGATCTGAAGCTTTTCAAAGAATTTGTCTGCCCTCTTATGAGCCTTAATTGGTGAACGATTCTCATCATTTACCCGATATGAAAAGGCTAGCTCGCCAACTATAGGATCTCCAGCACTTTTCATCCAAATAGCAATATCACAGTGCGCTTGAACGCCATCCCCAAAAACAAGATTTCCTAATGGCAAGCAAGCCTCAAGAATCTTATTGGTTGAGCCTCCTACAATTCGTAAAGGAGATTTCTTATCAATAGAGAGCTTAGCAAGGCCTGGAAAAAATTTACTTACACTACTGAGGGATCTATCAAAAAGATCGTCTATTGGAACAGCGTCCAAAATTGCATTATTTGAGTAGATTTGACGATGTGAACCGATCTCATCACCTCGTAGTATTTCCTCTTTGAAGCGTATTCGCGATTTAATTTTCTTTTGAGGTGAAGGATTAAATTGAGACGCTTTATTCATATCATGGGTTCTACACTTCAGTGTGACTTCAGCATAATCATCTACCCAAACATTTTGACGTGACTCCCTTACGCGTAAAATAATATTATTTAGCCGAAACTCTTCGCCCGGAGTGTCATAAAAATAAACATTACGTAAGCCCGTATTGGCATTATCAAGATGAAAAAAATCCACCTTATTCTTCTTGCAGAACTTAAGAATTTGTTCGCTAAGCTCAGTAATCTTACTGCGACGATCTAATCCTTTTGGCTTAATCAGCAGCTTGAATTCCCGGTTGGTAATTGATGGATGAATCTTTTTCAAAATAACCCCTTCTTTTTAATGAGATTATCACCATCCAGAAAGATTTAATAGACCTCAGGAACGTACATCTCTGGTGGAACTGGTCCACGCAAGTAATCAGGATTATGAACTCGAGCCGGCAACGTGATAACTGGATGATCAATTTCCTTGTAAGGAATTTGATTCAATAGGTGGGTAATGCAGTTTAAACGTGCTTTTTTCTTATCATTTGCTGCCACAACCCACCAAGGAGCTTCTGGAATATGCGTTCTTTCGAGCATCGTTTCCTTGGCCTTGGTGTACTGCTCCCATAAACGACGTGCCTCTAGATCCATAGGGCTCAACTTCCACTGCTTCAGTGGGTCATGGATGCGCATCATGAATCGGTTGTACTGCTCATCATCGGAAATGGAGAACCAGTACTTAATCAGAATAACTCCCGAGCGAATCATCATGCGCTCTAGATCTGGAACTGTTCTCAAAAACTCTTCATATTCTTGGTCTGTGCAGAATCCCATAACCTTCTCAACGCCCGCACGGTTATACCAACTACGGTCAAATAGGACTATCTCGCCACCAGCAGGTAAATGTGAGATGTATCTTTGAAAATACCACTGTGTTTTCTCTCGTTCGTTTGGTGCAGGTAAAGCTACAACCTTACAAACACGTGGATTTAATCTCTGAGTGATACGTTTAATAGCGCCGCCCTTACCCGCTGAGTCTCGGCCCTCAAATAGCACAGCAACTTTGACTTTATTGGCCACAACCCAGTCTTGTAACTTTACAAGTTCACCCTGTAATCTGAAGAGCTCCCTGAAGTACACATTACGAGAAACTTGGGAGCCAGCATCACCATCAGCAGAGAGGCGATCATCATCAAGCTCCATTTCGAGCTCTTCATCCATGCTGTCAAGAATCTCTTCTTGAGCACGCTGGTACCACTCTGCCATCTCTTTATGCTTGGAGGTCATATTAATTCCGTTGGATTTCTCTGAGTTTACGCCTGAAATAATGTCATTTTTATTACAGATTACTTAGGATTAGCCCCGCTTAAATAGCTTGAGATTTGTTCATGACTGTGAAGGGCAAGCCATTTTCTATCCCTAGGCTGCTGAGGTGAGGCCCCAGGGGGTGGAAAAAGGGTTAATTCGACAATCAGATTCCGGTGTTTGAGGATATTGCTCATGGACTCTAAAAGTCCCATATCTCCTACAAATGCTGGTACATCAGAACGGAGTTCGGTGATCTTAGATAGGTATCGAATTGCTATGCTGTAAACAGGTACATCAGCCATGACCGCAGACTCGAAAAAGTTGGGCTTAAACGGTCTTACGCTTTTACCATCGGTTGAAGTGCCCTCAGGAAAGATGCAAACAGACTCTGATTGCAAGACCTCGCTGATTGATCCTACAACAAAATGAGCGTGCCTTGAACTATCACGTTTAATGAACACGGTGCCTAATTGCTTTGCCATCCAACCAAATATCGGCCAATTCTCAACCTCTGATTTAGCAACGAATCGAATCGGCTTAAATGCATTGATCGCATGAATATCTATCCAGGAAATATGATTTGATGAAAGCAGATAAGAATCGCTAGGAAGGATATTTGGGTTTGTAACTCTCAATTCGATACCAAATATTTTGAGTAAACGTACTGACCACTTTTGAATATGGAAACGCTTAGTTTGTGAAGTGGCAGACGGAAATACGATAAAAAGTGTGACCACTCCGGAAATGACATGCGCCCAAATAGCCAACCAAAGGCCAAAACGGATAAGAAATGGAGTTTGCTTTTCAGTAATTGCTTGATCAATGCTCATATTCCTTACCAATATAAATCAATGTTCCAAAAGTACCACAGTCATCAAACTGACTTAAAAATGTCATGATGTTTACATACTGGCTTGGCTTAATACGGTTTCATGATGCATTACAGAGCCATCTGGATTTCAGACGTACACCTAGGAACATCAGGGTGTCAGGCTAACTACCTCCTAGATTTTTTAAAACATAACGAAGCAGATAAGTTTTATCTTGTTGGCGACATTATCGATGGCTGGAGACTAAAAAAGTCATTTTATTGGCCTCAAGCTCATAACGATGTAGTACAAAAACTATTACGCAAGGCTCGCAAAGGTACTGAAGTAATTTATGTCCCGGGAAATCATGACGAGAGCGCGCGTCAATTTTTTGGCATGTCATTTGGCGATGTCAAAGTAGTGGAAGAAGTTATTCACACTACATTAGATGGAAAGAAACTCTGGGTTACTCACGGAGATCTGTTTGACGGTGTTATGCAGTACGCTAAATGGTTGGCCTATGTGGGAGACACCTTGTACTCCTTCATTCTTTACATTAATCGTTACTTCAATATGTTGCGAGTCAAGATGGGCTTGCAATATTGGTCACTATCGCAATACCTAAAGCATCAAGTTAAAAATGCAGTGAGCTACATAGCCGACTTTGAGCACATTATGGCCAGAGAAGCCCGCCTACGCGGCTGTGATGGCGTCGTTTGTGGTCATATTCATAAAGCTGAGATTCGTGAAATTGATGGACTTCTCTATTGCAATGATGGTGATTGGGTAGAAAGTCTAACTGCATTAGTCGAAACCCAGAATGGTGAACTAAAAATTATTCACTGGCCACACATTAAGGGTGAGCCAGTTGAAACCCCTGAAATTACCTTCCAACCTGCTATTGAGTTACTCATTAAAGAGGCTGTCTTATGAAAATTATGATCATCACTGATGCATGGGATCCCCAGGTTAATGGCGTAGTACGAACGCTAAAACAAACCCGTGCTGAATTAATAGCCATGGGTCATGAAGTAGAAATGATTACTCCCACAGGATTTAAATCTATTCCATGTCCAACATACCCCGATATTGCGCTTTCTCTGTTTCCAGGCAAGGAAGTGGCACGACGTATCAAAGAATTTGCTCCTGATGCGATGCATATTGCGACCGAAGGCCCCTTGGGATTATCTGCCCGCTCATACGCAGTAAAGAATAATCTACCCTTCTCTACCGCTTATCACACACGCTTTCCAGAATACGTCAAAGCTAGGACTGGTATTCCACTCGCAATAACTTATGCCTTCATTCGCTGGTTCCATGGTCCTTCTATGGCTGTTATGGCTCCAACCATTGTTGTCAAAGAAGATCTTGAGAAGTATGGTCTAAACAATGTCGTCCTTTGGTCGCGCGGTGTGGATTTAGATATCTTCAAAATGCAGGAGTCCAAGGCGCTGAACACTGCACACCCAATATTTTTATACGTTGGTCGAGTAGCAATTGAAAAAAATATCAATGCATTTCTAGAGATTGATTTACCAGGATCAAAGTGGGTAGTTGGAGATGGTCCAGCCATGGCTGGTATTAAAGAAAAATACCCAGATATTAACTATCTTGGCGTATTACAACAACATGAACTCGCTAAAGTTTATGCCGCAGCAGACGTATTTGTATTCCCAAGCAAGACAGATACATTTGGCCTCGTTTTGCTTGAGGCAATGGCTTGTGGCACACCTGTAGCCTCTTATCCTGTAACTGGACCAATTGACGTGCTTGGCAATTCCAAAGCAGGCGCCATGAATGATGACTTGAGAGTTGCCTGCTTAGAGGCCTTAAAAATTCCACGTGAAGTCGCACGAGCACATGCTGAAAAATTCTCATGGAGAGCTGCATCTGAAGAATTTGCTAAACATCTCAAGCCTGTGCCAAGTCCAGATGTCCATGTCACTGCAATTGCATAACAAGGAACGGCCTTGAACCCCCCATATCACATTGATCAAAACCCACACAAAGGAAATAGGGGTATTGCTCGTGCTTGGCATGCTGCAAAAAACTCTTGGTGCGGTTTAGTCTATGCTTTTCAAGAAGAAAGCGCCTTTAGACAAGAATTAACGCTATTTGTATTGCTTACTCCAATAGCCATATTCATGCCCATTAGCTATCTTGAGAAGGCATTGTTAATTGCTTCACTTTTAATGGTCTTGGTTGTGGAATTACTTAATTCCAGTGTTGAGGCTGCCATCGATCGCATCTCATTTGATCATCATGACCTCTCTAAACGAGCTAAGGATTTCGGCTCTGCAGCGGTCATGCTGGCCCTATTTATTGCTGTTTTGATGTGGTCTGCCGTCTGCATTCCGATTGTCTTTAAAGCGTCATAAATGCTCAATAACATCTTAAAAACTACATACAAGGCTAACTATGTCTGATATCCCGAATCCAATTGGCGCCTTTGAGATCTTCTCGCCAAAAAAGAAAAAAGATCCAAGTAAATCAAACCTAAATCCGATTAAAAAGCTTTCCAAAAAATTAGCTAAGAAACTATTTGGCAAGAAGTTTGCTAATAAAAGTCGTACTCAATTATCTCAAGTTGAAGAAGTTTCTGTTGTTACAAAGACAGTAAAGACAAAGAAACCTGCTTTTAAAATTGAATGGGCTAATAGTCCTGGTGAAGTGAAGGAAGCACAAAGACTTCGCTATAAAGTTTTCGCAGAAGAAATGGGTGCTAACCTATCTCAAAATGCCGAAGGTCTAGATATCGACGAATTTGATGCATATTGCGATCACTTATTAATTCGCGATCATGACTCTTTGAAAGTGGTCGGCACCTATCGTGTTCTGCCCCCACACAAAGCCCAAGAAATCGGGCGTCTGTACTCAGATTCTGAATTTGACCTTTCTCGGTTGAATCACCTGCGTCCGAAGCTGGTTGAACTTGGTAGATCATGTGTTCACCAAGATTATCGCTCGGGAGCTGTAATCATGGCCTTGTGGAGTGGATTAGCTCAGTACATGCTTAAAAATGGGTATGAGATCATGCTTGGTTGCGCTAGTATTCCTATGGCCGACGGCGGTCACTTTGCAGCTAGTTTATATAACTCACTTGGCAATGATCAAATGGCGCCAACTGAGTTCCATGCATTTCCTAGGCTCCCTCTTCCTCTTGACAAGCTTAATGGAGGCTTAGATGTAGATGCGCCCCCATTGATTAAAGGCTACCTCAAATTAGGCGCGAAGATTTGCAGTGCACCCGCTTGGGATCCTGATTTCAACACCGCGGATTTACTAACAATGTTGCGTCTCTCGGATATCAACCCACGTTACGCAAAACACTTCTTGGGTATATAACTCGTAGATAGCATCTTAAAATCAGCCGCTTTGACTAGAAGCGGCTTTTTTATTGTTAAATACAGGGCTTACTTTAAACTGACTTGATAGGATCTACCTACGCGCTCCCATTCAGTCGCTTCTTTTATCAGACTAAATTCGGTTAGAGGATGCTCAGTAGCCCACTCTTTAGAAAGGCTCACAAGATAGGAGCCATCGTGTTCGGAAACCTTAATTTTTGGAAGATTAGTGTCATTACGGCCTCGACATAGGACTTGAGCCAAGCGGAGACAAAACAGCATTCGCCAATCATGAAAGTTATGATTATTTGCCAACTTACCAAGCTTTCCAGTGTGGCCAATTAACAAGGCGGCAAGCCTTGCTTGATCATTCTTAGAAAACCCAGGCATGTCAGCATTTCCAGCAATATAGGCCGAGTGTTTGTGATAGCCATTGTGAGAAATAGAGAGTCCGATTTCATGCAAATTAGCCGCCCATTGCAATAAGGCAACGTTATCCGCCCTATTTTCTGCTTCAGGTTTTGGCAACTGTTGTAAAAAGTCCGCCGCAAGCTTTCCAACGCGATCAGCTTGGTCTCTGTCTACTGCGTAACGTTGCATGAACTGTTCAACAGTTACATAGCGCATGTCATGATGCTGGGATCGACCTAGGAGATCGTATAAGACACCGCTACGCAAAGCGGCATCCGTAACTTCCATTTCCTCAATGCCAAGCTCATCAAAAACTGCAAGCATGATCGCCAATCCGCCAGGCCATACTGATCGTCGGTCATCCTTAAGGCCAATCAGCTCAACTTGACTAACATGCTCATATTTCAATAAGTGCTTCTTGAGGGCCTTGAGGCCTTCGCGTGTAATCAGGCCACCGCTATCATTCGAACGACCATTAAGATCGTTTGCGGATATCAATTCTGCAAGCGCTCTTGCTGTACCCGATGAGCCAATAACCTGCTTCCAGCCACTATTGAGATAAGCCCCCGAAATAACCTGAATCTCGCGCCTAGCTGCAAGTTCTGCCTCCTTAAATTCATGGGCATCAATATTGCCTTTAGGGAAAAAGCGCATGCTATGAGAAACACAGCCGATATAAAGACTCTCTAAAAGCTTGGGCTCATAGCCCTTACCAATAATGAATTCTGTGGAGCCACCACCAATATCAACCACTAAACGATTGCCCTGTACTGCCTGGACTTCATGGGCGGCACCAATATAAATAAGCCGAGCTTCTTCAACGCCGGCAATCACTTCTATTGGGAAGCCTAAGGCCTCTTGAGCATCATTTACAAATTGCTGCGCATTCTTAGCAACACGCAAGGTATTGGTAGCAACAGCGCGGACATTAGCAGGATCAAAACCTCGAATTCGCTCTCCAAAGCGCTTAATAGCCGTTAGGCCTCTTTGATATGCGTCATTTCCGAGTAATTTATTTTCCGTAAGACCTGCTGCTAGACGAACTGATTCTCGAAGGGTATCTATGGGGCGAAGTTGAGTCCCGGAGGGTGTATTAACAGCCTGTGCGATGAGCATCCGAAAACTATTCGACCCCAAATCAACCGCTGCAACGAGATCTGCAGAGTTAAATAAATGGTCTACGGGATTACTTGCCAAAATCTTCCCCAAAAATGGAATGCTGCAATAAATATGTCTATTTTATGTAAAAACCATGACATATTCATGAAATAAGACAGCAAAGAGCATTGCCGGTGAAGTTGACGACAACTATGCGGCCAAATTTTGCTCGGGGCTATTGCAATCTTGAGTGCCAAAACTGCAGAGAATGCAGCAGTCGCCAGATTTAGGCTTCAAAATCGCGCTGCAGGAGCTGCAGCGAAAGAAATGATGGGTAAGTCCCGTATGCGTGGCAAGTAGCTCTGAAGCCTGGCAATGGGGGCAGGTAATAGTTGATTCTTGGTTATTTGTATTCACAGGGAAATATTGAACTGCAAATATTTCAATATTGTGTCAAAAGAATAGGAATCACTAATCTGTTGTACTTGGACTCCAAAAAGCCTGCGTGACAAATTCTTGATCAGCAATCTTAGCTATTAGTTTATCCATCTCATCTCCATCAACTGCTGAGGCAGTAAGCACCGCTTGTATCTCAACTTCATCACTACCAAATTGATGCACTTCAATGTCTTGAGTTTGGTATCCAGCCTCTTCTAAAGTCTTAATAAATTGCTTCAAAGCATGCTTTTGTGCATGCTTTGGCGTAATGATATAAACAGAATTGGTAACCTCGACCGATATAGTATCGAGCGGTTGGCGGTTGATGAATGTAACAACAGGCCGAAGAAGCGTGTTTGCAGCCAATACAAATAAGGTGGCCAAACCTGCCTCAAGAATTAAATCAGCGCCAGCACAAGCACCAACTGCACCAGATGCCCATAAAGTAGCTGCTGTATTAATACCACGAACATTCCCTTCTTCACGCATGATGACGCCGGCGCCCAGAAAGCCTATACCAGAAACAACATATGCCATGACGTGAACAGCTCCATCATGACCAGTAAGTCTATTTGCTGCATCAACAAATATTGCAGCTCCAATCGCAACCAGTATATTGGTTCGTAATCCTGCTGTTCTTTGCCGATACTGACGCTCTAAACCAATCAATCCTCCAAAGAGGAACGCTGCACCAAGACTGATAGCAGTATCTATTAATGAGCCATAGTTAATGTTATTTAAAGATTCCATGGAACGAAGTATTTATTTATTACCAAGACCCAATGACTCTGCCATTACTTTAAAAACTTCCGTGTTATCCATAAAGCCTTTAAATTTCTCTGATCCTGGGCCTTGGGCATTCAGTACGGCATCATCAGCGGTGTGAACACCAGACTCCTGGTGTGATGGTAAATTACCACCCACATGGATAGCATCTTCGTGCAGTTGCAAGTATTTAGGGTTGGCAACATATTTACCGTTTTCATCCTTGATGGAGGGGATAAAAGTGCCATCTAACTTTGGGTGAAGTGTTTCATAGTGATCTGGATAGTTTCCGTAGAAGAATGCCAGGCGCTTGGAAACATCAATCTGATTTGGATAGCCCTTAATATCTGCTTTAGGATAATTGGGATATCCAGCCTCAGCATAGATGCCAACCTTTTCACGCAGTGGTCCAGACTTCTCATCATGAACCACCCCGCTAATTGAGCCGCTATGGGTATGATCAGGAGTCACAATTATCAGCGTATCTGGATGTGATTTAGCAAAATCCTTTGCAATCTGAACAGCATTACTCAGCATAATAGTGTCAAAGGCCGCTCTTTCCCAATCAAGTGGATGGTTGAATTTATCAATTAAGGCCGCCTCTACCATTAAGAAAAAACCATTGGGGTTTCTAGATAAAACATCAATGGCCGATTGGGTCATCTCAGTCAAATCTGGCTGATTGGGATATTGTTCTACAGTATTCTTTTTTAAATACAAGCGATCTAATGAACCATCCATATTGTCTGGATGAAAAACTCCAAAGAGCTTCTTGGTATTTTTATTTGTAGCGGCCGCATTTAATTCTTGTTTTGTGAACGCTAGTTGGTATCCATCAGCCTTAAAGGCTTCAAGTAAATTTTTATCATCTTTGCGCTTAGATCCTTTTGATGACTGAGGATAAAAATACGCAGATCCTCCACCAAGAATCACTTCGGCACCACTGGCTAGGAGTTGATCTGCAATATATTGCTTATCAGCCCTACGACGGGTGTGAGCTACCATCGCACCAGGAGTTGCATCCTGTAATTCAGCATCCGAAACAATTCCAACTGACATCTTGGTTTTACGCTTGATGAGCTCAGCAATTGTTTCAACCTTGGGATGAGAAAGATTATCACTTCCACGTGATACGTAAACCCCCATAGCATTAACAGCTGTCTTATGACCTGTTGTATATGCGCTCATTGAGTTAGCGGAGTCTGTGATGAGGGAGTCAGAGCCTGATGTTCCAATCATGGCAGTCTGAGGCATATCGTCAAAAGATAATCTGCCTTGATATTTACCCTCTACGATTCCTTTAGATAAAACACGTGCTGCAGTTCTATTAGCAACAGTCATCCCATCACCAATAAATAAGATCACGTTCTTAACGCGACGTGGTCCACTTGGATAGACATCCCAGGTAGCTTGTAGGCTTTCTTGTGGCGTGCGAGCTACAACTTGATATTTTCCAGATTTGGGGATCTCAACGTCACGATATAGCAAGGAGCTACCTTTACCATTTTCACTTGATATAAAGTCTGGTTTGGTTAATATCAGCCTACTAAGTTGCACACCATTCATCTCAATGACAATGTCATTGAGATTAACGACAGAATTAAATTCCACCTTAATATCAAATTTTGAGCCAGCAAGAATAGACGCCTGATCAATTGGATATATGGTGGCTGCCTGAATTAAGCTTATGGTTGATGCTTGAAATATGAGAAATAGAGCACTTATTAAGCGGGATGCGTTCATGAGTTTAAGTAAAGATAAATTAGGTCTAATTAGACTATCTGCCTACAAAATGACAAATTGATGACTCAATTTTAGTTAGCGTTTTAGCCCCACTTTCTTGCCCGAAACCTTCAATTTTCCGCTTTTCACCGCTTTGCAAAACGCATCGAAGTCCTTTGCATTTTGTTTTGAATAGGATTTAGCAAACCCATAAAGCGCATCATTAAGACTCCTGGACTGTCCACAGTATCCAGCAATTAATGCTGCATCGCCCGAGCGGGCATGACCAAGCGCTAAGGCCCAGCCAAATAGTTTTGCATAGTCAGGGAAGTTTTTAAGAGAAACACCTCCGGCACCAACCCCAATTCCACCCTTCATATCGCGCAATTGACGCAAATAGAAGCCTTGACTCTTATTGATATCGTATTGAACTGCTCCATAATTTAAGAAGATGTCCGGGGCACCTTGAAGTAAATGTTGGCCAGCTACTACGCGTCGACCCATATCCCGATATATTGACTCGCCAAGATAAGGACTTAGGACTGATTTCTGTGCTTCCTTGTATTGCAAAAATAAGGGGTCATTTTCACTATCACCTTCAAAATAAAGAACCATGCAGTTTGTACCCACGCTTCCAATACCAACAACTTTTCTGGCGTAGTCTTTTAGCGAGTAGCGCTGAAATAAGATTTGACGATCCGCTAGTAAGGTGCTGGAATAATTTAATAGCGCCTTATCAATGAGATTTTTTAATGGCACACCGTAGGCATTCTTCTTAAAATGCTCAATTAGTGGGGGCTTATTAATAATCTTGCGATTCTTGCCAACCAAAGTAGTTAAGCTTTGGAGTACTTGAATATTCCCTTGTCCCTTGGTCTCCTTAAGGTAAACATCAAGTTTTTTTTGATGCTCTTTGCTGAAATGTTTACGTACATCTTTTTCGCCAATAAATTCTTGCGCTAAATCCAAGTACGGCATCTTCGCGTATTGCTCCATACGCTTTTGATATTCAGAGGCTATACGATAAACAAGCATCTTCCCAAGAGATTTATCGCCACCCATACTCTCAGAAGCAATCAAGGCGCTAGCAACTAGGCGCTTGATATCCCATTCCCAACTTCCTGGCAGAGTCTCATCAAAGTCATTAATGCCAAAAATAAGACGATGTTCTGCTGTGCCAAAAAAACCAAAGTTAGAGACATGCATATCGCCACATAACTGAACTGTAATATTGGTTATTGGCTGATTAGCAAGATCTTGGGCCATGATTGCAGCACCACCTCTAAAAAAGGCAAAAGGGGATTGCAGCATGCGTTCGTAACGAATGGGGATAAGCGATCCTATTCGAGTCTTTGCCTGGTCCTCCAATATAGTAATGGGATCAATTCTGTGGTTAGGTGGCGTGTATACACCCTGCTCTATATGGCTTACAACTTTTCGCAAAGCCTTTCCATCTGCCATTCGCTTTTGAATACTCGGGCGGGGATTTGCGAAGGATTCAACTGACCTTAGGGTTGCGAACTTTGGCTTTGCTTCAACAGACATTCATATCCTCACTGGGTTTTAACCAATATTAACCCGACACCAGAGGATTACCACCATGTCAAGTTAAGTAGTGCATTATTGTTCAGATAACATCATCAAGGCAAAGCGAGTATTTGGCATCAACCACAAATGCATTATTCGCAGCACCAGCCGTCTGATCTTTCTTATATGGCCGTTTTGAATCATTGATTCTCAGTAAGCGGTAGTTCGTGCCATTTTTTTGCACTGATGAAAGATATTTGTATAGATTCTGAGTCATTGAATACAAAGCCCAAGGAATTAATCTATACCATCCTACACAGTATATATTTCACTATTGTTAAGGTATGGACTGGCTTCATATACACTTGGTTTTAACTGCTGTTCTAATAAGGGAATCTATATGACGCAATTAGACATATATGGGACTATCACCCTACGGCTAAGCCTAGCACTTTTAGTTGGCGCCATTTTGGGGCTTAATAGGTGGCTACATCATAAATCAGCAGGCATTCGCACTCACTCTCTTGTTTCCATTGGGTCAGCTACAGCAGTTTTACTTATCAGCGACTTTGTTCAAGACGACGCTCAGTCGGTTAGCAGAGTATTACAGGGATTAATTACTGGCCTCGGATTCTTAGGAGCCGGCGTCATTATCCGAGAGCAAAGATCGCAGAAAATCCTTGGTCTTACTACTGCAGCAAGTATTTGGTCTTGTGCACTAATAGGCGCTGCTTTTGGCGCTGGTCAATTTGCCCTTGGGGGCATCAGCCTTGGGGCTATCCTTGTAACTCTGATTATGGGAGGCCCCCTAGAGAGGCTTGTTGCAAAGCTCAAAGGCGTGAGAAGATCCTCAGAAGTTACTGGCGACCAAGATTAACAGCCTTAGATCGCCTAATAATTCTGCTTTGTCATATTACTTTGATAGGATTGGTCATCATCTAATCCAATGGTTTAATAATCATGAGTAAATATCAATATGAAGATGCTGTAAAGCAACTACAAGAATCCGGCAGTATTGGGCTTGTTGATTTAAAGAGCCTACCCCATGATGACCTTGTAGAGCTATTTGAGGAAATTAAGGTTTGGTGTCTATATGCCAATGGAAAAGCCGATAAACTTCCAAAAGAATCCAAAAAGAAGAAGAAAAAGAAGAAAGAGTAAAGATTAGGCTGCTAGTCTGTCTTGAGGAAATCTTAAAAGAAATTTGCTCCCTTTTCCTGGGGTACTCTCAATAACCAACTGAGCCTGATGTCGGTTGGCAATATGTTTAACTATAGCCAAACCAAGACCTGTTCCACCCGTATCTCTAGATCTACTTCTATCTACACGGTAAAAACGCTCAGTTAGTCTAGACAGATGTTCAGATGCTATGCCGGGGCCAGAGTCAGTTACAGAAAACTCCCCTTGTCCCTGTTCATTCTGATTCCATGAGACATGAATAGCTCCAACTTCAGGGGTATAACGAATTGCATTCGACACTAAATTGCTAAATGCGGAAAGAATTTCTCTTTCATCGCCAAGTAAATTCATTGGCGAAAGAATGTCAAAACTAAGCGCATGTTTTCCTTGCGAGAGTGCTTCAGCATCATTTTTAATTAATGCCATTAAAGTTTCAACCTTTACGACTGTGTTGGAGGCTGGCAAGGCATTGGACTCCAAATTGGCCAAGGTCAGGAGATCCTCCACAAGGCTCTTCATTCTTTGGGCTTGCGCCATCATTAAATCAAAATATTGATCTTGCTGATCTTTCTGAAGCTCAAGAGATTGCACGGTTTCAAGAAAACCCATCAATACAGTGATTGGAGTACGCATCTCATGAGATACATTGGCGACGAAATCACGTCGCATAGCATCTGCATTTTGTAAATCAGTTACGTCTTGAATTAGCAATAGATGACGTTTTTGGCCAAATGGAAATGCTTGCAACATTAAAGTTAGCGAGCCATCAGTCCCCATTCGCTCCAAGAGCAATGGTTCATCAAATATGCGTTTATTCAGGTATTGCACAAACTCTGGACGGCGAATTAAAAAATTAATTCTTTGCATCACATCACGTTTGAATATCAACCCAAAAAAACGCTCTGCAATAGCATTACACCATTCGATCTGATCGTTATCATCAAGCATCACAATGCCATTTGGTGATGCTTGAAATGCTTCTATGAAGTGATCGTGTTGTTGTTCAATACTGCGAATGCGTTGTTTTAAGTTTCTAACAAGTCGCTGAAGCCTAAAGAATACCTCCTCCCAGAATCCACTTGGTAAGGGCATATTTTCAACGGTATCGGCTAGGATATATTTTCGAAGCCTAGCTAAATTAATATATGCGTAAACAAGCGGTATAGCAAGTACAGAGATTCCAGCGGCAATAGCGAATTCCACACCCCAGAATGTCAATACAACAAATGCGGCAATAAAGGCCATACAAATAATGACAAAAAAGCGGGTTAGCACAGATAACATGAGGCAATATTAGAGCATCTCCAGAAATTCATGGAGATTAATATAAAAAACGATAGATTGCTGCTTAGGATTCAGTCGGGGTCTTGGTAATGCGATACCCGCTACCACGTACAGTTTCAATATAGCGGTCACACTCATAAGGAGCAAGTGCAGCCCTCAAGCGCTTAATATGGACGTCTACTGTTCTTTCTTCGATATAGACTTCATTTCCCCATACTTTATCCAATAAATTGCCACGTGAATGAACGCGTTCAGGATTGGCCATAAAGAATTGTAATAAACGAAATTCCGTAGGGCCAAGAGCAATCGGTTTGGGATCAATGCTAGGCCATACAGCCACAACACGGTGTGAACTGGGATCCAATTTAAGAGGTCCAACGGTGAGTGGACCAGTATCCTCAATTGGGGCCTGTCTACGAAGTATTGCCCTTACTCTGGCCACAAGCTCTTTTGGTGAAAAAGGCTTAGTTACATAGTCATCAGCACCAGAATCTAACCCCAATACCTTATCAGATTCTTCACTTTTGGCAGTGAGCATCAGGATAGGTAATGCTTTAGTCCTGTCATTTGAGCGCAACTCTTTTGCAAACTGCACACCAGATTTTCCAGGAAGCATCCAGTCTAAGATAATCAAACTTGGCAACTGATCTTTCATCATACTTATGGCTAGATCAGTTTGCATTGCCTTTTCGACCTCATATCCTGCATGAGATAGATTAATCGCAATCAATTCTGCAATTGATGGCTCATCCTCAACTATGAGTATGCGGTGAGTCATGGCTGAAGGTTCCGTTATTGTCTATTAGCTTCGCGAACTAAATCTTCATGGGGGATATGACGAACATCAGATCCCTTGGCAATATAGATCACAAACTCTGCAATATTTTTGGCATGATCTCCGATACGCTCGATTGCTTTCGCGATCGTTAGCATATCTAGGCCAGTACTAATCATGTGTGGATCTTCGGACATGTACGTGATAAGTTTTCGTACAAAGCCCCTAAACTCCTCATCAATTTGACGGTCCTCTTGAACCACGTCAGCTGCTGCAATTGTATCTAGGCGAGCAAATGCATCCAAGCTACGACGGAGCAAAGAAATAGCCATCTGACCGGATAAGCGTATTTCGGCAACGTTAATGTTATGAGGCAAACCAGATTCAATTAAACGTTTAGTGCGCTTAGCGACCCTCTCCGCTTCATCACCAGCACGCTCAAGGTTGGTAATGGCTTTAGACACGGCCATGACAAGGCGTAAATCCCTGGCAGTAGGCTGTCTACGTGCAATTA